>JBJKRE010000137.1:0-8314 GCA_046704825.1 Acidobacteriota bacterium
CCTCAGAACTGACGCCTTCGCGCCCGAGGGTCCCCCCGCCTCACTTGGCTGGTCGGCTGCGCTTGCGCGGATGCGTCCTGGCCGACGAGGCGGCGCTCTTTCTCGGCTTTTCCATCCCAGGGAAAGCCAGTCTGAAGACCTGGGCCATGTCCTTGACCCACACCAGTTCCATGGACTTGGTGATGGAGGCGGGCAGTTCTCGCCGCTCGTTGCGGTTGCCATAGGGCAGCAGCGCCGTTTTGAGTCCGGCGCGCTGGGCCGCCAGAAGCTTCTCCCTCAGGCCCCCGACTGGAAGGACCTTGCCTCGCAGGGTGATCTCCCCCGAAAAGGCCATGGTGCGCGGCGCGGCCCTGCCGGTGAGCGTGGAGAGGAGGGCCACGGCCATGGTTATGCCCGCCGAAGGGCCGTCCTTCGGGATGGCTCCCTCGGGCACGTGGATGTGCAGGTCTTTCTTGTTGATGTCCTTCGGTTCGAGGCCCCAGTGGCCGATGTGCTCTTTGATGTAGGTCAGGGCCGCCTGGGCCGATTCCCGCATCACCTCGCCCATCTGGCCGGTGAGCGTGAGCCCGCCCGACCCGGGTGTGGCGGTGGCTTCGATGAAGAGCAGTTCGCCGCCCGTCTCCGTCCAGGCCAGCCCCGTCGCCACGCCCGCCGTGTCGCGCCGCAGACGCTCGTCTTCGAAAAACCGGGGGAGCCCGAGGAAAGACGTGAGATCCCGGCTGCGGATGGTGAAAGAACTCCGGGACCCGGCGGCCACCTTGCGGGCGACCTTCCTGAGGAGGGCCTCGATGCCGCGCTCCAGCCCCCGCACTCCCGCTTCCCGGGTGTAGCGCCTCATGAGGGCAAGGATGGTTTCGTCCGGGATGGACAGGTCCACGTCCTTCAGTCCGTGCGCCTCCACCTGCTTCCGCAGAAGGTGCTGCTTGGCGATGGCGAGCTTCTCCTCCTCGGTGTAGCCGGGGAGTTCGAGAATCTCGAGGCGGTCCAGGAGTGCCGGGTGGATTCCGTCGAGCGTGTTGGCCGTGGCGATGAACATGACGCGCGACAGGTCGAAGGGGAACCCCAGGTAGTGGTCCACGAACTCCCGGTTCTGTTCGGGGTCCAGGGCCTCGAGGAGCGCCGAGGAGGGATCCCCGCGCCAGTCCGAGCCCATCTTGTCCACCTCGTCCAGAACGAAGACCGGGTTCATGGTCCCCGCGTTCTTGATGCCCTGGATGATCCGCCCCGGCATGGCGCCGATGTACGTCCTCCGGTGGCCCCGTATCTCCGCCTCGTCCCGGACTCCGCCCAAAGACATGCGGACGAACTTCCGGTCGAGCGTGCGCGCTATGGCCCTGCCGAGGGAGGTCTTGCCCACTCCCGGCGGGCCCACGAAGCAGAAGAGGGTACCGGGGTTGCCGCCTTTGAGCTTGGAGACCGCCAAGTACTCGAGAATCCGCTCCTTGACCTTCTTCAGACCGTAGTGTTCCTGGTCGAGGTTCTTCTGGGCCTTCGCGAGGTTGAGCTGGTCCGTGGTGACGACGCCCCACGGCAGGTCGAAGACGAGATCGAGATAGGACCGGATCTGGCTCAGCTCCTCTGAGAAGGGGCCGAAGCGGCTCAGCTTGGCCACTTCCTTCTCCAGCACCGACCGGACCTCCGGAACCAGGGTCAGGCTCTCGAGACGCATCCTGTAACCCAGTTCGCCGCTCGGGTCTCCCCCCTCCGCACCCGAAAGCTCGGCCTGGATCGTCTCGAGCTGCTGACGCAGGAAGTACTCCCTCTGGCGCTTGTCCATCTCGTCGCGGGTCTGCTTGTTCAGCTTGTCCTGGATGGCCTGGATCTCAAGTTCCATGGACAGTTCGTCCAGCAGCAGGTTGAGCCGCTTGACCACGTCCGGCTCTTCCAGGAGCCTGCACGAACGGTCGAAGGAGAGGTCCAGCTGGGCCGACACCAGGTCCGCCACCCGCCCGGGGTCTTCTACGGTGTTCAGGAAGGCCCTGACCTCGCTGGCCACGCCCTTGGCCGTTCCCGACAGGTCGTCGAGCCTCTGCAGAATGCCCCGTACGAGCGCCGAGGCGGTCAGCCGCGCGGAGGGCTCCATCTGGTCGGGCACGGCCTGGACCTTGGCCCAGCGCACGAAGCCGCGCCGGCGTTCCAGCGACAGCCTGGCCCGCGCCACCCCCTGCACGAGGACGAGCCCCACGCCGGGATTACCCGAGGGCGCCATGCGGAGCAAGAGGGCCACGACGCCCGTGCCCGTCGTGTGTCTGCGATGACCCTTCGAGACCGGAAAAATGGCCAGGTAGTCGCCCTGGGCGTGCGCTTCCTCGAGCAGTTCCTTGCTCTCGGGGATGGGGATGGGGATGGTCGAAAGGGCGAGAGGAAAAACCACCCTCTCGTCCAATTCCCACACGGGCAACCTCGCCGGCAAGGCCGGTGACTGGGCGTTTTCTTTTGCCATCGGGGACTATCCTTCAGTGTTCAGGGGAATCCGCGTGGTCCGTCCCCGGCGTTCTGGAAGCCTTGGGAACTTGATGGACAGGACGCCGGTCCGGTAGTCCGCTGTCGCCTGGTGCGTGTCGAGTGCACCGTCCACCGTGAGCGTCCGGGTAAACCCTCCGCGGTCCCTTTCCATGAGGTGGTACGCGATGATGCCGCTGTTCTTGGCCCGGCTTCGCTCCCCCTGAATGGTCACCAGGGCGCCTCGGGCCACTATCTTGAGGCTCTTCGGGTTCACGCCGGGAAGGTCAACTTCCACGAGGATGTGCTCCGGCGTTTCGAGGATGTCGTACGGCGTGACCGTGCCCGAGTCGGGCACGTCCTCGGTGCACTGGAGGTTCTGAAGGGCCTCGAAAAGCTTGTTCATCTCCGCCCGAAGGTGGACGAGGTCCAGGAAGGACGTGAGCATACCCTTCATGGTCCGTCTCCTTCCCGCTTGGGCTCGAGCAGGTGCTTGACCTCTTCCAGGAATTCGCTGATGTCCCCGAACTGCCGGTAGACGGAGGCGAACCGGACGTAGGCCACCTGGTCCAGATCCTTCAGCCCCTCCATGACCATGTTGCCGATCTCGCTGGTCGAGATCTCACGATCCGGCGCATTCTGCAGGTGGCTTTCGACCCTCTCGACGATTGCGTTGAGGTCCGCCGTGGCGACGGGGCGCTTTTCGCAGGCCCTCACGAGGCCGTTCAGGAGTTTGTCCCTGTCGAATTTCTCTCTGCGCTCGTCCTTCTTGATCACGCGGTAGGGCACCGTCTCGATGTTCTCGTAGGTCGTGAAACGCCTGTGACACTCCAGGCACTCACGCCTGCGCCGGATGCTCTTGCCCGCGGAGACCTCTCTGGAATCCACGACCTTGTCTTCCGAATGACCGCAAAAGGGACAGCGCACGGTTTTCCTCCAACCACGAGTTTACCCAGAGCGGCTCCGCGGTTCAAGGGGCGAGGGAAATTTGGGATTTCGGATTTGGGAATTGGGATTTGAGGGACGGCGGGCCGGTGGAAAGGCGGAAATCGGAAGGCGGAAGTGTATGCGGAGGACCTTTGTCTCCCAAGCGCTGAGGCCGGAGGGCTAAAGGCTAAAGCAAAGACGGTCGGGGACGGGCCTTCGGAGGGAAGGAATCTCACCGCAGAGGCACAGAGGACGCAGAGGAAGAATTGAGAAAGGCCTTATTCATACTTCGGCAGACGGAAGGCCTTCGAAGCAGGGATGAACAGGGAGGACGAGAGGAAGAGAGGAGCAAGTCAGGACTTGGAAGAGGGCAGAATGGCCCTCCGCGGCGGTCGGCGGTCACATCTTCAAAGGCCAACCTGCACCGGACTCACCGACTGACGTGCTCACCTGCTCACCGCGCTGGAAGGCGCCGGGCTGGGGCCTAAGAGGGTCGTGAGGGTGGTCGGCCGTCGGCGGTCCGCGGTCGGCGGTCACATCTTCACAGGCCGATCTGCGCCGGACTCACCGACTGACGTACTCACCTGCCCACCGCGCCGCCGGGCGCACGTGCGCACGCCGTCAACCGTTGGCCTTTTCGGCGGATTCGGCCAGCTCGTCCGCCTTCTCCGAGGACGCCCTCGCCACCTCCCTCAGTTCGCGGAGGTGCACCCGGCCAAGGGCGAGGTAGCCCAGTCCCCAGAGGATGCCCGGGAAGAACATGGTGGCGTGCCCGAGGATGCCGGCGGTTATGGCCGTCTCGGTCCCGACGGAGTAGAAGGTGACGAGTGCGATCTGGATGGCCTTGTGGACACCGCCTATGCCCCCCGGCGTCGGGATGGCCGCCCCGAAGGAAACGAACATGAGGAGGAGCACCGAGGCGCCGATGGGCAGGTGGAGCCTGAGCGCCTTGATCAGGGCCCAGGCGGAACCCGCGATGCACCCCCAGATGAGAACGGAAAGGACGGTCACCCAGAGGATGGTCCGCTTCTTCTGAAAGGTGCCCAGTCCCTCGACGAACTTGAGCACCTTCCGCACGACCTTCAGCAGCAGGGGGTGGCGGCTGAGCCGCTCGCTGCGCCGGGCCATCCGGTCCAGAACCCGGCGCCTCGGCACCAGCCAGAACAGGAAGATGCCGCCGGCCACCGCTGCGACGAGGAGCCCCCAGGAGAGGTCCGTGAAGATCCTCATGGCCTCGTCCGCGCCGGGCGAAATGCCCTGGCTCCCGAAGAAGACGAACCCGAACCACAGGATGACGAGCGCCACCAGGTCCATGGCCCGCTCGAGGACGACCGACGCGAGGAGCGATCCGAAGGGGAGGTTCTGCCAGACAGAGAGCAGGTAGGGTTTGCCGACCTCGCCGACCCGCCCCGGGATGAGGCCAGTCATGGTGAAGGACACGACGGTCGCTTTGAGCAACGGGGCCATGGGGATGCCCTTCTTTACGGAACGCAGCATGACGCCCCACCGGTAGGCTCTCATGACGATCGACACCACTTCGAGGAGCACCGCAAGTCCGAGAAAGGACAGCGACGCGTTCTCGGTCTCGCGGGCCACGTCCGCGAAGTTGGCTTTGTGCAGAAAGAAGTACATCAGGACCGCAGTGAGACCCAGGCTTATGATCCACGTAAGGGCTCGCTTTGCTCCACGTTTCACGGCAAAATCTCCGCAAAGGCTTCGGGGCGGCTCGTCACGAAGCGGTCGGCGCCGGATTCCCGGTAGGCCTCCCACGCCTCGCGGTCCTTCAGCTCGTGGCCGACCACGATGGATATCTTCCGGTTCATCCTGGCGCGCAGGGCCTTGACCCTTTCGTGACCGCAGTGGGGCGGGTACAGGCCGCTGGAGGTGACCAGAGCGCTCGGCGACACGGACCTCAGCAGGCGGGTCAGATGGGTCAAGCCCGCCTCGTCCAGCCGCCCGGCCTCTACGAGGAATCGGACCCTGAGCTCGGGCGCGGTGGCGAGCAGGGCCCGCATCTCGTCCTCCAGCGACGCCGTCGCCATGTCCAGAACGTGCGGCGGAGTGAGCACCACGGTCGCTTCTGCGGCCCCCAGCCGAACGCACTCAAGGAGTTCCATCCTCTTGGTGGACAAGGTCGTGCCGCCCGACGGGAACGCGACGGCGCCGACGAAGGTCATGCCGTCGAAGTCATCCGGGCGTATCTCTGCCAGTAGGCCGGGACAGAGCACCGCCCGTGAAACGCCCAGGTCGCACCACCGCTTCAGCCGGAGGCCGGCCTCCGACGGCGACAGACCATACTCCAACAGGCTCCCCTCCAGACAGGAAATCGGCTTTTGATTCGAACTCATCGGTCGCCTACTTCCGGGGGGACCAGGACTGGGATTCCAACGTGTCAACTTCCTTAGGCGTCAGAAGGTCGAGAGGGTTGAGCAGGAGGTAGAGACGATCGCCGAACCGGACCATGCCGTCGATGAAGCGGAAGGCCGGCTTGTCGAACATCTCGGGCGGCGGCTTGATCTGATCCGGCAATGAGCGGAAAACCTCCTCGACGGCATCGACCAGGAGCCCCACGGACGTGTTGTTGATCACCACCACCACGACCCGCCCCTTCGCCGGGTCCACCGACCCGAGTTCGAGGCGCTCCTTGAAGTCGATGACCGGCAGGATCGCCCCCCTCAAATCGATCACGCCCTTCACGAACGAAGGCACCCGCGGCAGGGAGTAAATCTTCGGGATCCGGAGGATTTCCCTCACGGCGAAGACACCCAGGGCGTAGGACTGCGTGCCCGCCTCGAAGCCCAGGAAGATCAGCTCTTCCTCGACCTCCTTGCGCTCCTTTTTGAGCTGAAGGATGCTTGAAAATTCCGACACCCTAGCTGTCCTCTACGTGGAACCGGCTCAGCACGCGGCTCACATCCTCTGCCCGCGCGGACAGGGCATCCACCTGTTCGGACGCCTGCTTGATGCTCTCCACGTTGGCCCTGTTCTTCTCGGCGAAAGTCTTCATGACCTGTTCCACGGTCTTGCCCGCGGAACTCTGGGCCTGGTTCTGGGCGAGCACGTCCGAGATGGCCGCCGTCAGGCGGTCCATGGCCTGCCGGATGAGGCTCGAGCCGGCACTCTGTTCGGCCGTGGCCCTCTGCATTTCCTCGGAAAGCGAACGGATCCTGTTCACGGCGTCGAGAATCTGCTCGCTTCCGAGCGTCTGCTCCTTGGTGGCCTGGCGCAGCTGGTGGGCGAGGTCGCGGAGTTGCTCGGTGGACCGGACGATCCCCGCGGCCCCTTTCGCCTGTTCGGCCGTGGCGCGCGCGATCTCCTGGACCATCTGCAGGGAGGGCTTCACGGCCTCTTCGATCCGGCCGAAGACCTTGGCGGCCTCGCGCGACACCCCCACGGAATCCTCCACGAGAGCCCTCTGGGCGTCGACGCTTTCAACCGCCTGCTGGACGTCCCGCTGCACGCTGTCGATGATCGCCGAGATCTCGCGGGTCGAAACCGATGTCTTGGCGGCCAGATCCTTGATTTCGCCGGCCACCACCGCGAACGGCTTGCCGTGCTCCCCGGCCTGGGCGGCGATGATGGCCGCGTTGAGAGCCAGGAGGTGCGTCTGCTCCATGACCTCGTCGATGACGGACAGAATGTTGCCGACTTCGCCGCTCCGCTTGCCCAGCAGTCTCATGACGTCGACGGTCGACTCGAAGGACGCCCTCAGCTTCTCGATGGTTTCGCTGGACTTCTCCATGGCGCGCGTCCCGGCCCCGGCCTCGTCCGCGACCAGTTCGGTGGCCTGCTTCGTCTGGGCCGCGTTCTGGCCGATCTGGCGGATGCTGCCTTCCATTTCGGTCATGGCCGCGGAGGTGTCCTCCACGAAGCGGTTCAGCTTCTCCGCCGACGCGTCGATTTCCTTGTTGGCCGCCACGTTCTGGGTGAGGGTGGACGCCACCGTGTTGACCGTGTCGTTGAGCCCCCCTGTGTTGGCGGCGATTTCGTCGATGCTCGCGATCATCTCCAGCACGGACGAACTGACCTCCTCGGCCAGTTCCGACAGGCCTTCCATGAGGTGGGCGATCTCGGACACCGCCGACTGTATGGATTCGACCTGGTCGGCCACCTTGGCCGAGGCGCCCTGCTGGTCTCTGGTGTTGTCGAGAGTGGCCCCAAGGTTGTGCCGCATGGTTTCCATGCCGTCTTCCACGCGCCGGAAGGCGCCCCTGATCTCCCGAACGATCTGCGCGAGGTTGGCGGACATCTCGTGGAAGGACGCGATCAGGCGCCCCATTTCGTCTTTTCGGGCCAGCGAGCCCTGGTACCCCGTGAGGTTCCCGCCGGCGATCTGCCTGGCGAAGTCGGTCATGCCGTAGATCGGGGCGGTGAAGTAGCGCGTGATGAGAACGGACACGATCGTCCCGGCGACGAGGCCCAGGAGCACCACCAGCGCCCCGAAAGCCACGTACCCCTGCCGCAGCGAGGTCAGTGGGGCCAGACCGGCCACCATCCTGAGTTCGCCGATGGTCTTGGTCTTCTCGATCGCGCTGGCGGGGGCGGGCGCTTCGAACCCGATGTCGCCGATGCCGCTCGTCGGGGCTACCGTAACCTCGATGGGCACGCGGATCAGCAGTCCCTCGCCCTTCGCGGTGGAAATGTTCGACAGGCTGAGCTTGCCGGTCATCTTACTCAGTGCCGTGAAGGGGGCCTTCTTCAGGGGACCGCCGGATGCGAGGGTCGTCCCCTTGTCGTCCACGAAGGCCACCCAGAGAAGGTTGGGGTCGGACTTTTCCATGGAATCCACGGTGTCCTTTAGCCCGGACTTGTTGAACTGCATGTCGTAACGAGAGAGTCCGGCCACCATGGTCCCGAGGCTTCGGTAGGACTCCCTGATCTGGTTGAGGGCCACCTTTCGCGCCTGAACGTAGAACACCAGGGACATGATGATGGCCCCGCCGAA
>JBJKRE010000138.1:0-8420 GCA_046704825.1 Acidobacteriota bacterium
AGAGAGGACCTCTTTCCGGCGGTGTGCAGGCCGCAAGGCCTCTTCCCGTCGCGTGAAGAAAAGGAGTCCATGTGGCTCACCTGGCAGCGGGTCCTGGATCTCACCCTGGGACTGGACCGAATGGCCGCCGCCCGGTCGGGCTGGGCCACGGTGAGAGGACGGCGCAAGCGAGAGTCCGCGCTCCGCCTGTTCGCCGCCGCCTGGCTGGCCCAGTACCGCTCGGCCCTGGACTTCATCGCCCTCGCCGAACGCGATCCCCTGATGGATGCGATCCTCAACGACGGTGTGCCGGAGTTCGGGCTGCCGCCCCGAACCTACGACGCTTACAAATTTCGCTTTCTCAGCGCAGTGCGCGGTACCGAGTTCGGCCTTTTGTCCGCCCTGCTCTCCGCCATCGGTCCGCCCGACGACCCGGACCTCGCCGCCGCGCTCGAAACCGATACCGAGGCCCTCTGGATGTACGGGGAGACGCAAGGCCCTGTACTGACAGCCCGCAACGCCTTGGCCGTCGTTCGCAAGACCGCGGTCCGAGCGTGGTTTCCCCTTCAGAAGAAGGCATCCCTCACGCTGAGCCGCATGAGGCTCCCCGTCCGCAACGGTTGGAATATCACGCCGCGGAGAGCGCGATCTGTCATCTCCCGTCTCCAACCCGGGGACATCCTGCTCCAGAGGCGCGAGTGGGCTTTCACCAACCTGGGCATTCCCGGGTTCTGGACCCACGCGGCGCTCTACGCCGGCACCGCCGCCGAGCGACGGGGCCTCGCTGCGGACCCGGACGTCCGCCGGTGGGTGGAGGGTCAGACGCCCGGCGTCGGCTCGTTCGAGGAATGTCTTTCCCTTGCCAACGCGGACGCGTACGAGCGCATGGTGACGGGAAAAGACCGGAACGGCGCGCCCTTCCGCGTGATCGAAGCCCTGGCCCCGGGCGTGGTCTTCACGAGCCTGGAACGCTCAGCTGCCTGCGACGGACTCGCGGTTCTGCGCCCCAGACTGCCGGCCGTCTCCAAGGCCGCCGCCATCCGGCGCGCCCTGCACTACGTGGGGCGGCCCTACGATTTCTCCTTCGACTTCGCATCGGATTCGGCGCTCGTCTGCAGCGAACTCGTCCTGAAGGCCTACGAGGGCAACGGCGGCCTGCCCGGTCTGCACGTTCCCGTCGTCGACGTGGCCGGTCACAGGGTCGTACCGGTCAATGAGTTCGCGCGCACCTACCACGAAGAGGCCGCAGACGGGCGCGGCCAGTTCGACCTCGTCCTCTTCCTGGACGGCGACGAAAGGAACCGCGGGGCAGCCGAAGTCGACGAGAGCGCGTTCCGGGACAGCTGGCGGCGTCCCAAGTGGCACGTGCTCATGCATGCGGAATGAACAACGATGCAGACTCCGCCGGGCCGGGCGGACGCCGAAGACACGCGCAGGCCTCTCGGGAATCCCCCCGCATCGTGCCATGCGCCGTTCGGCCTTCCTCTGATCCAACCTTGATCCGTAGCTCCGCCCACCCTCCGGGCGAGTCCGAAAATTTCTGTGCACAGGATTGCGTTATAATGCGCGGTTCGCGGACAACCCCGCGACATCCGCATGGGAGATGCGTCATGGGTCAGACTTCGAAAGGCTCCATGCTCCTCAGGCTCTTCTGGTGGCTCCCCTTCGGTTCAGCCCCCGAAATCAGCGCACAGGAACTCGCGAGGAGGATAAAGCGGGAAGGCAAGAAGCTACAGATCCTGGACGTGAGGACGGACCACGAGTGGCAGCAGGGCCACCTCGCCGGAGCAATCCACGTGCCGCTTGCCGCCCTGGGAACGCAGGTCGGTTCGCTTCCGTTCAAGCCCGACCTCCCGGTCGTCGCGATCTGCTTGAGCGGCCATCGCAGCGTCCCGGCCGTGCGCCTGCTCCGCCTCCACGGCTACGGAACGGCGCTCCAGCTGGCCGGCGGCATGCTCGCCTGGCGCCGGGCCGGCCTGCCCGAGACCAGAAAATAGCCTCCTTCGAATGCTATAATCTCCAACCTGGCGGGGCCGCCCCAACGAGAACACGAACAAACCACCAATGTTTCGGGCGGGGTGCGCCTCGTTGACGGGCTGCTATATCCGGACCGGGGTGGGATCTCGCATTGCGTTCTCCCTGACGGAAACCCTTTCGCCTCCGCATACGTATGCTCGAACTGCGGGGAGGTGCTCATGAGAGGCGAATGCCTTTCAAAGATCAAGCCAAGACTGAAGGCAGGCCGACCCTCTCTGACGAGCGGTGCCCGACTGAATGCGTTTTACACAAAATTCTCAACGGGCCGGGAGCCCGTTGTCCACATCAGGCGCGGCGCCACGGCCGCGACATCAAGGAGAAGCGGCATATGATTCACACCCGGCGTCTGACTCTGTCCTGCATCGCTCTGGCTCTGACGATCTCGATGGTGTGGGCGCCCCGCATACTGGCCGGATCGAGGCCTTCGCTAAGGCTTCGACGCACGTCGGGCAAAATCAGAGTGGACGGGAATCTTTCAGATCCAGGCTGGAAGGACGCCGACCGGATTTCGACCTTCTACGAAGTGAGCCCCGCGGACAACACCGCGCCACCGGTGAGAACGACCGCATGGATTACCTACGACAGCCGCTACGTCTACATCGCCTTTCGGTGCGAGGACCCGGATCCCTCGGCCATCCGCATGCCCTTCACAGAGCGGGACGGCCTCTCTTCAAACGAGGATTTTGTGGGGGTCCTTTTTGACGCGCGCAACAGTCACCTGACCGCACAGGAGTTCTTCCTGAACCCCAGGGGCATCCAGAGTGACGGCACCCGGAACGACGCCACGGGCCAGGAGGACTTCTCCCCCGACTTCTTCTGGGACGGCGCCGCCCGGGTGACTTCCACGGGCTGGGACGCCGAGTTCCGGATTCCCCTGTCCTCCCTTCGCTACCCCAAGACCAGTCCACAGACGTGGGGCGTAATCTTCGTCAGGAACTACCCGCGCGACAACCGGTACCAGATCTGGAGCGTCAAGATCCCGCGGGGCGCCAACTGCATCCAGTGCCGCGAGATGGAATTCACGGGCATCACAGGCCTTCCAGCCGGAGGCAACTGGACCGTGGCCCCCTACGTGACGGGAAAAGAGAGGGGCTACGCCCGGGGCGTGCCGGGCACTTCTTTCAGAAACCTGCCGGTGGCCATGGACGGAGGGGTCGACGCAAAGTGGACACCCGACGCCAACACGGCCCTCGACTTCACCTTGAACCCCGACTTCTCCCAGGTGGAGTCGGACGTGGCCCAGGTGACCGAGAACCAGCGGTTCGCGCTCTTTTACCCGGAGAAGCGTCCCTTTTTCATGGAGGGGGTCGACCTGTTCCAGACACCCATCCAGGCGGTCTACACCCGGACCATCACGTCGCCCCGGTGGGGAGCCAGGATTACGGGCAAGGCCGGCGAATACTCGTACACGCTCCTGACGGCTCAGGACCGGGGCGGCGGCAGCATCGTGGAGCCCGGCCCAGAGTCCTCGCAGTTCCTTCCGCAGGATTTCGGTTCCATGGTCACCATCGGCCGGTTGCGCCGCGACATCGGCCGGTCGTACCTGGGGTTCCTGTTCACTGACAGGGAGAACCAGGGCAACGGCTCCAACCGCGTGGTCGGGCCCGACTTTCAATGGAACCCCGACGAACGGAACCAGATTACGGGTCAATACCTCTTCAGTACGACGCAGGTACCCGACCGTCCGGACATCAGTTCCTCCTGGGACGGACGAAACATTTCGGCAGGCGCGCTCTCTCTGCAATGGAACTACAGCACGACAAAATGGAACAGCAACACGTCCTATACGGACGTAGGGGCCAATTTCAGGGCACAGGACGGCTTCGTCCCCCAGGTCGGGTACCGCCAACTCCACCAGTGGATCGCCCGCAACTGGTACCCGGACAACTTCTTCACCTGGGTGGGCCCCTACCTCAATCTCCAGCAGTCCTGGCAGGAATCGGGCGGTGTCCTCACCGGCCGGTGGGCGGTGGGCACCGAGTTCAAGGGTAAACGCAACCTTTACGGGGACATGACGGCCGTCAAGTGGGAGCAGCGCGTTGGACCGCGCATCTTCACCTACCATAACGGGAACTTCACCTTTAACTGGTCGCCGGGGGACCACCTCACGAGTTTTTCGATCTACGGCGATGTCGGGCAACAGGTGGACTTCGACAATATCAGGCTGGGAAACGGGGGAACGGTGCAGTACGGGTTCACCTACCGCCCCATCGACCGTTTGTCCTTCATCGCGGAGGGGGAACACGACTGGCTGAACGTGACGAATGAAGCGGGTCGCCGCGGGCGCCTCTTCACCGCGGACGTGGCCAGGCTGAAAACGCTCCTCAGCTTTTCGGCCAAGTCTTACATCCGGGCGATCGTTCAGTGGGTGAACACGGACAGGGACCCCGCCCTCTACACGTACTCCGTGGCACGGAGGTCTTCATCTCTCCAGGGATCGCTGCTCTACTCCTACCGTCTCAACTGGCAGAGCGTGCTCTACGTGGGCTACGGCGACGATCGGTCCTACGTCCCCGGGCGGGGCATCCGGCCAGCCGAGCAGCAGTTCTTCTTCAAGATCTCGTACGCCTTCCAGCGGTAAACCGCCGTGCAGAAGTCGGGCGTCCGGCCCGCCGAGCGTCACCCCTTGACCTTTGGGCCGTACCTGTCTATATTCTTCCTGACGTCGGGCGGGTGCCCGCGCTTTTCTCGTCCCAGCGACGGGGAGACTGGCCAGAACGGCGCAAACCTAAAACCTTTTCCCTGACAAAAAGCGGTCCCGAGGAGCGTCCCCCGTGCCGGTGCGTGTCTGCAGGCACCGGATGCAGACGCCCTCCGGGGGCCCCGAAACGCCGGAGCGGCCCGATGAGGGCCCGCCCCCGCGGAGGACGACAGCCACACATGGCCGCCATCTCACGGAGAGCCCATCAATCCTTGTCCTATACTCCGGGCAGCGCGCCGGTCCCACCGCCCGGACTGCCCTCCCCTCCCCGCCACCGCGCGCCCGCCGAACTCGGCACACCGGTGCAGAGCGGAGCCCATTACCGAGGCAAGAGCGTCGACACAATTTACGTTTGGCTGCTCGCCGTGACCGCTTTGCTGGTCGGTTTGTTCGTGTGGACCAGCGTGGTCCAGTCAGCCAGAAACACGTCCCTCATCCGGGCGTTCGTGTTTTCCCTCAACGTGCTGACCATCAGCATGGCGGCTCTGGGCTTCGGGGTGCTGGCCTGGCGGATATGGATGGCAATGAGATACCGGGCCGTCCCGCCCGCGTCCGACGCAGACCTCCCTCTGGTCACCGTGGTGATCCCGGCCTACAACGAGGGTTTCCAGGTCCTTGGCACCGTCCGTTCGGTCATGGCCAGCGACTACCCCGACCACAAGATGCGCGTGATCTGCGTGGACGACGGCTCGACCGACGACACCTACCAGTGGATGGTGCGTGCCCGGAAGGAGTTCCCTCACCGGCTCCGGCTAATCCGCCAGCCGAAGAACCGGGGCAAGCGCCAGGCCCTTCTTGCCGGCTTCCACCACGCCGTCGGAGAGGTGTACGTGACGATCGACTCGGACTCGGAGATCCTGCCGGGCACCCTGCGCAGCCTCGTCAGCCCGTTCGTCGCATCGTCGAGGGTCGGCGCCGTCGCGGGCAACGTCCGGGTTCTCAACCGCCGGGACGGAGCCATACCGAGCATGCTCGACGTGTCCTTCACCACGGCGTTCGATTTCGTCCGATCGGGACAGAGTGTTTACGGGGGCGTCTACTGCACGCCGGGAGCCCTGTCCGCCTACAGGGCCTCCCTCGTCCACGAACACCTGCGCCCCTGGGTCGACCAGACCTTCATGGGGGTGCCCGCCACCATCGGCGAGGACCGCGCCCTCACCAACTGCATCCTGCGGAGCGGATACCGCGTGGTCTACCAGCGCGACGCCGTGGTGCTGACGAAGATCCCCGCAACCTTCAGGGGGCTCAGGAGGATGCTCCTGCGGTGGGCAAGGAGCAACGTGCGGGAGAGCCTGGTCATGAGCGCGTTCATGTTCCGCGATTTTCGCCCTGCGGACACGGGCGCCGGATACATCCGGTTCTTCGGCGCACTGCAGATGCTCAGGCTCTCGATGGGAGAAGTCCTCAAGGCGGGGCTGGTCCTCCAGCTCTTCATGGACCCAGTCGAGTCCCTGAGGGCCGTACTCTTCGGCTGCCTCTTCGCGTCCCTGCTGCCGGCCGTCGTCTACCAGGTCCGCTACAGGAGCTGGTTCGGCTGGCGGTGGGCGCTCCCCTACTCGTTCTTCTGGCTCGCCTGCCTGTCGTGGATCTCGGTCTGGGGGCTCCTCAGCGCGTCCAGGTCCCAGTGGCTGACCCGCGGGCCAGCTCCGGGAACCGTCAGGTACAGGCGCTGAGGTTCATTCTCCTCACCTGTTCCGGCCGATCACCTGCTCCGTGTTGCGCTGGCTCATGCGGAGCCTGTTGCCGTTCTTCAGTACCACTAGATAATCACCGTGAGTCCAGGGCTGAAGCTCCCGGATCCGGCAAAGCCTTCACGTCAGTTCAGCGCAAAATCGACGCGGGCAAGACCTGCCGCCTTGGCCTCCTTCGAGGGCTTGGTTTCGGCGGTGATGAACACGCGCTTGGGCGTGACCTTTCCCGACTTCAGGAGCGCATCCTTGACGGCCTGCGCCCTTGCCGCGGCGAGACCCCGCAGGTCGCTTTCCGTCACCGTGGTATGGGTGAGCATGAGGCGCTCCATCTCGTCGGCCGGAAGCTTCTTCACGAACCCGAGCGTGCGAGGCTTGGGGAACTTGGTGTGCTTGTACGCCTGGAAGAGCATCTCGGGATACTCCTCCTTGCTCACCACGACCTCGTCGACCGACGCGGGTGCATCGCCCTTCTTGAGCATCCTCTTGAACTTCTGGGCCTTGACCTCCCTCTCGACGAACACGTGCTTCAGGCCCTCCCTGTCCGCGACCGGGTCGAAGCGGCCGGTGAGGTCCAGCTTGAGGCCCGGGTGCTGGTAGAGCGCCGCCTCGAGGGCTGTCAGCTTCTTCAGGGCCGCCGCGTCCAGCACCGCGCGCCCGGGCTCAAACGTGACGAAGCTGAGCGACTGTGCGTGGCCCCCAAAGAGGTGGCCCAGGAGCGCGAAGGGGGCCGTGGCCGCCTTGGTGAGAATGTTTACTATGATCCTCAATATCACCCGCCCGAGCTTGAAGCGCGGGTCGTTGAGCGAGCCGCTCACGGGGATGTCCAGGTCGATCCGGCCCTGACGGTCTTTCAGGAGAGCCACGGCCAGCTTCACCGGCAGGTGCGTCGCCTCCGGGCTGTCCACCTTCGAACCGAAGGTGAACTGGTCCAGGAACAGGTGGTTCGACGCCTTGAGCTGGCCGTCCTCCAGGTGGTAGTGCACGTCCATGTTGAGCTTGCCCTTGTCGATGATGTAGCCGGCGTACCGTCCCGAGTAAGGCGACAGAGGACTCAGCTCCATGTCGCTGACCTTGCCTTCGATGTTCAGGTAGGCTTGCTTGAGCAGCGGGTTGATCTGCCCCGTGACCTCGATGGGCGCCTGGTGCTGAAGATGCGCGCTCAGCTTGAGCTCCGCCCTGGTGCCCGGCTTCGAGGAAAGGCCGCTGAGGCCGCCCACCACTTCCGTGAGTTCGGCCGAATAGTTCGGCTTGATGAAGTGGTCCGTATAGTCGATGGTGCCACCCGCGAGGGTGATGTTCGGGATGTCGACCAGCGCCGGTCCGGCTGCCTCGGAGGCCGGGGCCGTCGGAACCTTACCCGTCCCATGCACCTCGGGGCTCACCCCCGCCCGTCCGCCGGCTTGCGTTCCCGGCGGCGCACCGCCGGGAGGCACGGGCGGCACGGGCCGGGGATTGAGCACCTGGAACAGGTTCAGCTTGCCCTCCGGGCTCACGATGAGGCGGGAATAGAATCCTGACAGCGACACCGACTTCACCGCCAGGCTCGGGGGCGTGGCGTTCGCCTTCACGCCGCCCAGCTCGAGGGACTTCCAGCTCAGGAACTTATGCAGCCCCGCCTTGTCCACCGTGGCCAGGTCGTCCACCCGGGCCTCGCCGTCGAAAGCGGCCTTCACCGGTCCCTTCTCCGGCAGGCTCAGGGAGACCCTGCCTCCCGCGGAGGCCGTACCCGCGGTAAGGTCGATGGCCAGCGTGTCCGAGAGATAAGATTCGAAGGGCATGAGTGCCAGGCGCTTGAGGGAAACAGACCAGGCCAGCGACACCGGGCTCAGCGTCACGGGACCGGACAGCCTCAAGCTGCCCGAGGGCTTCATGGAGGCATCGAGCACCGCCCGCCCCCTGGTGCCTGGAACGGTCGAAAGGTTTTCCGCCGAAAGGTCCACCGACGGGAAGTCGAGCGTCACTGGTGACGAGACCGTACGGTCTTCTGCCTTCACCGAAAAGCGCTTCAGCTT
>JBJKRE010000139.1:0-5139 GCA_046704825.1 Acidobacteriota bacterium
ACACCGGAAGGCCGGGCTTCTGTTGAGAGGCCTCCCACGTGAGCTTGACCCCGTGGGGCGTCGCTTCCGCGGTCAACCCCGACGGCGCATCGCCGAGAGGTGTCGCGGTCTGCGGATCGATGGGAAGCGAAAGTCCGATCACGCCCCTCCCGGGCGCGGTGAGTCTGTAGGTATACTGGCCCGCCTTGTCCGGGCGGTCGATCCAGGCGATGCCCATGGCCCTGGCGAGGGGATAGTCCATGGCGGCGAACAGGAACAGGAAATTCTTGAGGCCCTCGTAGTCGCCGGGGTTTCTCCCCGATGCCACCTCGCGGTCCCAGGTGTCCAGGCGTTCAAGCGGCTCCCGTCTGGATCCTTCGAGGGCCTGTGTGAGACTCTTGTCGTAATCGGGCCGAAGTCCCGTGGCCACGACGACCACTGTGCCTTTTCCGTCGACCCGCTCCACAGTGTAGCCGCCTGCCGGCCACGTCTTGTCCGGTATGGGCCACAGCAGCCTTACGGTGCCCCTGCCGTCGCTGACGGCGGCCACGAGGCCCGTCATAGTGTCCTGGGCCGCCGCGGCCGTTGCTGCCGTCAGCGCGAGGAGCGCGAGGGCGGCGCCGATCCATCTTATTCTCATAGTCTCCCTCCTCACAGGCACACGCTGAGGTTTACACCGTAGGTCTTGCAGCAGCCCACGAGACACCAGCAGATCTTCCCGAACCGGACGTAAGCGGTACCGCATACGTGGATGGGCATGGCGTCGGCGCTGAAGTGGATGCCGACGCTCGGATTCACGCAGAGACAGCCCACGGGCGTGTCAAGACCGGCACTGATGGCCACGCCTGCGTCGAATTCTCCGTGAAGGTGGATGCCCCACGTCGGGTCGGGCGATATGGCCACGCCGAATCCGATCCAGTACTGAAAATCGACGTGGGCCCCGAACCCGAAGAAACTGCCCCCGTAGTGATAGCTGCTGCCGACCACCCCGCCGACGGCGAGGCCGTTGTCGTCCAGCATCAGGTACCCCGACGCGTCGGCGACCAGCACGTGGGCCGACAGCCTGAGACCGTCCACGTTCTGACCCATGTAGATATGCCAGGATCCACCGCCGAAGTGAATGCTGATGGCCCCATTGGGGGCCTTTACCCATACGGCGTCACCCAGCGCGTGAAACTCGCCGGAAAGTCCCGCGTCGAACGATGATGCAGCGTACTGGATGAAGCCCTGAAACTGGCCGTTGCCGGAATGGTCCGAGGTAAAGAGCCACGCCTTCACGTCCAGGCGGAATCCGGCGTCAGGTCCGGTGGCCTTCACGCTGATGTCACCCTGGAAGGTGTAGATCCACCCGCCTCCGGAGTCACCCACGCGCGCACCGGCGTTGAAGATGTACGAATCGTCCATGGTAGGCGACAGCGAACCCAGGTCTCCCATGCTCGCGAAAGAAGTCAGCGGGATGTTGTGCCCCAGACCTCCGTGCACTTCATAGAGGTTGAGAAAAGGCGGGAAAAGCGGGACCCCCTGCTGTCCCAGGCCGACGGACACCCGGCAGAGCCAGTAGTCCTTCCCCCCTTTGTACCCGAGCAGGAAGTCGGCACCGAGATCGCCCGTGTTCAAGAGACTGAGGGTTCCGTGGCCCAGAAACCGCGTGTTCCCCTGCGCGTCTTCGCTCCAGGTCACCTTGGCCTTCAAGGTGGCGACCGGGTTGACGGGGGGGTAGGCCGCCTCAAGGGAGAAGCTGTCCATGCTGGGCTCGGCGCAGGCCATGGGACTGTTCGACTGGAGCTTGTAGAGCAGGGTGTTCGATGAGGGCGCCAGCACGTCGCTGATCCTGAAGTTCGCGTCCAGCCCGAAGTCCACCGAAGGCCTGTCGTGGTGGGATCCGAGGTGCAGATCGAGTCTCGCGAGGTCCACCGTGATCGGGCCGAGCTTGGCCGTGCCGCCGAGGGGGATGGTCGCCCCCTGCGTGCCGTCCTTCCAGAAGGCTTCCCCGCAGAAGGGTTGGCCACTCCCCTTGACCCGGATGCCGTCTATGGATACCTGCGTCAGCGTGCGGCCCTTGGCCTTGAAGGTGAAGAGCGCATCCAGGGCCACGCGGAAGCCCTGGCCGGCCTCGTTGTTGAAGTCCGCACCCTTAAGCTCCATTACGA
Organism: Acidobacteriota bacterium; assembly: GCA_046704825.1. Lineage (GTDB taxonomy): Bacteria > Acidobacteriota > UBA4820 > UBA4820 > DSQY01 > CAVRTJ01. The sequence continues at coordinate 2,130 of JBJKRE010000139.1, forward strand.
CGGTGCCAAAATCCCGGGTGACGTCCGGGGAGGTGAAATCCGAGGCGAGGTTGCCCTGCATATCCATTTGGAGCGCCCCCGGCACGTCTGCCTCAATGAGCGGAACGTCCTTGAGGCTCACGCCGTAACGCGCATTCAGGGACGAACCGCAGACCTCCACCGAGATGTTCTTGACCTGCAGTTCCAGGCCGCCGGAGCTGAGCGTCCCGCCCTGCGAGAGAGGTGTGGTCTGTATGGTTCCCGAGAGCCCACCCCATCCGATGGACCAGCCCTCGGCCGAAAGAGGTGTGCCGAGTGACGAGTTGCCGAGGGCGTTGAGTTTGAGCGTGCCCTTCCTGAAGTAAAGGCCGACCCATCCGGGCCCGTCACCCGACTGCCCGTAGCACGATCCCCCGGGCGGAGACTCACCTTGTGTCCGGCTCCAGTCCAGGACCATTTCGTCGCCTTCGACCTCGAACCCCGAATTGCCGATGTACGAAGCTGGCAGATGGATGGCGCCGCCCCCCGGTCCCGTCGTCTCGGCGTAAAAGTCGCCGTCCGCCGTGACGGGACCTGTCACCGTGAGGCCGAGCGTTCCACCCACAGGGTCCAGCCTGGCCATATCCGAGACGGCGAGCTGAAATGTGACGAGGAAGTCGTTCCCGGTTCCCGCCGTCGCGTTCACGTGCGTGACGCGGCCGGTGAGGCCGGTCACGGCGCCGCTCAGGATCGCGGCGTCATACGGCGCTTCATCGATGGTGCCGGCGGTGACCTCACGGCCGTCGCCCGCACCTTCGAGCGTCAGGTGGCTGAAGGTTATGGGGACGAAGAAGTCTGCGTGCCCGTCGGGTCCGCTCGGCGAGGCGAGGTGGAGCATCCCTTTTCCGGAAAACGTTCCGTCGGACTCCTCCGCCAAGCCCATGATGTCGCTGATGACGAAAGGACCGCCCTTGGCCTGGAAAAGGAGCCGGCAAGGCACGTTTGGATCGTGGGGGACCACCTCGTACGAGGCGGGAGCAGACCAGACATCCCGGTCGTTCTGCTGGAGCTGCACCTTAACCATAAGAGGCAGGGAGGACGACAGGTTGGTCTTGAGATCGTCCAGGAACTGTGGAGAGGAAGTGCCCGCTGCAGCCTTATGCGCGTTTTTTCGGTCGGTGCCCGAAGTCCCTTGTCTTACGACCGATCCGAGGTCGGTGAAGCCAAGATTCGAAGGGCGCATGACCGTCCTTGTGACGGTGGTGGTCCCGCCTTGCCCCTGCCCTTCCTGGGAGGCGCCGGAGCAGGACATTCCGCCGTTCGAGGCCATGATGTCGGCGATCTCTCCCATCTCCGTAAATGCTTTGACCCGCACGCAGACGCTGTGTGGCTTGTCCGTGAGGGGCACGGGAAGAGGCGGCGAGGTGAGCGTGTAGGTTCCGGGTGAGGACTTTCCGGCGGGCGGCAGGTCGGCGACAGACCCCATGATGGGCTCGCCGTCCACGGTCCAGACCCACAGGATGTGGCCCTTGCTGCCGTAATAGGAGAGAGAGGCTTCCGCTGTGAAGGCTTCGGCGCAATCGCTCACCTTCGCGGGGAGACCCTCGTAGCCCGGAAACCTCGTGATCTGGACCTTAAGGAGGTGTAACGGTCCTTCGGCAGTAAGGTCCGGCGGTTCTCCCACGTGGAGTTCCTGGCAGGCGATGAGATAGGCGTCGCTGGCAAGAGCCGCGAGGTTCGTCGTGGTCGCGGGGCTATGTGAACTTACGGACGGAGCAAGTGTTTGTTGGGAGGTCGATCCGGGTGCGGCAGAAAAATTAACCGCTGTCGCGGCGGTCACGGTCCCTGAGGATGACGTGTTTTCGGAGCCTGGGGAGTGTGTCCCGGCCATGAAATGAAGCGCGGCGCCGTAGAGGCCGCCTCCGCCGGCTGCCAGCGCGGGTCCGACAGGGTCCTCTTGGTCCGGCGTCGGTAGCGAATAAATCTTGATGGTGTAGTTGCCCGGTTCGGCGAAGGTGTGGACGATGCCCTGGTTGGTAGCGCTGCCGTTCAGCACCAGCTTGACCTTGCCGCTGTTCGAGTCGGCGCCGCCGTCCACCCGAAGCGGTTCTACCGTCCCGTCCCCCCATGAGAGGTAGACGTTGCTGTATTCCAGTGTCATGGTCTGGAGCGAGGAAAAGGTCACCGAAACGGGGTAGGGATCCCTGCTCAGATCGATGTCGCCCTGAAGTGAGACGACAACGGGTGCTGTGAAGACGGCGGTCTGGGACTGGCTCATGTTTTCGACTCTCAGCACACCGGGCTGGGCTGCGTTCGCGCACACGAGCATGCCCTTGGGAACATCCGGGAGACGCAGGGGATAGGCGGGACTGCTCTCGACTTCCTGGACTTCTTTGGTGACGGGATTTTCCCAGTACCCTTTGACCTGCCAGGTGGCCTGGGCCTTGTCCGTGGCCGTCATGCCGATCATCCCGGCGACCATGCTGTAGTCGGCAAAACCATTCGATGCGGACATGGTGTCCACGACGGCCTGAACCTGCTGCTGGGTGGGTACGGGCGTTGGGCTGACACCCGATCTCATGGAACTGGAAGTGCCAGTCCTCGTCCGAGTCGATGCAGCGTGAACGGAAGGCGCTTGGGCGGGGTTCAGTTGCCCCGCAGGCGGAGGGGGGAGTTCCCAATGAAAGAAAGGAGCCTTCGCGCCATCCGGCAGGCTCTTGAGCATGGCCGTCGTGACGCGGTAGAAAGGCTTACTTCCGGGTGATTGGGCTTGGACGATCGTTTTACCGTCCTTGTCCTTTATGCTGAAGACATAATATTTGGCTATTCCCGGGTTGTCCTCCAGCCAGGTAAAGACCGTGTCCTTCTGTATCATGGGAGGGTCGTCCCACATTTTTACCTGCGTGAACTCTCCGGACCCTTCGACGTTCGGCTTGATCAGCATGATTTTGCCGTGCGGAGGAACGACGGACACCGGGATCGTCGAGGGTCTTCCTCGAGCCTCGGCCTGAGGCCGCGATGGGAAAACCGTCACGACGACGCCCCCCGGTCC
>JBJKRE010000140.1:0-2940 GCA_046704825.1 Acidobacteriota bacterium
GCTTGACTCTTAGCCCCTCATTCACTATTCTGTGTCCGTCCCTGCGCACCATAGAGGCTGCATCCGGGTTTTCACGCGGGGGAAGCGGCTGTCCCGACGTACTTCACGACAGGAGGCGAGACCATGGCGCGCATCGAGTTCACCGATAACTACGAAGACCTCTCGACGGAAAACGGCTTCCAGTTCAAGTTCTTCTGCGAATGCTGCGGCAACGGCTACATGTCCAGCTGGCAGGCCAACAAGCTGGGCATGGCGGGCAGCCTCGTCCGCGGGGCCGGCTCCATCTTCGGCGGCGTGTTCGGCCGGGCGTCCGCCGGCAGCTACGAGATCCAGAACGCCATCGGCGGCCCGGCCCACGACAAGGCCCTCGAGGCAGCCGTCACGGAGATCCGGCCCCTCTTCCTGCAGTGCAAGCGGTGCGGCCAGTGGGTCTGCAAGGACATCTGCTGGAACACAGAGCGGGGCCTCTGCAAGAACTGCGCGCCCATCCTCCAGCGCGAACTGGCCGCCAAGCAGGCCGAGATCAGCGTGGAGCAGGCCGAGGAGAAACTCCGGCAGGAGGACTTCACCGAGGGCATCAACCTGAAGGCCACGGCCGTGGTCCTTTGCCCGTCCTGCGGCGCCGAGGCGAAGACCGGCAAGTTCTGCCCGGAGTGTGGTGCGCCCCTTTCCCCCAAGACCGAGTGCAGCCGCTGCGGCAGCAAGCTGTCGCCTTCCGACAAGTTCTGCCCGGAGTGCGGGCAGAAGGCCTGACCATGGCGCGGACCTGCGTCTGCACACCGCCGGGCGGCACGGCCTCCCGTGGTGCCTGGAACCTTACGGACTCCAAGCTCTCCGTGACTCCCGAGGGGGAACCTCCACGGGTCTTCGACCTGGGAGAGATGTCGGGCTTCGGGGGAGACGGCTACACGCTGGATTTCCGACTCGGGGTCGATACGCTCCGGCTCGAGAAGCTCGGCGCCGACGGCCAGACCCTCCTCCAGGAACTTCGCAGGACCTGGCCTTCTCTGAGGGCCGCCGCCCTCAGGCTCACGGGTACGGGGGACGCCCTCCCCTTCTCCGGGACCTGGGCCCCAGGCGGCTGCGCTCCCGTCCCCGCGCTGATCCTCTTCTACGACGACCTCCTGCTCGCCGCGCCCGAGGGCGGCGACCTGGAACCCCTCTTCTTCTCGAGCGTGAAGGGTGTCGCGTTCGACCCCGAGGCCTACACGGTCGCTCTGTCCGGATACGCGGGAACGCAGCAGGTCTTCGGCCGGCTCGCCGGCCGGACCGAGGCCTTTTACCGGCGGGCCACGGCCGCCCGCAGCGTCCTCGCGGCCGAGGCGCTGACGGTCCTCACGGCGGCCCTCCCCACGGTGGACGCGTCCCGCCGTTCGGCGCTCGCCGCGCTGTGGCCGCCCGGCCGCGTCGCGTCCCTCGCCGAACTCGAGGGGGCCTGCCCCGGGTTCCGGAAGGCCTTCGAAGACTCCTGGCTGGCGGGCGCGGCTCGCAAGGTCGAGGGACGGGCGATTCTGGCGTCCTGCGGCGGCGGAGATCTCTTCCTGGGTTTCGGCCGTCCCGGTGGAGCGGGAGGGGACGACGCAATCGAGGCTTCCGCTCCACCCCCGGACGATGATCAGGTCGACGTTGCAGGCGCGGATGCCGCCGAGGCTCTCCCGCCGCCCGGCGGTGCGGTCCTCTGGCTCCTGGCGCGCCTGAAAGAGGCGTGGGTGCTCGAGGCCCTGACCGAGGGTGACCGGGCCAGCTACCGGTTCGAGGGCGGGAACGAGATGCCCGGCCTGACCTCACTCATGCTCTCGGCCCCCCAGTTCTCGCGCGAGGCCCTCTACCTGCCCCTGGAGTCCCTGACGGGCGACCGCGCGCCGCTCGCCACGGCCGCGAGGGACCTCGCCCCGCTCGCAGCCCTCAGGGCCCGCTTCAAGGGCCGCGTCATCCACAAGGGCTTCGCCGGCTGGTCCAAATCCCTGGGACTTTGAGCCGGGCGGCGTATCGCTCACCCTTCGCCGAATGACCATGCGACCTCCGCTTTCGGGCCGACGCGGAGTATGATGGCCCTCATGATTCGTGCGATGGTCGTGTTCGCCGCCGCCTACCTGCTCATCGCCGCCCGCCGCTGGCGCTTCCTGCACATCGGCAGGCCGGCGGGTGCTCTCGTGGGAGCGGTAACCATGGTGCTCGTGGGCGTGCTCACGCCCGCACAGGCGTTCGCGGCCGTCGACTTGAGAACTCTCGGCCTGCTGTTCGGCATGATGGTGCTGTGCGGATACCTGGACGAGGCCGGCCTGTTCTCGGCCCTTTCCACCTTCACGCTGCGGCGGTGCGCTTCCCCGTCGGCGCTTCTGGGCGCGGTGGTCTGGGTGTCCGGCCTCGCCGCCGCCTTCCTGATGAACGACACCGTGTGCCTGATGATGACCCCGGTGGTCGCAGCGCTTGTCACGGCTCTGGACCTCGACCCGCTCCCCTATTTCATGGCGCTGGCCACGTCGGCGAACATCGGTTCGGTGGCCACGCTTGCCGGCAACCCTCAGAACATGCTCATCGGCACGGCCTCGGGCATCCCCTACCGGCAGTTTCTGATGGTCATGTCGCCCGTCGCCCTGGCCTGCCTTGCACTCAACCACTTCCTGTTGCTGAAGGTGTTCTCGAAGCGCCTCGGTGGACGGACGGATCCAGGCGATGTGCCTCCGCCACGGGTCAGGCGGCCCATGCTATCGCGTTCTCTGCTCGTGCTCGCCGGCGTGGTGGCGGCCTGGCTCATCGGCACGGACCTCGCATTCACGGCCGTCGCCGGCGCTTCGCTGGTCATCCTCTTCAACCGCTTCTCGCCGTCCCGTATCCTGGCGCGACTCGACTGGACACTGCTGCTGTTCTTCGCGGCGCTGTTCGTAGTCATCGGCGGGGTCGAGCAATCGGGGGCGCTGGGCGCGCTCACATCCAGGC
>JBJKRE010000141.1:0-9560 GCA_046704825.1 Acidobacteriota bacterium
GTGATCCCCACGGACTTCGAGCGCCGGCTGGACTCGGGGCGCGGCGCCGACGTCCAGCTCCTCGTGGACGGAAGCGACGCGAACACGGCCTCGCTCGCCATCGGATACGCGGAGGCGATCGTCCAGACCTACGCCGGCCGGGTGCAGGTGAAGCTGGCCCGGCGCATTCTGGGACGGCCGCCAGCCGTGCCTTTGGAGCTGTTCCCGAGGGTCTGGTACAACACCGACATGGACTCCACGAACTTCATCGTTCCAGGGCTCATCGCCGTCATCATGATGATCATCGCCGCGCTGCTCACCTCGCTCACCGTGGCGAGGGAATGGGAGACGGGCACCATGGAGCAGCTCATCTCGACGCCCCTCAAGGGGCCCGAACTCGTCATCGGCAAGCTCATCCCGTATTTCGGGATCGGCATGCTGGACATGCTGCTGTCCGTGCTCATGGGCCGATTCGTATTCGGCGTACCCTTCCGGGGGAGCATCGCAGCCATGTTCGGCATGTCGGCCGTCTTCCTGGTGGGCGCGCTCTCGCTGGGCATCTTCATCAGCATCGCCACCAAGAACCAGCTCATGGCAAGCCAGTTCGCCTTCGTGCTGACGTTCCTCCCGGCCTTCCTGCTGTCGGGGTTTATGTTCGACATCGCCAACATGCCGAAGGCGCTCCAGCTGGTGACGTATCTCGTCCCGGCCCGCTACTTCGTCACCATGCTCAGGGGGCTGTACCTGAAGGGGGTCGGTCCCGTCTACCTGTGGCAGGACGGCATCTTTCTGGTGATCTTCGCGGTGATCATGCTGGCCCTTTCGCTCAAGAAGTTCAAGAAGCGCCTGGTGTGAGGTGAACCATGTTCGAGCGGCTTAAACACATGCTCATCAAGGAATTCATCCAGATGCTCAAGGACCCGAGGATGCGGGCCGTGATCATCGTGGTGCCCATCGTCCAGGTCATCATCTTCGGCTACGCGGTCACCACGGACGTTCGGAACATCGCCACGGCCGTCATGGACCTGGACAACACGGTGCAGAGCCGTCAGCTCCTGGCGCGCTTCGAGGGTTCCCAGCACTTCGACTTCGTCAGATACCTGGACAGCGAACGGCAGATCCGGCCGGTGCTGGATGGGGGTACTGCGCGGGCCGTGATCTGCATCGACAGGGGATTCGGCGACGACGTGGCTGCGGGGCAGACCGGCAAGGTGCAGATCCTGCTCGACGGGACCGACTCGAACACGGCGGGTATCGTGCTCAACTACGCGTCCCAGATCGCGAAGCGGTACAACGAGCACCTCCTGGTCCGGCGGGTCGAGGACTCGACGGGGCGCATCATCCCTGCAGAACCCGTGACGCTTCGCTGGCGCGCGTGGTTCAACCCCAACCTGGAGAGCAGGAATTTCTACGTGCCCGGCGTCATCGCGCTGCTGGTGATGGTGGTCTCCATCATCCTGTCGAGCATGGCCATCGTACGCGAGAAGGAGATCGGCACCATCGAGCAGATCATGGTCACGCCCATGGGGCGCGTCGAGTTCATCCTGGGCAAGACCCTTCCGTTCGCGCTCATCGGACTCATAGACGTCGTGCTCATCAGCCTGATCGCCGTGTTCTGGTTCCGGATCCCCATCGAGGGGAATCCGCTCGTACTTCTGTTCTCTACGGTGCTGTACCTCATGTGCACCCTCGGGGTCGGCCTGCTCATCTCCACCATGAGCGGCACCCAGCAGCAGGCCATGATGACGGCCTTCTTCTTCATGCTCCCGGCGGTCCTCCTCTCGGGATTCATCTACCCCATAGCCAACATGCCGGTGGTGATCCAGTGGCTGACCTTCCTGGACCCCCTCCGGTATTTCATCGTGATCATCCGCGGTGTTTTCCTCAAGGGCATAGGAGTCTCCGTGCTCTGGCCCCAGATGGTGGGCCTGTTCGTGCTCGGGACGGTCCTGCTGGCCCTTGCCTCCGGCCGCTTCAAGAAAACCATGGCCTAAGGAGAGTGAACCATGTCTGAACACCTGTCCAAGAAAGTCGTCCGGCTAATGATCGTGGCCCTCGCGTGTGCGAGCATCGCGGGTGCCTTCACCCGGGCGGCGGTCCCGGCCCGGACCCGTGGAAAGACGGATGCCCCCGCTCGGGCGGCCATGTCACTTAAGGACTGCATCCGCACCGCCCTGAGCGCGAACCCGGGCCTAAAGGCGGCTCAGAACGGCGCCCTGGCGGCCCGGGAATCGGAAGGGGCCGTTCGTTCAAACTACTTCCCGCGGCTCGACTTCGAGACCGGCTACCGCCGGTGGGAAAGCAGGGCGTTCCTGCCGAACTCGATCCAGAATCTTCCTTTCGGCCCGATCTCCAACGTCATCGGGCCCACCAATCAGTACGACCTCAGCCTGCAGGGCAGCTACACGCTCTTCGACAGCGGCCGCAGGAAGGCCTCCGTCCGGAAGGCGGCGGCTTCTGCGCGCGCGGCCTCCCAGGGGGCCTCGCAGGCAGGGCAGGACACGGTTATGGGCGTCTACCGGGCCTACTACGGCCTGCTCGCCGCTCAGGCGAACCTCTCCGTGGCCCGGGAGAGCCTCAAGCGAAGCGAGGCGCACCTGAGGCTGGCGGAGTCCCGCAAGGCCGTGGGCGCCGTACCCCTCGCGGACGTCCTGAGGGCAAGGGTCGGCGTGGCGAACGCCCGGCTGGCTCTGGTGAGCGCCGGGAGCGCGGTGGATGTGGCCCGGGGCGACCTGAACACGGCCATGGGACGGCCCGCCGAGACGCCGCTGAGGATCGAAGACGTCAAGGGTGCCCCCCTTCCGCCCCGGCCCTTCTCAATGGACTCCGCCATGAAGACCGCGGTGGCGCGGAGGCCCGACCTCCAGGCGGCCGTCAGCCGCGAGTCGGCGGGCAGGGAAGCCGTGAAGGCCGCCAAAAGCGCCTACGGTCCCACGGTCACGGCTCAGGCGGCCTACGGCCGTCTGGATTCCACCTTCTTCCCCATGGACAGGGACTGGGCCGTCGGAGTCGCCGTGCGCATCCCCGTGTTCACGGGGTTCGAGCGCGGTCACGAACTGGCCCGCGCCCGGGCCGAACTGGCCCAGGTCCAAAACAGACGCCAGGAAGCCGAACTCGACGTGCGCCGCCAGGTGTGGACCGCCCACGCCGACGTGGAGAAGACCTATAACTCAGTCCTGGCCGTCAAGGCCCTCAACGCGGACGCCCGCGAGAGCCTCAGAATGGCCGACGAGAGATACAAGGTCGGGGCGGGCACGATCACGGACCTCCTCGACGCGGAGACGAACCTCGCCGAGGCGCAGGCCGCGCAGGTACGGTCGAATTTCGACTGCCGTGTGGCGAAGGCCGAGCTGGAGCGTGCGCTGGGCGACCTGGAAGGCGGCGACTGAGCGTCCGTCTGTTACACTGTTTTCGGGTTCCAGCCGCGGGTGGTTCGGAACGTGTGAGGGGGGCATGCGACGGCGCGAGCGTTTCGAGGCCATCCGGGCGATTCTCAACCGACGGGACTGGGACGCGCTGGTGCGCCTGCCGGCATCGGGCGGTCAGATCCTCAGGGCGCTGACGCTCTTCGTCCAGGACGGGGACGCCCTGACCCGCTGGCGTGCGATCGAGGCGCTGGGTGTTCAGGCCGGGAGTCTCTTTCCCGAGGAACGTTCGGTCAGGGAACTGATCCGCTCGTTCATCTGGACCATGTGCGACGAGTCGGGGAATTTGTGCCGGATGGCGCCCGAAGCCATCGGCGAGATCCTCGCCGCCCGGCCCGACCTCCGGCCGGACTACGCCCACCTTCTGCCCCAGTACCTCGTCGAAGAACCCTTTGAGGCCGGCACCTTCTGGGCCCTGTGCAGGCTTGCGGAGGCGGGGTGCGAGCTGGACTTCGATCTCGGTCCGGGGCCTGAATCCTCCCTGAACCATCCCGACCCCAGGCGCGCCGGTTTAGCGCGGCGCCTGGCCCGTCTCACAGGGGCGCCCTCGGCAACCGGCGCACCGGTCCGGTTCGAAGACTACGATTTCAAGACAGGGAAGACGGTGACGGCCACCGAGCCACCCGCTTCCGGCCCGCCCTGAGGCGGACCGGAAGAGAGGTGTGCTGCGGTTCTCAGTGCGGAGCGCTGGCCGTGAAGGGCTGGCCGGCGAGGTTCCGCTGCTCGTCCGAAATACCCGTGTCGCCCATGGTCAGAAACGCCACGACCGACGCGATCATGGCCGGTATCAGGGCCCACGGGCTCCCGGTGGTCTCCGCCACGAAGGCCACGGCGGCCAGGGGCGTCCTGTATCCGGCACCCACGAAGGCCGCGAGGCCTATGATGGGGTACAGGGAGTTGTGGGCCGAGGGCACGAAATGGCTGAAACCGGCCCCCATGGCGGTTCCCATGACGGCCATGGGGAAGAACAGGCCCCCGACGCCGCCGCCGGCGCAGGTGAACGACGTGGCCGCCATCTTGCACCCCAGCAGCAGCAGGATCAGCAGGAACGGGTCGCGGTGGCCCAGGAGGTGCTTGATAAGCATGTATCCCGGGCCGTAGATGAAGGGCTCGCCGAAAACCGTGAAGATCAGGAGGCCGATGCCGCCCACGACGATGCCCGCGATGGCGGCGCGCGTGACGGGCGTGAAGTGGTTGAGGAACCGGGTGACCACCTTCGTAAGCCAGACGAAGATGCGGGCTCCTATGCCGCACGCAATGCCCAGGAGCAGCGCCATGGCCAGGTCCATGACCTTGAAACCGAACTGGGCGGACTGGGCGAAGATGGGTTCGCTGCCGGCGAGCATGACGAAGGTGAGGTAGCTGGCCGACGAGGCCACGAGCGCGGGGACCAGAGCCCTCGCCGCCAGGCTGTCCTTGTAAGGCGCTTCCATGGCGAAGACCACGCCCGTGAGCGGGGCCTTGAAGATGGCGGCCATGCCGGCCGCTCCGCCCGCCACCAGGAGCAGCTTGAGGTCTTCCCGCCGGAAGAGTTTCTTGAACCTCTGCTGGAACCAGTCGCCGAAGGATGCGCCCGCGTAGATGGAGGGCCCCTCAAGCCCCATGCTCCCTCCGAAGGCGAGCGTCAGAAAGGACGCCACCATCTTGCCAGGCAGGTTGCCCAGGCGCATGTGGCGCCTCGGGTCGTGGAAGACGAGGATGTAGTCCTCGGTGAGCGAACTCTCTTTGCTGGGCACGAAGTACTTCACGATGAGCGCGGCCAGGACGAGGCCGACCACGGGGAGCAGCAGGTAGAGGAACGAGTTGTCCAGGTGGTACAGGATAGGTACCACCTGGTCCCTGAGAAGAAAGTCGAAAACGGCTACGAAGGCGCCCGTGGCCAGTCCTATGGTCAGGGAGAGGACGATCCAGCGCAGGAAAAGCTCTTCGCCGGCCCGGAAGTCGTGCCTCACCTTGATGGGCGAACCCACCAGACCGGTGGCTCTGATCAGCAGCCTCCTCGGACGCAGTTCGTTCGTGATGTGACCCTTGTGTCCTCTAGGCAATCATTTCCTCCCTCGGTTGCGAGGCGCCGGGTTACATCCCGCGCGCCGAGCTTCATTGTATTGGCTTGATATCGAGAGTTCTCGGGAACGTTTTCATTTCGATCTTCCAGACCGTGTCGCCGCCCTTCACGACCATCGCGGTCCACTCCTTGATCTCTTTCTTGCCGTCGGGCAGGAGAACCTTGACCTTGACCCTGTGGGGGCCGGGGATAAGGCGCAGCCCTTTGGTCAGGCGGTAGCGCTTGTCGCCCGACGCGGTGAAGCCCTGGGCCACGACGACCTTGCCGTCCACGTGGATGATGATCTCCCCCTGGTCCACCTTTGTTTCGAAGATGAGCCCCAGGGTTCCCCGGGGAGTCTTCTTTTCGGGGGCCGCCTCCTCGGCCGGCGCGGGCTGGCTCTCCTGAGCGGGGGCCGGTGCGGCGGAGGTGGTCTGTTCGGGGGCGCTGGAAGGCTGGGGTTCGGGTGTCGCGGCGGGCGCAGGCTGCGGGGCTGGGGTCGATCGCCGGGACGACTTCCGCCTTGCCGGTTTGGGCGCGGGAGCGGGCGCCGGTTCGGTTTTTGGCGCGGCGGCCGGAGTCTCCTGAGGCGTCATCCCTGATTCGGGCTGGGTCTGACCGGCCGAAGGGGTTTCGCCCTGGGCCTCTTCCTGCGGCTGGATCGCCCCGGGCTCGCTCTGCGCAGGGGTGTTGGCCTCCATACCGGGTGCGTTGGTCTCCTGCTCGGGCGCGTTGGCTTCCTGCTCAGGAGCGTTGGCCTCCTGGGAGGGAGAGGTTTGCGCCATCTGCTGTTGAATCGCGGACTTGACAGACGCTTCGGTAAGCTTGTGCTTCTGGTAGAAGCGCCAGCCGAAGAACCCTCCCACGGCGATGGAAATCAGACAGAAGAGGACCAGTACCGCGAGGATGATGATGAGCACCGTCTTTTTCATTTCCCACCCTTTCCCTAAAAGATCAGCTTTCTCCGTCTCTCTGGCCGTCGTAACTGAAGATGCGTTTTCTTCCTTCCAATTGCGTTTCCAGATTGACCGGACGGCGCCAGACGGCATACAGCGCGTGGAGCGTCTGGCGCGCCTCGTCGATCTTGAGGTCGACGCCCCCGTGAACGTGACGGAGGTACAGCTCCGACCGGTTGGCGTAGTTGGCGTCTTTCAGTTCCAGGATGGGTTCGCCGCCGTTTGTGAGGTGCGTCAGCAGGGTCTGTTTGACCGCGTTGAAGTCGCGGCTCTCGATGACGTAAGCGCCCTGCCTGGGATGGTGCCGGTAGGTGAAGTAGCCGGAGGCCTGCGCGAATTCGTGGGTCATGAACTCGTCGACGAACTGGGCGTCGTTATAGGCCGCCCGGACTTCGAAAAGCTTCTCCATGCCTCTCATCTCCCGCGTGTTCCAGCGCTCCCGCTTGAGTCTGTCCTGGCAGGCTTCCCAGTCCGGCCCGTGTCTGCCCTTGTCCCAGCGGTCTTTGATGTCTTCCAGTAGATAGTAACCCAGTCTGTATGGATTAATTCGACCCCTGGAAGCCGCGATGATCTTAGAATGTTCATCCGCGTATTCGACCATGTCAGCGGGGCGGAGTCCCCGTGCGACCATGATCCTCTTGTGCCAGAACACGGCCCACCCCTCGTTGAGGATCTTGGTGAGCCGCTGCGGGAGGAAGTAATACGCCTCATTGCGGATGATGTCAAGTACGTCCCGCTCCCAGTCGGCCAGCGGTGCGTTGTCCACGAGGAAGTCGAGGACCGCGCGGATGGGCTTCTCCGGAATGGGGAGCATCTCCTGGAAGTCCTCGTCTTCGTCCTTCCTCTTGACCGGCGCGGGGGTCCGCATGGTCTGCCGGTAGTAGGAGGACAGGTAGGGGCTCGTGAACCTGGGTTCGGCGGGGGCGTCCTCGCGTTCGTCCCGTCCGGCGCCGGGCCTGCCTGCCGTCTGCCTGGCACGCCAGAAGAGGAGGTTGGGGTCGATGAGGTTTTCCAGGGAGAGGCACGTGTCGAGGAACCGCTCGACCTTTTCGAAGCCGTGGCGGTCGGAGTAGCGCTTGATCCTGGCCGCGTGGTTGGCCATCTCGTTGAGCATGTTCCGGTTGGTGCCCAGGAACCAGGCGTTTCGGCGGAAGAAGTCGCAGTGCCCCATCACGTGGGCGATGACCATGCGCTGGATGACGGATGTCGAGCCGTCAAGCAGGTAGGCGAAGGCCGGGTCGTTGTTGATCACCATCTCGTAGATGGTCGCCAGCCCCCACTTCTGCTTCTTTTCCATCTGGTCGAAGACCATGCCGTAGTGCCAGTGCGGGTAACGGGCGGGAAAGCCGTCGTACGATGCCGCTTCGCTCACCTGCGACGGGGTGAGGAAGTCGTAGACGATTTCGCCGGGATCGAGCCCCTGCTCCCGCGCGTAGGCCAGGAACTCCCTCTTGACCTGCACGAGTTCCTCCGGGAAGGGGATGAAGTCCAGGCGCTTGAGTGCTCTGGGATCGGGATGTCTCATGGCGGGGCCACCTCGCCTTTCGCCGGGCCCCTCTGCGGGGGCCCCGGGCTGTGCTTCGCGCCGGGAACCGGACCGGATTCGAGGGCTATCATCTGTCTATCGCCCCTTTCCGAGGAAGGTGCGGATCGAGTCGAGGATCTGTTCCTTGTCGTCGATCTTGCTCAGCGCGATACTCTCCTCGTCCTCGAAGGCCTTTGCCAGCACGTTGTAGAAGGCTCCGGAACCGTAGGCGCTCTTGACCTGGCCGTAGGCGAAGAGGTTCGCCTGCGGCAGGAGCCGCTCGCGCAGAAGGTCGATGCACTGCGCGTTGTCCTCATCGCTCCAGTTGTCGCCGTCGGAGAAGTGGAAAAGGTAGATGTTCCAGTCATCGGACGGGTAGTCGGTCCTGATGATGCGGGCGGCCTCCGTGTACGCGCTTGATATGAGCGTGCCGCCCGACTCGCGGCTCTTGAAGAAGGTGTCCCGGTCCACCTCCCTGGCCTCGGCGTCGTGGGTGATGTATCGGATCTTGAGGTTCTTGTAGTTGGCGCGGAGCCACAGGTCGATCCAGAAGGCCTCGATCCTGACCATCTCCTTCTGCTCGTCCCCCATGCTGCCCGACACGTCCATCATGTAGATGATGGCGGCCGCCGACTGGGGGAGGAGGACCTCCTTCCTGGCCCGGTAGCGCTTGTCTTCGCGGACCGGTACGACCATGGGGTCGCCCGGGGTGTACTCGCCGCTCGCGATGGTCCTCTTGAGGGCGGTCTTGAAGGTCCGCTTGAAGTGGATGAGGGACTCGGGTCCCGAGCGCCGGATGCCGGTGAACCGGCCGGTGGCGCTCGTCAGGACCTTCTGCCCCTTGGGTTTGATCCGGGGAAGCTCCAGCTCCTCGCCGAGAATCTGGGCGAGTTCCTCGAGGGACACGTCCACCTCGAGGGGGTGATCGCCCGGCTGGTCGCCGGCCTCGCCCGCGGAACCTTCACCGGGCTGCTCGTCCTGTCCCAGGACGTCGCCTTCCTTGCCCCTGCCCTGGCCCACCTGGGGCTGGTCGTCCCAGGCGTGCCGGATGCGGGGCAGACGGATCTCGTTGAGCGGGATGCTGACCTTCCGGGCCCCCTTCTGGGCAACGATGTCGCCCTGGACGATGAACCGTCTCAGGTTGCGGCGGATGCGGCCCTTCACGATGGCCCGGAAGCGTGCGTGGTCGCCGTGTATGCGCAAGGTCATGGGATCGCCTCAATAGGGCCGGACCGGCGCGCGCCGTTCCGCCGCTCCGGCGGCCGGCCGGTGGAGCAGAGCGGGCTCGCGGTCCGGGCTACTCCTGGTCCTCCTTTTCGTCCCCGCGGGCGAAGACGGAGGAAATGTACTCGAGGATGTCCTTCGAACAGACTTCGCAGTAGCCGTAGTTCTTGATGAGCCGCCCGCGGATCACCTCGATCTTCTCCTGGGTATCCTTGTCGATGACGTTGGACACGAGGGCCGAGAGCTTGATGGTGTCCTTCTGGTCCTCGAAGAGCTTCATCTCGAGGGCCCTTCTGAGGCGCTCGTCGGTCCGCCAGTCAAACTTCTTGCCTTCGATGGCCAGGGCGCCGATGTAGTTCATGATCTCCCGCCGGAAGTCGTCCTTCCGGGTCTCCGGGATGGCGATC
>JBJKRE010000142.1:0-15200 GCA_046704825.1 Acidobacteriota bacterium
GGGTCCAGGATCCGGCCTTCCGAAGCCCACCGGCCGTCCTTGTCGAACTGGTATCGGCCGTCGGTGAACTTCTCGATGGCCAGGTCGATCAGGCAGTTGCCCGGGCCCGTGTCGAACGCCCGCACGCCATCGGGTTCCGCCGACGCCGGGAGCGTTGTGATGTTGGCGATGCCGCCGAGGTTCAGCACGATCCGGCCCCTGGAAGCGTGGTGGTAGAGGGCGTAGTCGAGTGCGGGAGCAAGGGGGGCGCCCTGTCCGCCCGCCGCCATGTCGCGGCACCGGAAGTCGGAAACCACCGTGATGCCCGTCCGCTCTGAAATGACGGCCGCGTTCCCGATCTGGAGGCTGCCCGCTACGGCGTAGCCCGGCATTTTCTCGGGTTCCGGGTGGTGGTAGACGGTCTGTCCGTGTGAACCCACCAGATCCACCTCTGCGGCTGGCACACCCGCAGCGTGGCATATGTGGAGGACGGCGTGGGCGAACAGTTCGCCGAGGTAGGCATCCAGCAGCGTGATGTCGCGGGCGGTGGCCGAAGGTCCCTGGCAGTCCAGGATCCTGGATCTGACGGCCGGCGTGTACCTGAGGGTTTCCTGCGCGACAACCGTGACCGTGGCCCCGCTTCCCGTCCCCCGGATCCGGACGAGGGCGGCGTCGATCCCGTCCGCGGACGTTCCCGACATGAGCCCGACGACTGTCTTTTCGTCTTTGAGACGTATATCCGTCAGCATGGTCACCTCATCTGATGCCGTTATCCTAAACGAAGTCGAAAACGCAGGCAAGACGGCCGGCAGGTCTTCATTGACAGTACTTCGCTCCGCGTTTAGCATACCCAGGGAGGCCGCTGTGAGAAAAGCCATTGCCGTCCAGGCCGACGGGACCATCGTTCTTCCGAGGGAACTGGCCGAGGAGGTCTTCGGTAAGGCCCGCGAGGTGGTGATCCACGTCAGGTCGGGATGTGTCGTGATTTCTCCCGTTTACGTCGACATGGAATCGGGCTCCCTGCCCGAGACGCTCGCCAGCTACCACGCGCGCCAGTCGCTCTCGTCCCTGATGCGGAGCAGTTTCAACCGCAGCGAAACGCAGTCCGTGCAGTTCGAGGGCGACCTTTCCGTCCTGTCGCTCAGCGACGTCTTCCTGTTCTTGTCCGCCAGCAGGAAGAGCGGAGTCCTCTTTCTGGAGGGGGAGACCCGGTGCGGATTCTTCTTCGACAACGGGGCCCTTGTGTACGCGGCATCCGACGATCCGCGTTCGGGGATCGCCGCGCACCTGCTCAGGAAGCAGTTCGTGACCGAACAGGACCTGGCGCAGGATCTCCGCCGGATCCAGGACGGTGCCGATCCGCTGGCGGTTCTGTGCGAGGCCTCGGGCCTGTCGGACAAAGAGTTCACGGACCAGCGGATCCGGCTTGTGGAAAACGCCGTGTTCCAGGTCTTCACCTTCGACTCGGGGCGTTTCAGCTTCGAGAACGGCAGCGTCACTGAACCGTTCCGGCTCGCGCTGCCCATGACCACGACCAACTACGTCATGGAGGCCACACGTCGGGTCGACGAGTGGGCTCGCCTGAAGGACCGCGTGCCTGATCCCGGTACGGTTCTCGAGGTCGCCGAGGAGGTCACCGCCTCCACGAGGCTGTCCTACGAGGAGGAACAGGTGCTGACGCAGGTGTCGGGCGGCCGCACCATGGAGGACGTCATCCTCAGGGCCAAAGTGGGGGATATGGAGGGGAAGAAAGCCGTGGTCTCGCTCATCGCCGCCGGCCTCATCAAGCCGTTGAGGACGGTGGCGGTGGGATCGCCGGCTGCGCCTGCTCCGGTTCTGGAACCGGACGAAGAACAATCCCTCAAAGCTCGACTCGAACGGTACAACAGCGTTTTCTCCACCATCTACCAGGCCCTGTCGGTCGAGGTGGGCGGCAAGGTCGGTGTGATCCTGGGGGCCTTCTTCAAGGGCATAGAGCCCGGGGCCTCGATCCTCGAGGGGCTCGATTTTACGCCCGAGGGCGTACTGTCCGAACAGACCCTGCTGGAAAGGCTCGCCCGGCTTCCCGGTGACCGGGAGGCCGTGCTGGTCCGGGACCTCAACGAGCTGCTCTACTTTCAGCTCTTCGCCGTAAAGAACTCGCTGGGCCCGGAAATGGAAGCCGGCGTCGTCGAAATGGCCAAGAATCTGCTGAACGCCTGAGGTGGCGTCAGGAGGGTTCCGGGTTCGAGTCGGCGGTGGAAAGTCCGGGGGCATCCTCGTCGCCGGACACGCCTTCCTCGAGGTTGAGTAGCCTGCTGGCCTTGTACCAGGGCTTGAGGACGGTGTTCGTGGCCCGCTCGGATGTCCAGAACAGGGCGGCCTGCGGACGTCCGAAGTGGTATCCCTGGGCCATGGGGATGTCCAGCGCCATGAGGGTGAGCAGTTCCTCGGTGTTTTCCACCCCTTCGGCGATCACCTGGCTCCCGAGCTTCTGGCACATGGCCGTCACGCCCGCCACGAGCGCCTGCTTTCGTGCCGACCGCTGAATGCCCAGAATAAAGGCCCTGTCCAGTTTGACGTACTCCGGTTCGAACCAGTACAGGTGCTGAAGTCCCGAATAGGCCAGGCCGAAGTCGTCGAGGGCGAACCGGAAGCCCTCCCGTTTGAGGAGCCTCAGGATGCGCGACAGAACCCTCGGCCGGTGGGTGGTCGACCGCTCCGAGATTTCTATTACGACCGCCTGCGGAGGGATTCCGCTCGAATCCAGCAGTTTCCTGAAGTGATCCTGCCACTGCCTGATGTGCATGAGCGTCGAGATGTGTATGTTCACGAAGAGCTGCCCGAAGGGGACCAGCAGCCGCCCCGACCGGAAAGACGCGGCCACGCACGCCACGTCGAGTTCGCGGATGAGCGTGGGAGACACCTTGCTCGTGGGGCCGAACACGTACCCCGGATTGGAGAGGATGGTTTCGGTGGGACCCCGCATGAGGGATTCGTACCCGACCACCTTGCCCGTGTTCAGGTGGATGATGGGCTGGAAGGCCGTTGAGACGAAGCCTCTTAGCAGCAGGTCCCGAACCTCAGCGTCAGGGGTCATGTATTCTCTTCCGACAGTTGGTTGGGCACGCCCAGGTTGTGGATGGCGGCGCTCAACACGTTGAGCTCCACCGGCTTCTCGAAATAGTAGGAAGCCCCCATGTTGAAGGCCTTCTGCATGATGGCCGGATCACCGTAGCCGGTCATCAAGATGACCTTCGTGTCGGGGCACTTCTCCTTCACGAACTGGAGCAGGTCGAGTCCCTCGGCGTCGAGGGTTCCCGAGAGTCTTATGTCCGAGAGCATCACGCTGATGGGTTCCGATCGAAGAATCCGCTTGGCGGAGACGGCGTTCACGGCGGTCAGCACTTCTACGTCGGGACCTTCGAGAAGAGCCTTGAGGCCGAACGCGGTGGCCATCTCATCGTCAACTATCAAGACCTTGTAGCCCATGGTGCCTCCTTTACAGTCCGCCTGTAGAAGTGCAAGTCCCATGCCCGGGCGGCCCGCCGCGGTCCAACCGCTCGCGATTGTGATAATACAAAGATTATAAGCATCCACCTGACCGTGCAAGTCGTCTCACAATCAGGACGCATGTACGGGGGATGTCCACCCGTTGAGACGTCCCCTGCTCCGCCACAACGGGAGCACAGGCGAGGCGCGGATTCGCCGCACGCCGGTCAGCGGATCTTGTCCAGTTCGATTTCGTGCTGGGTTATTTTCCGGTAGAGGGTGGCCCTGGAGACGCCCAGCACCTTGGCTGCTCTCGGTACGTTGCCGTCCATCTGCCCCAGGACCTGGATGATGTGCTGGCGTTCGGCCGAGTTGAGGTCCATGAGGGCAGGTGACGGGGTGCCCGGGCCTTTGCCGGCCGTCAAGCTGGGAAGGAGGCCCGCGAAGTGGTCGCGCTCGAGCGCCCGTCCGTCGGAGAGAATCCAGGCCCTTTCCAGGACGTTGTGCAGTTCCCTGAGGTTGCCGGGCCAGTGATAGGCGCGAAGCAGGTCCAGAATTTCAGGGCGTAGTTCCGGAGGGGCGCGCCTGTGCGTGATGTAACTGAAGAGATGGGACACGATCTTGTCGATGTCCTCCAGGCGGTCTCGCAGGGGCGGGAGCACGATGGTCAGCGTGTTGATGCGGAAATACAGGTCCTGCCGGAAGCGCCCGTCCCCGATGAACTTCTGGAGGTCCTGGTGGGTCGCGCTGATGAGCCGGAAATCGGACACCTTTTCGTCCACCCGCCCCAGGGGACGGAATCGCTTGTCCTCGAGGACCTTGAGGAACTTGCTCTGGACCGTGACGTCCATGTCCCCGATCTCGTCGAGGAAGAGTGTTCCCTTGTGCGCCCGCTCCAGAAGCCCCTCCTTGGCCTGTACGGCCCCCGTGAAGGCGCCTTTGGCGTGGCCGAAGAGTTCGCTTTCGAGGAACTCGCCCTTGAGGCCGGCGCAGTTGAGTTCCACGAAAGGACCGGCGTGCTCCGTGCCGTGCTCGTGAATGAGCCGGGCGATGAGGCCCTTGCCGGTGCCCGTCTCACCCTGAAGGAGCACGGGGGTCTTGTGCCGGTAGGCCGCTTCCAGCAGAGGGAAAATCTGCCGCATGGCGGCGCTCTCGCCCAGGTAGGGCTGGATGACGGCGGGGCGTTCCTTCAGGGCCCGGTTCTCCTTCCGGAGAGACCCGATCTGCATGGACTTGGTCAGAAAGACCTCCAGCTCCCTGAGGTCCACCGGCTTTGTCAGGAACTGGTCCGCACCGTGCCGCATGGCCTCGACGGCCATGGCAATGGTGCCGTGACCGGTGATGAGGATAACCGGGACGGTCGTGTCTACGGCCCGGACCTCCTTGAGGAACTCGAGCCCGTCCCCGTCGGGGAGCCGCACGTCCAGCAGGATGGCGCCGAACTCGTGGCGATTGAGCACAGCTCGGGCTTCCTTGAGGCAGGCCGCTTCGGAGACAAGAAATCCTTCGCTTTCCAGATACTTGCTTATTCCGAACCGGACGGCCGGTTCATCGTCGATCAGTAAGATATGCTTCATAGCTTTGCCTTTACAAAGGCAAAGTTACCAGAAAAGTCGCTCCGGGTGAAGGGGCGTTGTCGCGCGCTTCGACGGATCCGCCGTCGCGGGCGATCGCGGCCCTTGCCAAAGACAGCCCGAGGCCCGTGTGGTGGGGGCGGGTCGTGAAGAAAGGCTCGAAAAGCTCGTCCAGGTGTTCGGCACCGATGCCGGGGCCGTCGTCTGAAATTGAGATGACGACGTCACGAGAGCGCAGGGTGACGTCTATCCTGATTTCCGATGCGCTCCCACCCATGCCCAGACCGTTCTCCATGATCTCGGAAAGAGCGGCGGCGAGCGTGTCCTCGTGCGCGTTCACCACGAGTTCTTCCGGGGGCAGGTGCAGGTGGATGCGTGCTGCCGCGATGTCCGGGCACTTGCCCCTGAGCAGTCCGGTGGCGGACCGGATGACGTCGGCCACGCCGGCCGGTGCAGGCAGGGTGCGGTCGTCCATGAACGCAAGGTGCAGAAAACGTCTGACCACGCTCTCCAGGCGGTTGACCTCGGTCAGGACTGTGTTGATGTACACCGTGACCTCGCTGTCGGGGGCGTACCGGGCCTGCAGCGCCTGCACCACCGTGCTGATGCCGAAGAGCGGGTTCCGTATTTCGTGGGCTATGCCCTGCAGCATGTTCCTGGTGAGGTCGAGCTTCTGCCGCTCGCTGGCGAGTGCTGCGAGTCGACGCTCCTCGGTGATCTCGTGGAGGACGTGGAGCACGGCCTCCCTGCCGGACAGGTTGACGACCTGGGTCGACACCCGGAAGGTACGGTCGCTTCGGCTCTGTGTCCACTCCATGCCGGCCGTGTCCGAATCCGTGCACATGCCCGGAAAGAGATTCGTGCACAGCTTGCCGACGCATTGCCGGATGGGGAGGCCGACAAACCGGGAGACGGCGAGGTTGGCCCTGAACACCCGCCCCTGCTTGTCGTGGATGACGAACAGATCGGTGGCCGCGTCGAAGGCCTTTTCCCATTCGGCTTTTCCGCGGGACAGCATGGCGCCCTTGTGCAGGGCCTCGAAGGCCATGCCTAGCATTCCCTGCAGGCACTTCAACGCGGGTGCGGAGTGCGCCGCCGCGACCCCGGCGGCCGGAAGCCGGAGGAGGAGGCACGCCTCACCGTTCGTCGCGTCGCCGAAGGGGTACCTCACGCTCTGTCCCTTCTGAAGGTCCCCGTAGAGACGCGCGAGTCCGGCCGGACACCCCGGTTCCGATTCGGAATCCAGGTTCAGGGGGCCTTCCCAGCGATCGGGCCCCGAGGCCCCCGCCACGCGCCACGCGAGCACGCGGTCACCCGCCGGGCCGGGCCACACCAGCCAGGCCTCCGCCGAATCGACCAGCCGCGGGAATCGCTCCGAGAGGGGCGATACCAGATCTTCCGGGCGCCGGGCCAGGGCGAAGGTCTCGCCGAGTTCGGCCAGCGTGGAGAGCGCGTCCGTCACGCCTGCAAAGCTTGTGTGGCGGCCATTCTCGGTAGGCATGGGTCATCCGTTGGAATGCATACTGGGGGCGACGGGTGGAGGACTCGCCCTCCGTGCTCAATCACAGAATAGTGCTAGCCGTCGAGCATCGCAAGGAGCACGGAGGGCGGGAGGGAGGACGCGGTCGCGGAGACGTCTTCCTCAAACCGCGGGTGCCGGGACCAGCCAGCCCTCGAGCACCTCGCCCAGCCTGTTGAAGGCTATGGGTTTGGTGAGGAAGTCGTCGGCCCTGAAATCTCTGAGAACCTCTATTCTCTGGGATTCCTTCTTGTAGAGCCCCGTCATCAAAATGACCCTGATGTGCGCGGTCTCCGGCGTCTCTTTGAGGATACGGCAGAGGTGTTTTCCGTCGAGCTTCGGCATCATCTGATCCGTCAGCACGAGATCCGGCTGGTAGTGTTTGGCCAGCTCGATCGCCTCGGTGCCGTCCTGGGCCAGCAGCACTCCGTATCCCAGCGCCTCGAGGACGCGGTAGGCGATCAGCCTCGTGTCGTACTCGTCGTCGACCACCAGGATGAGGGGGCGGCGGATGGGATTCCCCAGGTCCATGGGCGGGCCTTCGAGCGTCCTGAATCCCTTTTTGAGGCGACGCCTCCACATGGCCGGCGGAGCCCCTTCCCAGAATCGCCTGCGGTCCTCGATGCTGCTGCTGCAGAAGCAGTTTCTGCAGTGGGGACAAACGAAGGTCGGGTTGTCGGTGATGCAGTCGCACCACTCGGCGCGGCAGGCGTCGAAGATGCGGCCGCAGGTGGGGCAGAAGAACTCGTAGCTCTCCTGCGTAAAGGTCCGTTCTCTTTCCTCTACATTCGTTCTTGTCCTCATGGTTCTGTCCTCCCGCATTTGAAGGAGCAAACTTCATGCCGGGTAGAGGTCCCGGCGGCATCCCCGCCCTCCAGATCAGGTGCTCCGGGCATCAGAGCCTTCATGCCGATTGCGGTCAAGCCGGGCGGTGTCTCATCTGCAAGACGAATGGCAGAACGTCGACGCATCCGTGCGACAGCACGCGGGCCGGCGGTGGCGACGGGACGTTTCGCCGTGGAATATCGCGTGTTAGAATAGAATCCACCGTTTCACAGAACCTCTACTTGCTGTGGGGAGTGGGGGAACGTCCAGGGGGGGGTGCCGGAAAGGGACCGGCAGCGGACAGGAGGGCGCCATCGGCATGCAAGAGCCTCGAGACCCGTTCGGCGGGCATGGAGACGACAGCCGTGAAGCAGGCGGAGCTTCAAGCGCCGGCCGCGTGGCGGATCTGCTCGACGCACGGGGAGAGGTCCTCGTCGAGATCTACCTGGATGGGCGGTTCACGTCCTTCAGCAAGACCACCGAATCCATACTGGGCGTTTCCGAGGGAGAACTGGTCGGGCGCACCTACGGCGAGGTCCTGACACCCGACTCGGCCGAACGCCTCTACGCCGAGTTCAGAAAACTCTATCTGACTGGGTTGGATATCAGGCTCGCGATATACAAGATCACTGGGGCCGACGGCAGGGAGCGGCACGTCCAGGTCTCCGCCCGGTTGGTGCAGACGCCCGGCGGAGACCCTCGGGGTGTCGCTGGGGTGGTACGGGACGTGAGCGAGACCCAGAAGAACCGGGCCATGGTCGATGCGACCCTCGATTGCCAGCCGTTTCAAGTCGCCCTGCTGGACGCAAAGGGAACCGTACGCGTGGTCAACAGGGCCTGGGCGGACAGCCCGTACGGAAAGCCGGGCGGCTGGGAGTGCGAGCCCGGAAGCAACTACCTGGCGGCGCTGGCGAACTCGGCCGAATCCGGCGATTCGCACGCGGCGC
Organism: Acidobacteriota bacterium; assembly: GCA_046704825.1. Lineage (GTDB taxonomy): Bacteria > Acidobacteriota > UBA4820 > UBA4820 > DSQY01 > CAVRTJ01. The sequence continues at coordinate 8,316 of JBJKRE010000142.1, forward strand.
TCGAGGCCGAGGGTATACGGGCGGTCCTCGAGGGCAGGCGGGAGCAGTTCACCTTCGAATCGCCCCGGCCCAACGGTGGCAAGGCTCGCTGGTACATGCTGATGGTCTCACCGCTCAGGGTCGATGGGCGCATCAGCGGCGCGCTGTTGAGCCGGATGGACATCACCACCCGGAAGGTCTCCGAACAGGAGCTCACCACTCTCTACAGGGCCATGGATTCGAGCGTGGACGGGCTGGCGCTCATGGAACCCGACGGCACCTTCCTCTACATGAACCCCGCCTTCGCGCACATCCACGGCTTCGACGCCCCGGTAGAGCTGGCCGGCAAGCGCTGGTCCGATCTCTACTCCGAAACGCAGTGGGACACAATCTACCAGCACGTCCTGCCGCAGGTGAACCGGCTGGGGTACTGGACAGGCGAACTCGAGGGGCTGAAGGATTCGGGCTCCGTCCACCAGAGCGTGTCACTCACCCAGCTCGAACAGGGCCGCGTCATCGTGTGTTCCGTCAGGGACATCACACACCAGAAAATGGTCGAGAACGAACTCAAAGCGAGCGAACTGAAGTTCAGGACCATCTACGACGCGATCACCGAGGGCATCCTCGTGCTGGATCCCGCGAGCCCCTCCATCGTGGCCGCCAACCCCGCCCTGTGCCGCATGTTCGGCTACGAGAGCTACGACGACATCAAGGACCTCAACGTGCTCGAATTCGTGGCGGAGAGGGATCGTGCAAGGGTCGCGGAGGACCTGCGGCGCGTCATCGAGGAAGACTACCACGCCATCGAGCGCTACGAGTGCAGACGCAGGGACGGACGGCGCATATGGGTGGAGGCTCTGGGTACGAAGACGGACTACGCAGGACGCGTCGTGGACCTGGTCGCCATGAGGGATGTCACCGAAAAGGTCGAGGTGGAGAGCGCGCCGGACTTCTTCTTTTACGTGCTGGCGAGCGACGGACACTACTCCTATATCAGCTCGGGAATCGAGCAGGTAACGGGGTACCCGCCCGGCCACTTCCTCGCCCCCCACGCACCGATTTTAACGGACAGCCCCCTCAACGAGGAGGCCTTGCGAATCACCGCCCGCACTTTCGAATCCGGGGCCCAGGCCCCGCCCTACCGGATCGAGGTTCGGCACCGGGACGGGCGGGTCATCCTGCTCGAGACCTTCGAGAGACCCGTCGTCAGGAACGGCAACGTGGTAGAGATCATGGGGCTGTGTCACAGGGTGTCGCACGGCGCCGCCGGTGAGGGGACGGATAACCGCGGGAGAGAAGATCGATGAGCGCAACGTTGACGCTGGAAAATGCCGTACATGTGGCCGAGGACTTCGCCTCCGAGGTCAAGACGATGACGGAAGGAAGGGCCGTGCTCACGGGGGAATTCCCCGACCTCTACGTGCTCGACCACATGCTTTCGCCGCACTACGGGACGCAGGAGCCGTCCGACGAACTGAAGGACTTCGCCCTTTCGGCGGGCGTGTACACCTCCATGATGCTGGCACGGTTCTGGAATGCGGCAGGACTGCAGAGTGAGTGGCAGGAGGCCGGGGTTGCGGAGTGCGGGATCGGACTCCATCTGACGAGCGAGAGTGGAACGGCGCACGAGTATCTGCTGCTCTGTCCGTCCGACGTGTACGGCATGCTGACCGAACTGCCCAACCCGTTCCCCCAGTTCGTGGGCAGCTGGATGACCTACCGAAAGGGAGACCCGTTACTCCCGAGGTACGCCCTCGGCGCCCTTCTCCTCAGCCAGCCCATGGCCCAGGGAGACTGGCCCAAACTCCCCCCCGGCGAAGGCGCCTTCATGCAGACCCACATGGCGCAGGTATTGGAACTGCTCGCGGCTTCCTGTGCGCGGGACATCGAAGCCGAAGAGGGCCTGAGGCGTAGGATGATGGAAGCATTTTACGAGCGGTGCCTGTGGCCCGCCGTGGGGGCGCTCGCGAACGACTACGGCGTGGAGAACGTCAGGGCCCTGGCCTCCGCCATCGCCTTCGCAGGGAAGGAGAACCGGGACGCCGTCCTGGAGGTCCTCGACGCCATGGAAAAGGGGTGGGTCGCAGACGGGGCCTACCTGGCGGGCCTGGCGGCCAGGACTCTGAGGGGCCGCGACGACGTCCCCGGCGAGCGGATGGGTTTCACCGTCCCCGAGGTCAGAGACGTGCTCGAGGAGACGCGGCGGATATTTGAAGAGGTCCTGCCCGGCTGGATCGCGGGCTGAAATCGGCGTTGGAAAACAGAGGCCGCGGACGGCATCACCGCCCGCGGCCTCTTCGTATCATATCTTTGCGCGGTCAGGCCCCGGAGGCCGCACCGCCCTCCTCGGAGACATCCGCCTTAGCCCTGCGCGCATCCCAGTAGAGGAACGCGGCGAGCAGAAGGAATACCACCAGCCCGGCCCAGTTCTGTGCCGACTCCGAGAAGTGGAACGCCATGGGTTCCCAGTGGATGTATTCGGTGCCCATCTTGGTGAACCCGTCCAGGACCCCGGCGAGCGCACCCCCTGCGATGAGGCCCGAGGCGATCAGGATGCCCTTGTCGTTGCGAGCCTTGCTCAGGGAGGGGTTCTTGGTGGACCTCTGGACCAGCCAGGCGACGATGGCGCCAAGCAGGATGGGACTGTTGAGCTGGATGGGCAGGTACATGCCCAGGGCGAAGGCCAGCGAGGACACGCCCAGCATGGCGACGATCACTGCGATGACGGCGCCCACCCCGTAGAGGAGCCACGGGGCACCCTGTCCTCCCAGGAATGCGTTCAGGACGGCGGCCATGGCGCTGGCCTGGGGTGCGGCGAGGGGATGGGCGTGCTGGGCGGTCGGGACGCCGTAGCCGTAGACCGAGGCGAACATGATGATGACGCCCGTCACCGTGACGGAGGCCAGCGCCGAACCGATGATGTTGCTCCACTGGATCGTACGGGGAGTGGAGCCGAGCCAGTAGCCTATTTTGAACTGGGTGACGAGAGACCCGGACATGGACAGGGCCGTACAGACCACGCCTCCGATCAGGAGCACGGCGAGCATGCCGGACTTACCCGCGAGCCCCAGGGAGGCCATGATGACGGCGGCGATGATCAACGTCGTGAGCGTCATGCCCGAAATGGGGGTGACGGAGATCATGGCCACGGCCCAGGCGGACACGGCGGAGAACAGGAAGACGATGATCAGCGTGAGCGCGAGCGCCAGGAAGGAGAGCAGCGTGGGGTGTGCGTCGTTGGCCAGAACGGAAAAGCGGAAAAAGGCGAAGATTGCGACCGAGACCACCACGATGAGCCCGAAGACCAGCGGCATGGGGATGTCGAGATCGAGGCGGGACACGGCCTTGCCCTTGTCGTGTTCGTGGTGCCTGAAGAGCTGGGCCATCATCTTCTGGACGGCCTGCTTGATGACCGGCGCCATCTGGATGATGGAGATGACGCCCGCTGCAAAGATGCCCCCGATGCCGATGTTCCTTACGCCCAGCAGCTTGTCGCTGAATATCTGGGAGTAGTCGAGGTGGGCGTACTGGGGTCCGCCGAAATGGGCCAGAAGGGGAATGAGCACGAAGTACGAGAGCATGGAACCGGCCATGATGATGGAGGCGTACCGGATGCCGATGATGTAACCCAGACCCAGGACGGCCGCTGACGTGCTCATGGCGAACACGCCCTTGAGCTTGTCGGTGAAGTAGGTCATGCCCTTGACGGCGGCCGTGGTGAACGTGTCGGTCCAGGCGTGGTACGAGAGTGCCAGGTAGTCCAGCACGACGCCGATGCCGAGGGAGTAGAGCAGGATCCCGGCCTGGCTGCCGCCCTTTTCGCCCGTCACCAGGATCTCGGTGGTGGCCGTCGCTTCGGGGAAGGGCAGCTTGCCGTGCATCTCGGCCACGAAGTAGCGCCGGAAGGGGATGAGGAAGAGCACGCCGAGCACGGCGCCCAGGAAGGGCACCAGGAAGATCTGCCAGAAGCCTCCCTTCAGGTGCAGCATGTAGATGGCCGGCATGGTGAAGACCGAGCCGCCCACCACGATACCCGACGTGGCGCCGATGGCCAGGATGTTCACGTTTTCGATGAGGCCGCTCTTGCGCATGGCCATCTTGGCCATAAGCGCCGAGAACCCTATGGCCAGGATGCTTATGGGGATGGCCGTCTCGATGCCCTGCCCGAGCTTGAGGGCGATGTAGGCTGCGGCGGCGGAAAAGAACACGGTCATGACGATGCCGAAGACGACGGAGCGGGCCGTGACCTCGGGCACGCCCGATTCCTGGGTGATGATGGGCACGTATTCTTCGCCGGGCTTCAGCTGAGTGTACGCGTTATCAGGCAGTTTGCGCGGTTGCTGGTTTTTCTGGTTTTCAGCGCTCATGGAACCCCCTTCTTTTGTAGGCGGAACAAGTGAAAAGGGTACCCAAAAAGAGCCGGGGTGGCAAGCCCGCCGTAGCCGGCGCGGGCCGGTCGCCGGACGGCACCTCCCGGCGGCGTAACGTGATCCTCCTCACACATGAGCGTTTCGGCCGAGGATCCGTTGCCCGCCTCCGCCCCTCGGGCTATGCTTGGAGAAAGGCCGCCCTCGACGGGGGTGCCGGCGGCGCCGAATGGCGTTTCAGGGAGGCTGTGATGGCGCGCTTCGGTGGAAGACTGAACTTCGTTTTCAGCGTGTTCGCGGTCATACTTGCGGCCGTCGCCATCGGCGGCGTCTTCTATCTTTACAGGACCGGACACCTCCAGGAAGAGGCTGGGGCCCGCACGGCGATTCACCGCGCCCGTTCGCTCGCGGCCAGAATCGAAAGGGAGGACGCCGACCGGCGCTACGCGCCCGACCTGGCCGACGCGCGGGCGCGGATGGACGAGGCGCAGGCCGTCTATGCGAAGGGGGCGTACGTCGAAGCCCAGGGGAAGGCGGAGGAAGCCCTGTCGCTCCTGCGCCCCATAGAAGGCGCACTGGAGACTCCCAGGGAAATGGCGCGGGTGTCTGCGGCTTCGGGGCGCGTGACGCTCGTCTCGTCGGGCCGGACCCTGGAAGCCGCCGGGGGCGGCGACGTGGCGCCGGATGATGAGGTAAAGGCCGGTGCGGGCGGCGAGGCTCTCCTGACGTTCCCAAACCAGGAACAGCTGCGCGTCTACCCGGGCGCTTCCCTGCGCCTCGACTCGCTGACCGGCGGCCCGTCGGGCAGCGGTGTGGTGGTCACACTCCTGGCCGGTACGATAGCGTACAGGTCGCCCGAGGTGGTCTCGGACGACGGTGCGGGGCGCATCCGGGCGGCAGGTCGGGAGGTCGTCCTCTCGCCGGGCGGGCTGTGCCGCGTGACCATCGGAGGCGGACGGCGAGTGGACCTGCAGGTGTGCGAGGGCGAGGCCCGGATCGTGAACGGATCGGAGTCGAAGACGCTCCGGGCCGGCGTCCAGGGTGCTGCGGCCGTCGCCACCGTCGACGGGATCGAAGACGGGGAGGTCCCCGCCATGCCCCCCATGGCGTCGTCTCCGGCCGAGGGGCGTGTCTTCAGCGCGCCTCCCGGAGGAACGGCCTCGGTGCGACTTTCGTGGGCGCAGACGCTGCGCGCCGGCGTCCGGCTGCAGGTGTCCCGGTCCGCTCTGTTCGCGGGTCCTCTGGTTGCTGACCGGGCCGTCGCCGGGGACGGGACCACGCTGACCGGACTGAAGGCAGGCCTCTACTACTGGCGGCTTCGAGCCGCCGGGCCCGGGGGAACGGGATTCTGGTCGTGGCCCCGCCGCTACAGAGTGCTGGAACTGCCCGCAAAGCCTGTGAGCCCGCCCGGGTGGCGTCTGTCCGCCGACGCCACGCTCCTGGGCGACGTCCTCGTGGTCAGAGGCAGGGTTTCGCCCCCCGTCCACGTCATGGTGAACGACGTGGAGGTGCACGTTGAGCGCGACGGTACGTTTACCCGCACGTTTTCCCTGGCGGATGACGAAGAGGGCAGGAAGGTCGCACGTGTGTGCGCCTTCGACCTGGAGGGGCACGAGGTCTGCTGGTCCAAGAACCTGTAACGGCCCTGGAACACGCCCCCTCCTTCGTGCGCGGACGGTGTGCCCGTAATTCGTATTCACCGAACCCCCGCAGAGATTTGAGACGAAGCCGAAATGGCATATAATGCCTGCTTGTCTCGGAGGGGCCCATGCAGCACGGCGCGTTACGGCAGCGGGCGGCCGATTCGGTGAAAATCCGCTATCTCGACGGAAGACGCCTGAAGCGGGCGGTTCTGGCCGGCGTGGACAGGCTCGAGGAGCGCCGCGAACAGCTCAACAACATCAACGTTTACCCCGTGCCCGACGCCGACACAGGGACGAACATGTCCCTGACCATGAGGTCCGTGGCGGACAGCCTCCGGCACCACTTCCACCGCTCCATCGAAAAGGTCTGCCACGCCATGGCCGAAAGCGCAATCCTCGGCTCGCAGGGCAATTCCGGGGCGATCCTGGCGCAGTTCATCAGGGGGCTCGCGGACGGGCTCGCCGGGAAGGCCAGGGCAACCACGTCGGATTTCGCGGAGGCGGTGTCCCGCGCGAAGCAGGCCGCCTACGAGGCCCTGTCCAAGCCGCATGAAGGCACGATCCTCACGGTGATGAAGGACTGGGCCGACTGCATGGCCGTCCAGCACAGGCGGACCGAAGATTTCGCCGTCCTGCTGAGGAACGCCCTCACCAGGGCGAAGGAGTCGCTCTCGCGCACGCCCGAATCCCTGAGCGTACTCAAGGAGCACGGGGTCGTGGACGCGGGGGCGCTGGGCTTCGTTCACCTGCTCGAAGGCATCACGGACTACGTGGAGGCGGGCAGCCTGAAAGCCCCCGAGCCTGAGAACCTTGAAGAACTCGGCGGGGCGCACGACCACTTCGTGTTCGCCCACGCACCCGTACACGTGACCTTCCGGTACTGCACCGAGTGCGTG
>JBJKRE010000143.1:0-4761 GCA_046704825.1 Acidobacteriota bacterium
CGGCGTGAAGCGGCCGCCGAGCAGTTCGTCCATGGCCCAGGCGCGGTCGACGTAGAGGTTGAGGTAGCCGCCCGCCACGCGGATCTCCCGGACGCCCGGCAGGTCCGCGGCCGCAAGTTCCTGGGCGATGGCCGCGGGCGCGCGCCTGAGCTGCTTCGCAAGCGCGAAGGCCACCGGCGACGACCCGTCGCCCAGCTCCGGTTTGGGCGGAAAGGTGAAGGGCACCTGGTCGGGGGGCAGGTCGGCGCCCAGCGTGTCGCGGAAGGCCCGGGATAGGGCTTCCTGCCAAAGGCTCAGTGCTGTCAGCATGGTGGGTTCCTCACGCGGCCGGCCTCCGCTGGGGGAGCGCCGCCGAAATCTCGTTCTACCCGCACCCGTCCAGGTGGCAGGTCAGGTTCCATCCGGTGCAGTATACACGCCCGCGCACCCATTCGAAGACGTCGTACGCCGTGTTGTCCTGCGAGAAGTACCGGCTCTGCTGGGGGTCGAGCTGAAGGAGCACCGAGAGCATCATGCGGTTGAGCAGGCCGTGGGCCACGATCAGAACGTTCCCGCAGGCGTCGAGGGTGGCCTTCTGCTCCTCCAGGAAGACCTGCACGCGTTCGTGCACGGCCATCAGGCTCTCGCCGTTCGGGATGAAGTAGGCCGGGTCGTGCTTCCAGGCCCTGTAGGCGGACTCTTTGCTGCGCCTGAGGTCGGCGATGACCTCGCCCTCCCAGTCCCCGCAGTCCAGTTCCCTCAGGAGCGGCGACGTCACGAGGACGGGGACGTCCAGGGCCTCCTGGAGGATCTGCCCGGTGGTACGGGACCGGTCGAGGTCCGAGGTGTACACGCGGTCGAAGGCCATGCCCAGCGAACGAAAGCCCTTGCCCAGCGCTTTCGCCTGCGCGATGCCTTTTGCGGACAGCGGGACGTCCACCGAGCCCTGGACGCGGTTGTCGCTGTTCCACTCGGTTTCACCGTGGCGTACGAGAACGAGTTTACGCATGGTTGATCATCTGAGCGGCGAAACGCCGCGTCACGAAGCGCCCGAGTTCCAGGAGGCCAGAACTTCCCTGAAACGTTCGGCCAGCAGGCGCTGGGACTCGGGTCCCTCCATCTGGGAGGCGTGCCCGAGGATATCCTGGCACATGGTCTGCACGGCTCCCGTGCCCTTGCCGTCGTCCAGTTCGGCCTTCGCCTTGCGGTAGGACCTCAGGATGACGGGCCAGGCCACGTCGCCCATGGCGTTCTGCGCCTCTTCGCGGAGCTTCCTCAGGAGGAGCCTCAGCTCCTCGTGGACTTCGCCGTCCATCTCGGCCGGCTCTTCGGGCGCGAAGGCCTCCTGCGCGGGGGCGCTCGCCTGTTCGACCTGCGTGCCGGGCTCCTCCAGGATGATGAGCCCCATGGTGATCAGCCCGTAGAGAAGCTTGGCCACGTCGAAGGCGGAAAGGTTGACGGTCCTTGCGATCTGATCGATGCTCGTCTTGCCGTCGATCTTGCTGAGGACGAGCCACTCCTGGGTGTTGAGGTTGATCTGCCCCTGCTTGCCCTCGGGCACCTGGAACCTCGGCACGTGTTCGAGCGACGGGATGCGCTTGCTGAGGACCCGCCACTCGTCCATCCTGCGGGCGGCTTCCATGAGCAGGTTTGTGTTGTTCTTCGTGATGCTCTGCTCGGGGCTCCGCTCCCCCGGGTTGAACCGGAAACTCCCCTCGTTCCAGGTGGCCATGGCGTAGACCGCCTCTTCGCCCTTGAGGTCCCCTATCAGGGCGTGGACGATCCGGCCGTTCTCGAGATAGATGACGCCTTCTTCGGGCTCCTTCTGGAGCACGAACGACCCGCTCTTCCCGGACACGGAAACGAGTTGGATGACATCCGGAAGGTGCAGCTCTTTGAGAGAGCCCTGGAAACTCATGAATCAACCCTCGCCGGCCGTTGACGGACCTCATGTGGCGGCTGGATGCCCCCCTCTACGCGCCCGCTGTTTTCTCGCTATGACCGCCACGGCCATTCTTCAGTAGAGACGGTCAATGTAGCACAGGGCAGGGGTTGCGTCAAACGATTTCTCCTTTAAAATCCGGTCTTCGACCGGATTTTAACGCGGCTTCTTCGAAGCCTTTCTTTCAGGCAAAACGTCGGCCGGCTTGCGCCTGCCGACGTGGTGAAGGGCAGAAGGGTTAGGGCGATTGCAGACCCCCGAAGCCCCGTCGCCCGCCGTCCCCTTAATCCCAAATCCCAATTCCCAAATCCCAAATTGCCTAGAAGCTCCACATGACGGAAAACCGGAAGGCCGCGGGATAGGCGGGTGTGTAGAAGGCCTGATACCCGTTGGTGATCCCCCTGTTGACGTAGGCGTGGTCCAGGAGGTTGGAGGCCGACGCCTCGAGCGTCAGCGCACGATAGGCGAAGCGGGCGGAGAGGTCCACCGTGGCGTAGCCCGGAATGCCCGGCTCGCTGTTCGTAAGGTCGTTGTCCAGCAGTTGGGGACCGACCCAGTTGCCCGCCAGCTGGACCGTCCAGGAAGGGTTCGACCAGAAGACGCCCGCCGTGCCCTGGTAGCGCGGCACCATGGGGACGCGGTTTCCGGCGTAAGGGCCCGCCGTGACCTTCGAGTCCTGGTAGGAACCGCCGGCGAAGAGCGCGAAGCCCGCCGGAAGCCGCAAATGTGCGTCCGCCTCAACACCCCGTCTGTATGAGCGCCCCACGTTGCGGTTCTGCCCGATGAAGTAGGCGGGCTGGGTCAGGACGAACACCACCTCGTCGCGCAGGGTCATGTCGTAGACCGTGACCTTGAATCGGTTCCCGTCCTTCAGGTAGCGCCACCCGGCCTCCCAGTCGCCGGCCCGCGTTGGGGACAGGTCGGGGTTGGAGTAGAAGCCCGGATAGGCGAAGAGGTCGATCACGGACGGGATGCGGTAGCCCTGCGAATAGGTCAGGAAGGCCGACGACCACTGCCCGAAGTGGTAGAGCGCGCCGGCCCGCCAGGTCGACTGGCGGAACACGCGCCGCGTGTCGTTGCCGGCGTCGAAGCGGTCCGTGTAGTCGTAGGCCGCCCGGTCTGTGCGGGCGCCCCCGATGAAGTGGAGGGCGCCGAGGCCGAGGTCGCCCTGGACGTAGGCTCCGGAGAGGTTTTCCCTCACGCCGCTGCGTGACGCGGGTACTTTGTCCCCGCCGGTGGTGTTGGTGTAGAAGCCGCTCCCGTCGAAGCGCCCGCTGGAGCCTTCGGCGCCCGCCGAGAACTCGAGGATCGAACCCCCGAGCTTCCAGGCGTTGCGCGCCTCGGCGGTGCCGCCGGAGAGCCGTTCGGAGCCCCGCGTGAAGAAGCCCGACCCGAACCGGCCCGTGGTCAGGGTGTCCCTGTCCTGGCGGCGCGTGTAGGCCTGCGCCGAAAACGCCCAGCCCCCGCTCATGGAGACGTTGTACCTCAGGCTCGCCAGCGTCCTCCTGCCCCGCGTGCCGTCGTACAGGTTGTAGGGGGACTGGCGCGGATCCACTGAGATCTCCGCGGCCGTCAGGGAGCCGGGCTGGCTGACCGTGTCGCCGGAGTACTGGAAAAGGGCCGCCAGGGACTGGTTGCGGGGAAGCGTGAGGTTCAGCCGGAAGAGGCCGTCGTCGAGCCCGTAGCCGTCGTTCTGCCGCCATCCGCTGGCGTGGCGCTTCATGGCCGTCCCGTAGAACTCGACCGGACCGGAGGCGCCGCTGGTGTGGATGCGCGCCTCGCGCTCACCGAAGGAGCCGAGGCTGGTCTTGAGGTCCAGCCGCGGGAACCCGGGGTTGCGACGTGTGATGATGTTCACCACACCCGCCAGTGCGCCGCCCCCGTAGAGCGGGCCGGAGGCTCCCCTGTACACTTCGATCCGCTCCACGTCTTCGAGCGGGATGAGGTCCCACTGGACCGAGTTGTCCTGGACGTCGTTCAGGCGCACGCCGTCAAGGAACACGGCGAGGCTCGTCCCCTGCGGGAAGCCCCTCAGGTCTACGGTGCTCTCGGCGGGGTTGCCCGTCTCGTTGTGGAGGGTGATGCCCGGAAGTTCGGACAGGACCTGCTGTACCGTCGTTGCGCCGGAGGCCTGGATGTCCTCGCGGGTAATCACGGCGACGCTCGCTGCCGTGTCCAGGATCTCGCGCTCTTTAAGAGGCAGACGCTCGCCGTACACAGTGATACTGGTCCCGTAGTCCTCCAGCAGTCTCTGGGCCTCCTGGGCCCGTACGTTCAGCGTGGCAAGAGCGGCCGCCGAAACGGCGAGGGCCGTCAGGCCCCGTGCGATGCGTTTCGTATTCACCTGTCATCTCCTAATGCCGGTCTAAAGTCAGCGGCCCTGAAGGGCGCGATGTCGGGAAACCAGCAGGCCGTGCCCGAGAGATCGCGCGTGACGAAGGGCACCCCGAAGGCCTCCTCGAGCAGGCTGCCCTGCTTCGGCACGTCTTCGGGAAAAGGTTTGAGTATTCCGTCTCCGTTCAGGATCAAGAGCCTCTGTCCGAACAGACGGGCGAGATTGATGTCGTGCGTGGCGATGAGCATGGATCGGTCGGCGCCGGTCAGCCGAGTCATCATGCGGTAGAGGGCCATCTGGTGGGCCAGGTCGAGGTGGCTGGCCGGCTCGTCGAGGATCATGTTCGGCGCATCCTGGACAAGCGCACGCCCTATGGCCACCCGCTGGGCCTCACCGCCCGACAGGGTGCCGGCCTTGCGGTCCCAGATCGATTCCAGCCGCAGGACCGAGCGGACCATATCCATGCGTTCATCGAGCGGGCGGGGCGCTGTCTCTTATACACATC
>JBJKRE010000144.1:0-16806 GCA_046704825.1 Acidobacteriota bacterium
TGGCCTATCAGCCGGAGGAGGCCGTGGCGTGCTTCCGCGGGCCCAAGCTGACCGTCGTCACGCCCGAAAACGTCGAGCCCTACAGCGTCCAGAACCTGGTTCCGGGCCTCGATTCAAAAGAGATCAAGGGGACGAGCCACTGGGTCATGATGGACGAGCCCCGGGTTTTCGACGGCGTCATGGACGCATTCCTGGCCTCCCTGCCGGCGAAGACCGCGGCGCGCCCCCGGGCCTGACGCCGGTCAGGGGCCACCTTCGCCACTCGCCTCGCCCGTCATGGGCACGAAGCGGACGGCGGTCACCTCTCGCCTCACGAAGGCGCCGTCCGAGGTCTTCTCGATCAGCACCAGCGCCTGCAGGGTGTCGCCCAGCGGGAGGACCAGACGGCCACCCGGTGCCAGCTGTGCCAGGAGCGGCGGAGGCACGCGGCTGGGCGCCGCCGTCACCAGGATGGCGTCGAAGGGCGCCGCTCCGGGCCACCCGCGGAAGCCGTCCGCACACTTGATCCTGACGCCCCCGTAGCCGAGCGACGTCAACCGGCGGCGGGCCCGGTCGGCGAGGGGACATATGATCTCCACGCTCCAGACCTCGCACCCCATCTCGGCCAGCACGGCGGCCTGGTAGCCCGAACCCGTCCCGACCTGGAGTAGGCGCGAATCCTTGCCGACGCGGGCGAGCTGGGTCATGAGCGCCACGACGTAGGGCTGAGAGATGGTCTGCCCGTGGCTGACGGGCAGTGCGCAGTCGGCGTAGGCGTAGGCCCTGAGTTCCCGGGGCACGAAGGCGTGCCGGGGTACGCGCTCCATGGCCGAGAGCACGCGCCGGTCCGTGATGTCGCGGCCCGCCAGCTGGCCGTGGACCATGGCGAGCCGCCGGGCCCGCTCGCGGGCACCGTCGGCGGGCCGCACGCACGCCAGCCGGCACGCGCCGAAGGGAAGCCAGCACGCGGCCAGCAGAAGCGCCCCGAAAAAGCGACCCGGCCCCCCGGGAAGACAGTGGGTGAACGCCTGACTCATGATCGCTCCCGCTTGTCTGACGAAAATATAGGCCCGGCGGATCGCCGGGGCACCCCGAAGCCCGGCGTCGAAACAATGCGGCGCGGGCCGCCGTACCACAGTTCACGCGGGGAAAGCCCCGCAGGGCGCGGGCCGGACCCGTCCGGCGAGAGAAACCAGCCACCTGTCCAGGAGGGATTGATGAGAAAGAGCCTTGTAGTCCTGATCGCGCTGTTCGTCCTGACGCTTCCGGCCCTCGCGTCGGAAAAGGTCAGGACCGTGAATAAAACCTACCCCGTAGGACAGGCACGGGAGCTGAGCCTCGACGTACCCGTGGGGGGCATCCACCTTGAGGCCTACGACGGTCAGGACGTGCAGGTGACCATGACCGTCACCTGCCACCGGTCGGGCTGGAAGTGCAGGGACAAGTCCGAACGCATCGAATTGGTGTCTCACACCAGGGACGGAGAGCTGAAGGTCGAGGTCAAGGGCTACCCCCGGCACTCGAGTCATGGACTCGACCTCCGGATGGACGTGAAGCTGCCCGCCCGACTTGCCTTCCACCTTGAACTCGGCGTGGGCGACGTGCACGTCTCCGGCGTCGAGAAGGCCCTGTCGATACACGTGGGCGTGGGGGACACGACCGTCCAGATGCCGGCGGATGCCGTTCGTTCCGTGGACCTGGACGCGGGAGTGGGCGGCGCCGACCTGCGGGTCGACGGGCGGCACTACCGCGGCAGCGGGTTCGTGGGGAAGAGCCTGTCCTGGTCCGAGGGGAAGGGCACCGCGCGGGTCAAGGTGGAAGTCGGGGTCGGACGGGTCAAGGTCCGCCTCCGCTGAGGGACCCACCTCCGTTCAGGGCGCGGAGGACCGCAGATCAGACGGCGGCGATGGTCTCGGGCTTTCCGAACAGGTAGCCCTGGGCGTAGCGGAAACCGATCGTACGGCAGACCTCGCGCTCCTCTTCACACTCGATGCCCTCGGCCAGGGGGATGATCCCCAGGTCGCACGCCATCTTCACGAGCGTTTCGACCATCTGGAGCAGACGCTTGTGGCGCGTGTGGATCTGCCGTATCAGGGACGCGTCGAACTTCAGGTAGTGCGGCGGGACCTCGATCAGCTCCAGGAACCGTGCCTGCCCGGCGCCGAAATCGTCGTAAGCAAGGTAGATGTTCAGGTTCTGCAGTTCGGCTCTCAGGCGCTTCATGCGGGGCAGGTCCGTTACGGCCTTCTCGCTGATCTCGACGGTGATGGGCAGGCTGGGCCGGGTGCTCCGTATGGTCTCGAGCGACTCGATGAGCCCGGGCTGGGCCGTTTCCGCCGGGTGCACGTTGATGAACAGGTGGGGACTGCCCGGCAGCCGGGCGCCCTCCAGAAGGCCCTGCTGCCAGAACAGCCGGCTCAGCTTCGCCTCGTAGCCCAGCGGCTCTGCCAGGTTGAAGAGTTCCAGGGGAGCGGAGGGCAGGCCCTCGCAGCGTCCCCGGCTCAGTATCTCGTATCCAAGCAGCCTGTCGTCGTCCATCTTCACGATGGGCTGGAAGAGGGGCGTGACGGCCTTCGTGTCCAGCAGGGTCTTGAACTCCGGCTCGCAGTAGGGGAGGTTCGGTGGGATCACGTTGAACGACGTGCTCGTCTCCTCCGTCTTCTCACCGGTTCCGTTCCCGCGGCTGAACACCCGGAACTGGACGTTCCCGAACTGCACCACGTCCCCCGTCCGGAGCTGTTCCAGCCCCGACACTCGGCGTCCGTTGACGAAGGTCCCGTTCTTGCTCCCGAGGTCCCTCAGCCAGAGGCACGATTCCTGGTGAAGGATTTCCGCGTGCCTCCGGGATATGGAGCGGGTGGAGATGGAGAGATCGCAACCGTCCTTCCTGCCGATGGTGAAGGGCAGGGGGTCGATTGTAATGAGCCAGGTCTTTCCGTCGTTGAGTACGCCTTCCAGGTACCAGGCCCTTTCGCCGACGCTTTCTATCATGCCCTGACCTCTCGCCGTGCTCACGCGCAACGGGAACGCTGGTCTGCTCTGTTCCATGCCTGGTCGCGCCGCCCGTCTGCTGCGGATAACGCGGTCGTCCCTGCCTATTCTTATACGCTATGTAGGCCTTTCTGTCACGTTTGTCCACTCCCCAGCCGGCTGCGGCGGAGAGGGATCCAGCGATCGAAGAGATGTCGACGGTCGATCGTCGATGGACGACGGCAGACCGCGGACGGCAGACAACTTTGGCCGGGGGTGCGTGGGGGCTGCGGGGCACGGGGGATGTCAGGCCAGCCTTCGAAGGCGGCGACGTCGTACCTCAACTCAATACCCAACACCCAAACGCGCCGTGGGAGCGGTTAGGGGGTAAGGGGAGAAAGGTCAAGGCGAAAACGGTTTGGGGCGGTCCTTTGTAGCGGCCTTTGCTGGCCAAAGGCCGTTTCGGTTGATTCGAGCATCGACCGCCACAAAGGGTCGTCCCTCGCCTTCCTTCTCTTTAGCCCTTAGCCCTTCGGCCTTGGTCCTGAGAGAAGGCCCTACTCCCCGTCCTTCTCACCGCCTCACCGCCTCACTGTGAGGCTCTTCGCCCTTTGCCTTCGGGAAAGGTCCTTTCCTTAATTCTTTTCCTTCCGAATCCCCCTGCCACCCAGCATAGAAAAAGGTCCCGCAAATGCGGGACCTGCAAAACGTTGATCGGTTTTTGCTGCCGTTATCCCAACGCCTTCTTGAAGCGCTCTTCCACGGCCTTCCAGTTGACCACGTTCCACCAGGCCTTGATGTAATCCGGCCGACGGTTCTGGTATTTGAGGTAGTAGGCGTGTTCCCAGACGTCCAGCCCGAGGATCGGGACTTTGTTCTCCATGTAGGGGCTGTCCTGGTTCGCCGTGGAGTACACGTCCAGCTTGCCGTCGTTCACGATCAACCAGGCCCAGCCGGAGCCGAAGCGCGTCGCCGCGGCGCTGGTGAACTTCTCGGGAAAGGCCTCGAAACTGCCGAAGGTCTTGTCGATGGCGCCCGCCAGGTCGCCGGACGGCTTGCCGCCGCCGTTCGGGTCCATGATCTCCCAGAAGAGGCTGTGGTTGGCGTGACCGCCGCCGTTGTTTCGGACGGCCGTCCGGATGGCCTCGGGCACCGCATCGATCGCCCTCAACAGGTCCTTCACGTCCTTGTTCTTGAGGTCCGCGTAGCTTTCGACGGCGCCGTTGAGTTTGGACACGTAGCCGCCGTGGTGTTTGTCGTGATGGATCTGCATGGTCTGCGCGTCAATGTGGGGTTCCAACGCGTCGAATGCGTAAGGCAGATTGGGTACTTCGTGCATGATTTTCTCCTT
Source organism: Acidobacteriota bacterium (assembly GCA_046704825.1). Classification (GTDB taxonomy): domain Bacteria; phylum Acidobacteriota; class UBA4820; order UBA4820; family DSQY01; genus CAVRTJ01. The sequence goes on from JBJKRE010000144.1 coordinate 4,301, forward strand.
ATTCTTCCTGTTCGTTTCGGGGCCTTGCAGCCCGCTCCCCGGGGTCTCCCGTCCGCAACCGCCTCGGTCCGAGGACCCTCTTGCGACTTCCGATCACTGTATAAACCCGCGGGAGCCATATTTATTGCGTATGAACAGATATTCACATATCCTCAGCGAAAGACGGCTTCCAGGAAGGTGCGCATGGCCCGCCACGACCTCTCGTCGGCCCTTGCGTTGTAGGCCGCACCCTTGGAGTTGTCGTCGCCCGCGTCCGGGTCTGTGAAGCTGTGCACGGCGCCGCCGTAGGTCACCATCTCCCAGTCCACCTCCGCCTTCCTCAGCTCATCCTGGAAGGCGGCCACGTCGGCCGCCGACATGGTGGGGTCGTCGGCGCCGTGCAGGACCAGCACCCGGCCGTTGATGTTCCCGGCGTCCTCTGGGCGGAGGCTGTCCAGACCTCCGTGGAAGCTGACCGTGCCGCGGAGAGCAGCACCGCTGCGGGCCAGTTCGAGAGCCGCCGTCCCGCCGAAACAGTACCCGATGGCCGCCAGCTTTCCCGGGTCCACGTGGGGGCTTTCCGCAAGCTGAGCCAGGCCGAGGCGAACCCTTTCACGCAGCAGCTTGCGGTCCGACTTGTAGCGGCCGGCGAGCTTCGCCGCCTCGTCCCGCGTGGCGGGGCGAACGCCCCGGCCGTATACGTCGGCGGCGAAAGCGACGTAGCCGAGTTCGGCGAGCATGCTGCACCGCCGCTTCACCTGCTCGCCCAGGCCCATCCACGCGTGGACCACCAGGATCCCGGGACGCGGGCCCTGCATCGAGTCGTCGTATGCGAGGAAGCCCTCGAATGCCGAATCGCCATCCTTGTAGACCACGTCCTTCGTCACGATCTTCGCCTGAATTCCCAGAGACATCTTCAGCACTCCCATGGTAAGTAACAGGACTCCAAGGTTTTCTCCCTTCTTCCTTGTTTAGTAACCGTGCGCGGTCCGCAAATCTTTCATCTGACTTCCCCCGGACCGGCGGCGCAATGCCGCACGTGCCGGACGTGTTACAGTTCCATCACGGACGGAGGCCCGGCGGGCGACCGGGCCGAGCTATCCGAACGGACGGCTGGAGGGCATCGGCGGATGGGTTTCGGGGCAATCCTTGCGATGGCCGTGGCGCTGGCCATGGACGCGTTCGCCGTGGCCGTCGCCTCCGGCATCAACCTCAAAACCGTAACGGGACGGCAGACCTTCCGGCTGGCGTGGCACTTCGGCCTCTTTCAGGCGCTCATGCCCATCATCGGATGGCTGGCCGGCGAGACGGTCACGGCCTTCATGCGCCGCTTCGACCACTACGCGGCCTTTGCCCTGCTGACGTTCATCGGCGGACGTATGGTCGTCGGAGCATTCACAGCGGAGGACGACGCGCGGCATCGCGTGGACCCGACCCGCGGCGGTACCATGGTCATGCTTTCGGTAGCCACCAGCCTGGACGCCCTGGCCGTGGGCTTTTCGCTTTCCCTGCTGCACGTCTCCATCTGGTGGCCCGCGCTGGTCATCGGCCTGGTGGCCGGCGCCTTCACCGCGGCCGGGCTCCACCTTGGGCGCGTTCTCAGTCGCGCCTCCCGTCTGGGCGTCGTCGCCGAATGCCTGGGCGGTCTGGTGCTGGTCGCCATCGGCATCGACATCCTCATCCGGCACGGCCTGTAGCGCCCGCACCGGGGCGCCCGAAAAGAGACGCGGGCGGCCCCACGGCCCCCCGCGTCCGATCTGCCTGTAAAGGCGCCTATTCGGGGTTCCAGACGGGCACCCGACCGGGCGTCCACGGCGCACCGGCGGCGTTCATGGCGTCCTCGAGCTTCGTCAGCTTGACCGTGTACAGATCGGTCAACTGCTTCAGAACCGGCTCGAAGGCCTGCGCCGCGATGGCGTACTGGTCGCGCTGCGTCTGGGTCGGAGCCGACGTGCAGGACCATTCCCCGTAGACGATACCCTGGACCCGTCCCGCGATGGACGGAGGAACGGGCTCGTTGTGTGATGCGACGATCCTGTCTCCCGAGAGGGCGCGGTCTATTTTCGTGAGCTCCAGGTCGATCGCGCGCGCCTGCTGCAGCATGGCCTCATCCGGATGGGGCGTGTTCTCCAACGCCTTGTTGATGTAGGCGAGCCGCTCCCTGATCTCGTGCGCCAGCTTGACCGAGCCGAGCACGGCGCGCTGCAGGCGCTGGGTCTTGCGCTCGAAGGCCGCCAGCGCCGCCTTGTCCCGGGCGGGCAGGGTGGCCGTACCCAGCGGCACGGTCTCGAAGGTCCTTGCCTCTCCAAGGGCCGTCAGCGTGCCGTCGTGCCGCTCGTAGAGGGTGACCGTGTAGGTTCCCGGTGCGGCCATGGGTCCGGTGGGCTTGGGCTCCCAGGGATTGTACTCTCCGTTTTCGTGGATCTCCGGCGGGTTGGCCGGGGGATAGCGGAGGTCCCAGGCGACCCGGTGGAGCCCCTGGCTGACGGGACCTTCCACGCGCCGGATCACGTCGCCCTGACCGTTGCGCACGATCAGCACGACGGACGGTCCCTGTTCTTCGCTTTCCTTGCGCAGTTCGCTCCAGGGCGGGTAGACGTTGTCGCCGCCCTTCTTTTCGATCTTCTTTTCTTCCTTCTGGCGCTTTTCCTTCAGGGTTTCCAGCGAGTCCTTCAGGTAGTAGGTGAATACCGCGCCGAAGGGCGGGTTGGGTGCCGTGTAGTAGCTGTCGCCCTCGGAGGACTTCCCGGGAAGACCGAGCGGCGTGGAGGGGATGAACATCCAGGCCTTCCTCACCGGGAAGAGCGCGCCCTTTTCCTGCAGGAGCGAAGGCGTGAGGTGGCGCAGGGGGCTGTAGTCGTCCAGGATGTAGAAACCGCGGCCGAAGGTGGCGAGCACCAGGTCGTTGTCGCGTGCCTGGATCGCCATGTCGCGGACGGCCACCGTGGGCATTCCGCCCTTGAGCTGGACCCAGTGCTCACCGCCGTCGACGGTGAAATAGACGCCGTACTCGGTCCCCGCAAAGAGCAGCTTCGCGTCCTTCGGGTCCTGGATGAAGCTGTAGACCGTGCCCTTCTTGGGGAGGTCTCCGGAGATGTTCGTCCAGGTCCTTCCGAGGTCGGTGCTTTCGAGCAGGTAGGGCTTGAAATCGCCCATTTTGTGGTTGTCGAAGGCGGCGTAGACGGTGTCGGGGTCCTGACGGGACGCGGCCAGCGCGGACACGTAGCTCAACTCCGGAACGCCGGGGAACCGGTCGATCTTGCGCCAGTGGGCCCCGCCGTCTTCCGTTACCTGGATCAGTCCGTCGTCCGTGCCGGCGTAGACGAGTCCCCTCTTGAGAGGCGAAGCGGCGAGGGAGACGATGGTGCCGTAAAAAGAGGTGGAGTCGTTCTTGGCGACCGCGTCCACGCCCCACACGCGGCCCATGATCTTGAGCTTGTTCCGGTCGAGCCCCCGGGAAAGGTCGGGGCTGATCGCCTTCCAGGAGTTGCCCATGTCGTTGCTCTCGAAGAGCCTGTCGGCCCCGAAGTAGAGGGTCGTGTGGGAAAAGGGGCTGATGATCAGCGGCGCGTTCCAGTTCCAGCGCAGGGGCGCTTCGTCCTTCCCCTCCTTGGGCTGGATGTCCATCATCTGTCCCGAACGCTTGTCGAAGCGGACGAGCCCCCCGTACTGGGCCTCGGAGTAGACGATTTCCGGGTCCTTGGGGTCCACCTGGCTCCAGAACCCGTCGCCGCCCACCGTGACGTACCAGTCGGAGTTCACGATCCCGCTGGAGGAAACCGTCTGCGAGGGGCCGCCCAGGGTGTTGTTGTCCTGGGTGCCGCCGTAGACGTGGTAGAAGGGACGGGCGTTGTCCACCGCCACCCGGTAGAACTGGGTAATGGGGAGGTTGGCCTTGAAATGCCAGGTCCGGCCCCGGTCGTAGGTTTCGTAGACGCCCCCGTCGCAGCCGGCCAGGAGGTAGCGGGTGTCGTGGGGATCCACGTAGAGGGCGTGGTTGTCCACGTGCTTCCAGTGCTCGCCCACCCTGTGGAACGTCTTGCCCCCGTCCTCCGTCACGTGCATCCAGGTATCCATGGCGTAGACGCGGTTCACGTCCTTCGGGTCGCAGATGATCTCGTTGAAGTACTGCGGGCTCGACGTCATGTAGTCGCCGCGCTTCGTCCAGCTCGCACCCCGGTTGGTGGAGCGGAAGAACCCGCCCTTGTCGTCGGCGGCTTCCACGATCGCGTAGACCACGTCGGGATTGGCGGGTGAAACGGCCAGGCCGATCCGCCCCATGTCCACCTTCGGCAGGCCCGTCTCGAGCTTCGTCCAGTGTTTGCCGCCGTCTGTCGTCTTGTAGATGCCCGAACCCGGGCCTCCGTCCACCAGACCCCAGACGTGGCGCTGGCGCTGGTAGGCCGCGGCGTAGAGGACGTCGGGATTTCTGGGGTCCATGGCCACGTCGGTGACACCCGTGACCTTGTCCACGGTGAGAACGGCCTTCCATGTTTTTCCGCCGTCGGTGGTCTTGTACAGGCCGCGCTGTCCTCCGTCGTTCCAGAGCGGTCCCTGGGACGCGGCGTAGACGACGTCGGAGTCCTTGGGGTCCACGAGGATCTTGGCGATGTGCTGGGAGTCCTTCAGCCCCATGTTCTTCCAGGTGTGGCCGTCGTCATCGGACCTGTAGATCCCGTCGCCGTAGCCCACGCTGCGCTGGCTGTTGTTTTCACCCGTCCCGACCCAGACGACGTGAGGGTTGTTGGGATCGATGGTGACGCAACCGATGGAGTAGGAGCCCTCCTTGCCGAAGACGGGCGTCCAGGTGGTGCCGTCGTTCACCGTCCGCCAGACGCCGCCCGAGGCCGCGGCCACGAAGTACCGCGCCCGGTCGTGGGGGTCGACGGCGATGTCGGAGACGCGGCCCGACATCAGCGCAGGACCTATGCAGCGCAGGGTGAGCCCCTCGAAGGTCTTCGCCGACATGGGGCCTTTGCTGTCCTTGGTCTTCCCGCCGGGAGCCTTCTGCGCCGAGAGCGCACCCAGGGTCAATGCCCCGCTCAACCCGGCGACTATCGCGATAGACAGAAACCGTTTCATGGGTCTTCCTCTCCTTGTCGGCGACGGCGGAAGTCCCGCCGCCGCAGTCGGTGGAAAACGCAAAAGGGCCGCCCGCCGGGCGGCCCTGCTCAGATTGATTCGTTAGGCGTTCCGAACCCGGCGCTCACTGTTGCTTCGGACGGTTGGAGGCCTCGATGGCCTTCAGCAGTTCTGCGGCCTCTTTCTGTACGACGGCGTTGCCCCGCTCACGGCCTGGGTCCTCATCCTCGATGAGTTCCAGGAAGGCCCAGATGCGGCAGTGGTTCTCCCACGCCCTGGCGTCCGGGTTCCCCCACGTACAGGCGGGGCAGTTCTCGTTGCACCCTATCTCCTTGAGCGCCTCCGTCCTGTCCAGCTCCCGCAGCATGTCTCTCAAAGTAAACATGGATTCGGGTTTGGCGTTCTTGGCGTAGGCGCCCAGCACCTTCTTGATCTCTTCGATCAGCGTCATCGCTCCAGGCATCCGGGCCTCCTCATGATTTCCTCTCGGGGCGGCAGTCCAGCCGGCGCAGATCTGGAACCTGAGGTCGGTCCGCGCCGCGCCGGTCGCATATCAGTTTACCACCCTCTTGCGTTCCAGGAGCATGAGGACCCTCTGTATCTGCCCTTTGTGGTGGTTGACGATGTCCTCGGGCGTGCCCCAGTTGGACGATTTCCTCGCGAGGACGCCGACGACCTGGACCAGGTCGGGGTACGACGGCTTGTCGTACCGTCCGCCGCACTCCTTGAAGGCGAGCCTGACCGCCCCCTCGATCGAGAGCCGGATCTCCTCGTCCGAAGGCACCTGGCCCAGAAGTCGCTTGGCCCTCCCGAAGGTCTCCTTCTTGGCCTCGAAGAAGCACTGACAGATGAGGTCCCTGGCCTTCGCCTCGCTCAGTTCTGTCAGCTCGGATTCCGGGATGCTCCACTTGACGTAATCGGCGGCTGAACCCATGACGTGCTACCCTCCTTTGACGCCCCCCCGGAACCGCGGTCGATAAAAAACCAAATTTACTCTACCGGCGGCGGGAAAGGGCGGTCAATCGGACGCTCGAGCTCCTCAGGCCGCTGCGCGAGATGCCCCGAGGTCGCCCCAGCCCCTTCGCACCAGGATGAGCGCCAGGGCCAGCGCGTAGAAGCCGGCGCCCACCTCCAGGGCCGCGCCGAATCCCTCGTTCATGGAAACCAGGAGGATGGACGTGGAGCCCAGCACGGAGGCCACACCGTTCACCGCGAAGCCCCAGTCGATGCGTTCGCCGACCCTGAGCGCACCCTTCGGAAAGGGCATTCCCATGCAGAAGCCTAGGGGGAAGATGACGGCCACGGACAGGAGGATTCTGGGCATGGTGGTCAGTCCGCCGAGGGCCCGGACGAAATGCGGGAAAAGGGCCACGTCCAGCAGCAGCCAGGCGATAACCCCCGCGAACGGCCAGGCGGTGCCCGCGCGGCCGGCGAAGCGGCTGCCCAGGCCCGAGGCCACGAGCAGGGTGAGGAGGATGGCCGCGAAGGTGTACGTCGACGAGCCGATGAAGAGCGTGAACTGCTGCATAAGCACCACTTCGACGATCATGAAGCCCACGCCGATGAAGAAGAAGTAAAGCCAGGGGAGCCCGCCCAGCTTCGGGCCCTCCGTGAAGAAGTAGGGCAGGAAGAGGAGCGGGAGCACGAGCAGGATCGTCACCGCGAGGATCGTCAGCACGATCAGCTTGGAAACGGGAAAGCCGAAGAATTCGTAGGGCACGATCTTCTTGAAAGATGTCCACGTGACGTTCTTCATCAGCCCCATTTGCGCCACGAAGGGCCGGTTATCCGAGCAGGGGCTGATGTCGTACGGGGCCGTGGGCTCGGCCGAGCGCCAGCCGTCCGTTACGATGCGGTCCACGAGGTTGCCCTTGCTCTTTTCCGTAGGGGGATAGACGAGGTGAAGGAACTTGTACCGCGCCTCGGTAAGCGGGCCCAGCACCCCCTGGATCACCGCGTCCGGCAGGGGCGACGGCGAGACCAGGATCACCATCCGGCGCAGTCCCGGCACGTCGTACACGGCGAAGTGCCGGTTCGGGTCCTCGACCCCGAAGCGCCTGAGCGCCTGCTTCACCTCGCTCACGGCCCGGGGGATGTAGAACTGGTGCTCCATGACCAGGTAACCGTGCGGCTTGAGCGCGCGCAGGTAGTCCTCGAAGGCCTCGGTGGTGAAGAGGTAGTTCTCGGACAGCGCGAAGGCCCCCGAGGCCAGTGCCGCGAAGGAGTTGGAGCTGGAGGAGAGGATGATGTCGAAGTGCTTTCTGAACCGGCGCATGTAGGCCCGGCCGTCCTCGGTCACGACCTTCACCCGGGGGTCCCGGTAGATGCGCCCCGAGAAGTCCGCGAGGTACCCCTCGGTCATCATGTAGTTGATGGACGCGTTCACGTCCACGGCGTGGATCTCGCCGGCCCCCATGAACAGGCCCTGGAGGACCTCCTTGCCGCCGCCGGACCCCAGCGACGCGAGCACGTACCCCTTCCGACCGTTCACGAGCGGCGCGAAGTGAAAGAAGCAGTCCTTCTCCGTCATGAAGTCGCTCGTCAGATCCCCGTCGAACTTGTAGCACGGCGTGTGGGCGGCGTTGTCGATCACGATGTCCCGGTAGTCGGGGCGGACGTCGTGGACCTGGACGCGCCCCATGGCGTTCCAGTGCTGGTAGACCACGGGGCCGTACTTCGCCGGGCTCACGTCGAGGAGCGGACCGGCGAAGACGGCCATCACCACGACCAGTGCCGCCGTGGCCAGGTGGGCCGTCCGCATGCGCCCGCGGTGGGCCAGCACCGCCGCCAGGGCCATGGGCACGCAGGCGAGCACGGCGGCCAGCGGCACACCGACGGTGTTCATGGCGAGGACCGTCAGCCCCACGCCCAGACCGGCGCCCACCAGATCCCACATGTAGAGCCGTGGCATGTGGGCGTGTCCTCGCTTGAAAACGGAGGCCAGCCCCACGCCCGCCAGGAAGAAGGGCATGGCGAGGATGACGAGCGTCAGCACGAACTTGCCCACCATGACCGGCTCGCGGAAGAGCACGGAGAACTTGAGCCCCAGCCTCAGCACGGCGGCCGGGCCCAGCAGGCCCGAAAGGGCCGCCAGCAGCAGCACGGTGCCCTGGCTCTCCTCCCGGCCGAGCCCGGGCCAGAGCCTCAGGGCCAGCGCGCCGAGCCCCAGGCCCAGGATGGCGAAGGACAGGATCAGGAAGGCGAAGGTGTAGAAGAACTCCGCCGAGAAGATTCGCGTCCAGAGCGTTTCGAGAGAAATGATCGTCATCGAGAGAAAGGCGACGATCCACAACTGTCTGCGGTCCATGGTGCTACCCCCTTCCACGGCCCGCCCGGCGGCGGGCTACGTTCTGCCTTGCCTCCCGGTCTGTGAAGTGCCGGACGGGAGGCCCCCGTTGGCTCGGGACGGGTCCCCACCCGATGTCCCTTGCCAGTTAGGGCTTACGAACGGACCCCGCCGCCGGTTTCAATCCCCCCGGGGCATCCGGCGGCACATGCCCCGCGCCCGGAAGGGCGCACCGGGACCGCGCCCGCGCGTCGGCCGCGCGGACCTCGGGTGGCTTACAGTTTGCCGACGTATGACGGTCTCAGGGACCGGCCGGCCGGGCGGCGTCCTTCGCCGACGCGTCGTCCGACGGGGCCAGCCGCAGAAAGACGCCGCTGTCCACCTGGTAGACGTCGCCCAGGCCGTTGCCCGGCTCGTTCTGCAGGCGGCGGATCGCCTCGTAGGTCAGCCGCTGGCCGGTGGGCAGCGCGGCGCCCCGCTTGCTCGTGAAGAACAGCACCTTGCCGTCGGGCGACACGCTCGGGCAGTAGTCCAGCGAGTCCGAGTTGACGCCGGGACCCAGGTTCGCGGCCGGCGTCCACGTCCCGTCTTTCTTACGGAAAGAGACGTACAGGTCGCCGCCGCCGGTGCCTCCGGGCCGCCCCCAGGCCGTGTAGAGCAGGTAGCGCTCGCCGGGGTCGACGAAGGCGTTGAACTCGGGCCCGTCCGAATTGACGGCGGGACCCAGGTTCTCGGGCGCCCCGAAGCCGGTGCCCGACGGTCTCGCGACGAAGATGTCCTCGTCCGAGGGTTTGGACGGCTTGCCCACCGTGAAGTAGACGGCGCCGTCGCGGGTCACCGACGGGTAGAACTCGTTCCGCTCGGAGTTCAGGGGCGGCCCGGGGTTCACGGGTTCGCCCCACCCCGTCGCCGTGCGTTCGACGTACCAGAGGTCCACGTCCTTCTTTTCTTTGTCCCCGGGCCTTGCGGGCCGGTCGGACGCGAACCAGAGGCGCCTGCCGTCCGGGCTGAAGGCCGGCTCCACGTCGCTCCACCTTCCCGAGAACGGCGCCACCTCGGGCTTCGACCACGCGTCGCCCCGCCGCTCCATCAGCACGATCGTCCCCCGGCGGCCGGAGAGGAGCACCGTGAAGGCGAAGGTCCCCCCATCCGGCGAGAGCGCCGCGTCCCGCTCGAAGAGCCCCGTGGAGACCGTGCCCGGCATGACCAGCTCCGGTCTTTCGGGCGGATTGCCTATGCGGCCGGTCTGTCCGGCGGCCGCCGCGGACAGGGCGCACGCCAGCGCGAGAGCTGCGCCCGATGCACCCTTCAACCATTTCGAATGTATCATCTCGTCCCTCCCTTTTATCGATCGGGTCTGTGTCTGCATACGAAGGAACGGGCGGAACGGTTCAGAGTCCGGGGGGCGGCACAGCGGCCGGGTTCAGGGACACGCCGGGTTGCAGGCCTTGATTTCGATCCTCCACACGACCTTGTAGTTGCCCTTGGCGTCCGCCGCCGTTCGGGTAAAAGTCTTTTCGATGGTGGACGTCTCGCCGTTCACGACGATCGGGAAGGACGGCTTGCCGTGCGTGCCGCGGGACAGGATGAACTGCGCCTTCACCATGGGCAGGTCCGTCCGCATGATGTAGGGAATGGGCGTGGGAGATGTGGGATCCATCAGGACGTACCATGTCCGGCCCTTCACGAGGTCGCCGTAGTCCTTCGTCGCCTTGTCCACTTCCAGGATCATGTGATCGCCGTCGATGATTCCGTGCACGGGTACGAGGAAGGAGTAGGGCCCTGCGAAGGTGCGGCCCACCTTGCCGAACTCGTTGGCGATCTCCTTCTGCCCCAGCGGTGCCGGCGGCGGCGGAAGCGTGAGGTGGAAGAGAACGTACTGGCGCATGGCGGGGGTGGCCCTCATGAGATCGTCCCACACCCTGAAGCCGCCGGCGTTGCCCTCGAATTCGCCGGACACCCGGATGGGCCCTCCGCCCGACCCTTTCCGGTAGCGGAGGTTCAGCTTGCCTGTCAGGTCGATGTTGTAGGCCCACCACTTCTTGCCGTAGGCGAAGTACTGGGCGCCGAAGTGGGCCTTGAAGTCGCCCTTGAACTGCTCACAGTAGAGCCCCAGGTACTTCCCGGCCATCCACGCGGTGGTGGATGCCACCAGGCCCGCGGAGTTCTCGACCCACGGTTCCCAGCCCTTGTAGTACCCCTCCTCGGCGGTCTTCAGCCAGGACTTGGCGAGCATGACGTCTTCGGGCGTCACCTTCGGCGTGGGGATGAGCTTCAGCCGGTCCATGACGGTCTTCTCCGCCACGTCGACGGCGATGTCCTTCCACTTGCTCGTCAGGAACTGGACCACGCCCGAGTAGAACTCGAGACCCGCCACGGCCGTGTCCAGGTCGTCGCAGGAGGTGGGCCGCCTGCTGCCCCAGAGCCTGAGCTTCTCCTCGAGCTGTGCCTGGGCGGCATCGGCGCCCGCGGCGGCGGCGCCCATCTTTTCGTAGGCGGGCTCCAGGGCGGCGGCGAATGCGGCGGATTTCCGCGCGACGGCATCGACGGAGGCCAGGCACTGCCTGAGCTGCCCCGCGCGCGACGTCCCCTGCTGGAGGTCGGCCCGCACGGCCTGGAGGCGGTGGAGGGCTTCCTCGCGGCCCGGAGAGGGCGGCAGGAGAGCGACCTGGTGTTCGAGGGCCGGCACGCCCGCTGCCATGGCACTGATCAGGCCCGCCGTCTTATCGACAGCGTGGTCGCTCATTCCGGCCGCACCGACAACGTGGAAGGTGGTTTCAGCGCTGGCCTTCCCGTCGGGCGCGACGGCGCGGACGCGGTAGAGGCCTTGCCTGTCCGTTTCCGTGAACTCCTTCGAGTATGTCCCGTCGCCCTTCACGTGAACCGAGAGCGCGACCGACTTCCCGGCCGGGGTCCGCACGCTGAGGGTAACGGTCCGGCCGCTCATGGGCACGCTGAGGCCGCTGATTGCCGCGGGGCGTCCGATTAGAACCCAGCCGGGAGCCTCGACGCTGACCGGCGCCGGAGCCTTCTTGAGGTCCTGAGCGCCGAGTCCCGAACCGTACGCCGTCAACGCCAACGCCGCCAGCGCCATCGCAAAGGCCTTCTTCATGTTTACCTCCCAGGATTATGGGCTCACCCTATCAGACGGCCGCCCGCGCGTCCATCGCCGCACCGGAAGGGGCGAAGCCATGTCGGGGGCGATCGTCGATAGAATGAAGAGACCCCGGGCGGCGGACCGCCCAAGAACCGGTACCGGTGGGGATGTGAGGCAGGAGCGACCTTCAGGCCGCGATCCTTCGAAGGCCCGGCCACCGTCGCTCAAATCAAGATTCTCTATCTTTTCTCTGCGGCGAGATCCCTTTCTTCGAAGGCCTCCCGTTTGCCGTCCCTCAAATCGGCAATCCCAAATCCCAATTCCCAAATACCCCCCTATTCCCCCCCGTGCTCGGTCCGGGCGATGATCTCGTCCTGGAGGGCCTTCGAAAGATCGCAGAAGTAGTCGCTGTAGCCGGCCACCCTAACGATCAGGTCGCGGTGGGATTGGGAATCGGCCTGGGCGGCGCGCAGGGTATCGGCGCCGACCACGTTGAACTGGACGTGGTGGCCGCCCATCCTGAAATAGCCTCGCACCAGGCGAGCGAGGTTCGTGATGCCGGCGTCGCCCTCCAGCAGAGACGGTGTGAACTTCATGTTCAAAAGCGTCCCGCCCGTGAGCACGTGGTCCATCTTGCCCGCCGAGCGCATGACCGCCGTCGGGCCTTTGCGGTCCGCGCCCTGCACCGGCGAGATGCCCTCGGATAGGGGCGTGCCCGCCTTGCGCCCGTCGGGCGTCGCCCCGGTCAGGGTACCGAAGTACACGTGGCTCGTGGTGGGCAGCATCTCCACCCGGTAGCGGCCGCCCTTGCCGTTGGGTCGGCCGTACACGAGGGCGACGAGTTCGCGAAAAAAGGGTCTCATGAGGCCGTCGGCGTAGTCGTCGTCGTTGCCGTACCTGTGCGTCTTGTTGAGGAGGCGCTGGCGCAGGGGCTCGTGACCCGCAAAATCCGCGTCCAGCGCCGCGACAAAGTCCGGCAGGTCCAGGGCCTCCTCGTCGAAGACCACCTGCCGCAGCGCCGCGAGGCCGTCCGTGACGGTGCCGATGCCCACGAACTGGATG
>JBJKRE010000145.1:0-5843 GCA_046704825.1 Acidobacteriota bacterium
GAGAGGAGCGAACGTTTCCAGCGAGATCCTTGCCTTCTTCTGATCCTGCACCTTCCACGCGCTCCTGTTATCCCGGCTTCGGACTCCCTCACACCGCCTTAGAAGCGCAACCGTACCGACAATAAACCAGAAGATGACAAGCCACAGTATGAGATTGCGCGTCTGTCGTGAAATGAATTTCCGGAACTCCGATTCCCGTCTGGGCAGGGGCGTGCCGCAAGGGCATACCGTGGCATCCTCCGACTGGACCATGCCGCATGATGGACAGCGCTTTTCCATGGTGTGCGCGCTCCCTTCCTTTGAGAAACATTCTAGCCCTCATCGGCCCCCGATTCCAGAACCCGGAGGCAACGCCAATGTTCAGGCGTTGCCGATCGCGAGAGTGTGCGCATCCTCCGCCATACCTACAACTCTGGTTGGAGGCCGAAGCCGCTGCGTCTACAACTCTGGTTGGAGGCATAGCAGAGGCACGGGCATTATGTTAAACGTCACAGGCAGGCTGGTGAGGAACCCGCGTGGGCCTCACGAATGTCTCAGCAGTCTGCAAGGGGATAGAGGGACCCCGCAAAGAGAGAATGGACGCCGCCTGTAGCTTTTGGCGGAGTCCCACGGGAATGCCCGGGAAAGGAACGCGGCTGCCATGAGCATCGCCAGAGCACAAGATGCGCGAGGCATCAAGGACTGGATCCGTCTCGCCCGAGCCGACATGGAGCGCCTGTGCCGGTCCCGGCACCTCAGCGGCGAGTACCTCAACCTCCTCATGCGGCAGATCGTCCGCGACCGCGCCGAATCGGCCTTCGAAGACACCGTCCGCGCCCAGGCCGACCTCACGCCGGAACAGACTGGCAGAATTCGTCAGCATTGCCTCGACTTCTACAACGCCCTGCTCGAAGAAGTAACGCAGGAGAGAGCAGAGTAGACAGCAGAGAAGGGTAATTTGGGATTTGGGAATTGGGATTTGGGATTTGAAAAACGGCACGGGACGGGCCTTCGAAGGCCGCCGGTGCGGCTGCCTCGAATGTTAAATGTTGAATTTTCAATGTTAAATTCAGGTACCTCAATTTAGACTTCAAATTTGAGCACTTAAAATCTAGCCGACCCGCCCTGCTCACCTAATCCCCTACTCACCCTCTCCCGGCGCCCCAAGGGCGCTAACCCCCCGTCATACCCGCGCAGGCGGGAATCAAGCCCCCGAAGGCCTTCCCGCGACTCGATCACTTGATCACTCGACCACTTTCAGATTCAGTCATTGTGAGGCCTTCGTAGGCAGGCAAAGGTCCTGCTTGCCTACTCCCCTACTTACGGACTTACGGTGCGGAAATGCGCCGAAGGATTTTGGCGTCTACTCCGTTATACAATATGAACGCAGTTGACAGATCCTGAACGAGACCGGGGCCGTCTCGCCCGATGGACGACCGCTGCGAAAACAGGACTGCAAGGAGGGGATGGCATGCGTACGTTGACGAAGGTCCTGGTTCTCACGGCCGCGCTGGCGGCCTCGGTCGCCGTGTTGGCGCAGGGATGCGGCGAGGCGTGGCAGTGGATCAACCCCCTGCCGCACGGGGACAACCTGTACGGGGCTGCCTGGGGCGACGGCCTCTTCGTGGCCGTCGGCGACCTGGGCCGTATCCAGACGAGTCTGGACGGCCACACCTGGGACTACCCGCCGGCCGTCACCAGCGAGGCCCTGGGCGGCGTATGCGAAGGAAACGGGCTGTGGGTGGTAGTGGGCGTTAACGGCGTCATCCTCACGAGCCAGGACGGCACGAACTGGACGGCCGTTCCTTCGGGGACATCGAAGACCCTGTCGGCCTGCGTGTTTACCGGCTCCCGCTTCGTGGCCGTCGGTGACGCAGGCACCATCCTCACGAGCCCGGACGGTCTGGCCTGGACGGCCCGGGCGTCGGGAACGAGCGAATGGTTGACATGCCTCGTCATGGGCGGGGGCATGCTCGTTGCGGCGGACAGGGGCGGCGGGGTTCTCATTAGCCCCGACGGCGAACACTGGACCCGTCAGATGCTCTCGGATGGCATTTACCTGAGGTCCTGTGTATACGCAGGTTCCTGCTTTTTCGCCGTGTCGAACGGCGGCCATGCCTTCAAAAGCGCCGACGGGATCACTTGGGAGGACCTGGGGATTCAACAGGCCCTGCAGGGGGTTTACTGTCTCTACTGGGACGGCTCCAGGATTTTAGCCCTCGGTTTTGGCTATGTGGCCACTAGCACGGATGGACAGAATTGGGTCTCCAAAGCAACGGGCACGTATGCCAGCCTCACCGCCTTTGCCTGGGACGGTGTCACCTACGTGGCGGCGGGCGAAGGGGGAACGATCCTCGCGAGCCCGGACGCCGCAGCGTGGACGATAGTCACGGGAGGCGACCCGGGAACTCTGCTGGCCATCACCCGGGGCGCCCCGGGCTTCGTCGCCGTCGGGCAGGGGTTCATCCTGGCGAGCGCCGACGGCACGAACTGGCAGCTGGCCTGGAACGACAACGGGAACGTCATCAGCGACGTGGTCTACGGAAACGGTCGCTTCGTGGCCGTCGCGGACTCCCGGACGGTGTTCAGGAGCAGGGACGGGCTTTCGTGGAAAGTGAAGAGGGCCGCGCCGGGTCCGGGCTGGCTGACGGGCGTGGCCTTCGGGCACGGGCGGTTCGTGGCGGTGGGTGACAGCGGCCTCATCTATACCAGCCGCCGCGGCCGCCATTGGATCCGGCGCCGCAGAGGCACCCACGATAATCACGGTCTGACGAAGGTGGTCTGGAGCGGGAAGAAATTCGTGGCGGTGGGCTACGGCGGGGTCATACTCACGAGCCCCGACGGGATCGTCTGGCATCGCCGTGATTCCGGCACCGGCGCAGACCTCGAGGACGTCTCCTTTGGGCCCCTCGGCTTCATCGCGGTGGGCGGCAGGACCGTCCTGACGAGCCAGGACGGCGCCTCGTGGGCGGTCACCCATGTGGCCCAGGATTCGTACGATAACTACTACACTGTGGCCCAGGGGAACGGCACCGCCGTGCTGGCCGGCAGCGGACCGGCGCTTGTCAGCGTCGACGGGATCAACTGGACGGCCGCCGCTGAGCCTTCGGGCAACTGGATAAACGGCCTGACCTTCGACAACGGCGCCTTCTACGCGGTGGGCGATCAGATCAGCATCCTGCGCTCCGAGTGTCCGTAGATGATACAGTAGAGGAGACTTCAGGAGGCCCGATGAACTTCGTGATGATCCTGCCCCTTGCCTGTTCGGTCATCCTCGGGGCGATCTACGCCTTCGCGACCGAAGCCTCCGGCTTCTCGAAGTTGGTCGTTCTTCTGCTGGTCGCCGGGTCGGCCGTCGTATGGTTCAAGTATCCCGCATGGTGGCTCGCGGCCCTGCTCGTCGAGGTCCTCGTCAGCATAGGCATCCTGTTGTATCTGAAGGTGAAGTGAACCACGAAGCTGCGCAGAATGGACATTTGGGATTTGGGAATTGGGATTTCGGATTTGAAAACGGCGGGGGAGGGGCCGTTGCAGCGGCCGCCGGAAGCCGGCCGAATCGGCCGATTGCCATCGGCCGCTACGGAGGCGGCAGGCGGGTGAAAAAAGGGTGTTGAGTTTTGAGTGGAGGTACCTTTTTACCGTCATTCCCGCGCAGGCGGGAATCCAGGCCGCCAAAGGGTTGCCCCAGCTTTACCCTTAACCCCTTCACTTCCTCACCCCTTTGCCGCGCCGAAGGCGCTCCAGGCGCGGCCGCGCCCGCCAAAAGCCCGGCCGTGGTAAAAAAGGAGAAGAGAGAAAAATAGTGTATCCGCGGGATTCCGCAAGGAGGTCAGCTTGGAGAACTCGACGCACGATTTTCGCACCCATGCCGTGAAACCGCTGGAATGCTACAGCCGGGGCTGGCGGCTCATCAAGGACCAGTACTGGCTCTTCCTGCTCATCTACCTGGTGACCCTGATCATCGGCAGCCTGGTGCCGCTGGGGATACTGCTGGGCCCCATGATGTGCGGTTTCTACTTCTGCCTCTTCAGGAAGGCGGAGGGGACGAAAGTCACCTTCGACATGCTCTTCAAGGGCTTTTCCTACTTCGTCGAGAGCCTTCTGGCCACGCTGATGATGATCGTCCCCATGCTGCTCATCATGGTGCCGGTCATTATCGTATTCTTCATCGTGTTCGTTTCGACGTCGCTTCATTCAGCCGGCGCAGGCGCGGCGCGCGGCTCTGTCATCGCATCGATGATCGGCGTCGAGTTCCTGGCAATGTTCGTATTGATGCTGGTGAGTTTCCTCGTGGGGCTCTTCTTCATCTTCGCCTACCCCCTCATCGTCGACCGCGGGCTCAGGGCGTGGCCGGCCGTCAAGCTGAGCTTCCGCGCCGCCCGGCACAACCTCGGCGGCCTGATCCTTCTTTTCCTCCTGAATTTTGTTCTGGTCTCCGCGGGCACCCTGGCCTGCTATGTCGGCGCGTTCTTCGTGGGGACGATCATGATGGCCGCCCTGTTCACGGCCTACCAGCAGGTGTTCGGCGGGAGCACGGCCGGGGTTGAGGCATCAACCAATGTGTGACCCATCCGCATTTCGTGCAAAGTACCGCAGAGTGGGCATGTATGTCCACCGTTTCGTTGCTCCGACCTCATAGGATGAACCCATGGAGTTGATCAAGACGTACAGAATCACGGTGTTCGTTCCGCCGGATCACCTGGATGCGTTGAAAGCCGGGATCTGCTCGGTCGATCCGCTGGACGTCGGGACCTACGATCGCGTCATGTGGTCCGTGCCGGGCGGCAACGAGCAGTTCCGCCCCGCCCCCGGTGCCAACCCCACGGTCGGCGAGATAGGCGAACTGTCCGTCGTGGATACCGTCCGCCTGGAAATCTGCATCCCGAGGGACCCCCAGCGCCTGAAGGAGCTGATCGAGAAGGGCATCTTCCCGCACCACCCATGGGAAGTCCCCGCCGTCTTCGTGGACGAATCCACATTCCCCGTGAAGTGAACACCCGCGAGGCCCGGCCGCGCGGCGGGCGAGAGAAGGAAAACAGGCGGGTGGCCTTCAAGGCAGGAATGAACAGGGAGGATGGGAGGAACGGAGGAAGACGATTTGGAAATCGGGATTTGGGATTGCGGATTTGGAGACGACAGGGGACGAGCCTTCGAAGCAAAGAATCTCACCGCAGAGACGCAGAGGACGCAGAGAAAAGATTGAGAATGCCTGATTTTATACTTCGGCAGACGGTCGACCTTCGCAGGGACGCAGAGGGGAAGACAAAAGGGTTTTGAGTGGAGGTACCTTTTTGTCGTCATTCCCGCGAAGGCGGGAACCCAGGCCGTCAAAGGGCTGCCCCGGATTTACCCTTGACTCCTTCACCTCTTCACCCCTTCACCGCGCCGCCCGTCGTCCTTGCCGTGGAAGCGCCCAAAAGAGTACAGTTGTGGCAGAGTAGCGGGGACGAGGAGAAAACGACGGAAGGGGATATGGCAATGGGCCGGCTCGAGATCACTGCATTGCAGAATATCCTCCATATCATTCGGTGACACAACATCCGCCGCGCCGATCGAGCTGCCACGACGCGCAGGGCCGGAACGACGGTCCTGCGAGACCTTCACCACGGAAAGACTCTCGCGTACACACGCGTGGAATCAGGAAAGGGGGACAACGGGGATGAAGCGAACCTATGTGCTTTGGGTCCTGGCGGCCGCGCTGTTGGCGAACACGGCTTCCTGGGCGGTATCACGGACGGCGCCTGCCGCAGCTACGACGCCGCTTTCTCTGACGGTGACCAACACGAACGACAGCGGGCCCGGCTCCTTGAGGGACGCCATTGACCAGGCGAACGCGGCCCCCGGTTCGACGGTCCGGTTCATGG
>JBJKRE010000146.1:0-5780 GCA_046704825.1 Acidobacteriota bacterium
ATCACTGTCAATCCGCCGGTGCCGATGTTGACGTGCTCCCCTTTGCCGAAATTCTGGTACGACATTGAAGGCGAAAAGCCGGGGGCATCCTGAACAAATTTGAGAGCTTGCTGCCCCCAAATCTCGACTGTGCTGAGACACAGCAAGAGAACGAATGCTCTTAGCGCCAAGTGCGACCAACTTCTCAGGTCCCATTCTCTCCGCGTTGTCGACATAACTCCCCCGTATGCTCATAGCTGGGAACACTTCTCCGGCTGCTGCCAACCAGAGAGCTGATACGGCGATGCCTGGAGGACGTGAGCTATCCCGCAGATGTCACTGCATCGTCGGCAGCTACCATCTAGGATTGTTGTAAGAACTCATTCTGGAGGGAGGTCGTCCCGTCCGTCCCTGCCCCGATTCGATCAGTAAGGAATTGAGTGCGGCCAGGTGCCGCTCGAGATCGTGTCTTGGCATGTGTTAACACTGGAACTGTGCTGAATGTGGATGGCTTAGGTACGACCTTTCGTACGAACAACCCTGTTGTGCCCATGGAAGATCTCCCTTGCAGTACCTCAATGGTGCTTCCCCGGATCTGGTCGTTCCTCTTGTACTCCTTTACGATGACTTTAATCCTCCGTAATCCATTTGTCAACCAACCAGAGTTGTAGAAGCCATCTACAACTCTGGTTGTAGAAACGTTCACGATTCTTACTCTGTTTAGGTTCTAGAAAATCCTCCGGCCCGCAATAGCGCCATAATGGCATACTCATAGGCTGAGCTTGTAGGTTGTCGTCATAGCAGAGCCTTCCCCTTCTTCCACCCAGTATGGCCCTAGGCGCCTTCGTCTCAGCTTGCCCCGCGCCACCTTCCTTGTTCGTGAGGGAACTCCGGTTGAGCTCAAAGCCGTCGCTTATTGGGATAGGAAAGAAATTAAACGGGGCGTGAAGGAGGTCTTCCGGCTCTATCTGGAGAAGACGGAGATCAAGCCCGTTCCGTAGGACGTAGGCGGCCTGCCAGCCCTGGTCCACTAGATGAACCGCTTCCGAGAAGTGCAACTACCATGAAGATCTTCGCGAATGCACCGCCGTCAATCACCGGAATGTGGATTTGTTCAAGACCACGCATTCGTGCTGCATGCTGTATTCTGGACAGATGCTTTTCGTAGAAGCCTCTGGCAGGACTATATTGGCGACTACCAGTTGCGGCGAAGTGCTCCAACGCCATGTCCCCCCTGGATTCTCGGCAGAAGGCCACCCACGATGCCGGCCAGCTCTTCCAGACGCTGGGGGATCTTCGCCTCGGCTACGAGGCCTTCGAGCAAGCGTTCCGAAGGGGCGCATTCAACGTGATGGCTGCCAATTGCGACGACCACACGAAGAACATCTCCATCCTTCTTTGAGAGGGCGGGTATTGAGAGTTGGCCCCCGCCTGCTACGTGACGCACGCCCACAACCCGAAGCGGGAATGGACCTACCAGCTTCTCTTGCGAGTCAACGGGAAAGTCGCCGGTATCACGCGCCGGGACCTTCTGGACCTCTCCGATCGGTACGCCATTGGGACCGCTTCGACTTTACCTCGATGAGGTAAGTGCTGTCGTGGCCAGGGGGGCCGAGTTCGTGGAAAAGGCAGGATAGTCTGCGCCCCAAATCGACCTAATCCCAGCCCACCACTCTCCGCTGTAGCCACCTCGCCGGACCCACTTGCGATAAACTTGCGATTTCCAAGTAACTAGGGAATTTGGCGACACGGGCGCGAATGGCCCGCATTTGTAACATATTGATTATGAATGGCTTATTTGGTCGGGGCGAGAGGATTTGAACCTCCGACCCCTTGGTCCCGAACCAAGTGCGCTACCAGACTGCGCTACGCCCCGACCAGGGCTCTACTATTGTACACAGGGAAAGCTTTTTTACAAGCCCCCCGGGGCCGCACCGCAGCCCCAGACGAGATGCGGACAACGCACGCCGATGACACGGGCCGGCCCAGCTCGAAATCGAAATCGGGATCGGTGGCGACGGGGCGGCATCGGGACTTGAGACGGCCCTTCCCAATTTCTTGTCGATAACGATACCGATACCGATAGCGGCGAAAGGCCCTCCCGCCTCACAACCTTTGCGGCCGATTTTCCTATTCGAGCGTCTTCAGGTACGTCTCCCTCAACTCGGCGTGCAGGGCCGGCAGTCTGTCGTACAGCCGTTTCGGTTTCCTGGGCTGAACGGTGGACAGGGCGTAGCTGGTCAGGATCGGGAGCGCGATGGTGCTGTCCGTGTAGACCACGACGGTGTCGGGCAGCTGGCTGGGATCGACCTTGCCCCAGGACACGGCCTCGGCGGGCGTGGCTCCCGACAGCCCGCCCGTGTCGGGCCTGGCGTCGGTCATCTGCAGGAAGTAGTCGTGTCCCTTCTCGGGCAGGCCCAGCACCTCCTGGATCTGAGGCTCGGTCTGCAGCATGAAGTTCTTCGGCGACCCGCCGCCCACGATCATGACGCCCGACTTGCCTCCGGTGCGTTTGGCGTCCCACACGATGGCGGCCGTCTGGTTGACGTCCGCGCTCACGTCGAAGCGGAACCGGCTGTCGCGAAGAGCCATGGCGGCCACGTTCATGCCGATGGACGAGTCTCCGGGCGAGGACGTGAAGATGGGTACACCCGCGTCGTGCGCCGCCGAGAGCACGCACGGCGTCTCGATGCCCAGCGCCTTCTCCCGCTCGCGGAGGAAGCCTCCCACCAGGTAGTGAAACTCCGCCGTGGACATGGGGCGCTGGAACGCCTCGTCTTCCAGGATTCTACGGAAGAAGGCGTCCGTCTCCAAAAGCACGTGGTAGTCGAAGAGGATGTCGTAGATCCTCACCACGCCCTCGTCCCTGAGCACCGTGTCGTCGAGAAAAGGCGACCCCCGGTGCAGGGCGAGGTTGAGGGAGAAGTGCGCGTCGTGATAGAGGTTCGCGCCGGTCGAGATGATCCAGTCCACGAAGCCGGCCTGCATGAGCGGGACGATGCACGAGCGGCCTACGCCCGCGGGCGTCATGGCCCCCGTGAGACTCATGCCGATCGTCACGTCGGGCTGGAGCATCTTCTTTACGAAGAGCCGGCAGCCGTCGTGCAGCCTCCCTGCGTTGTAGGCGAGGAACGTCTCGTCCACGAGTCGCACCACGTCGTAGCCCTTCGATATGGGATCGGGTGCGATCCGGGGCCCCTTAAGAAAGTTCGATTTCTCAGACATCGCGTCTCCTTGTCCCGTCAAATGGGCGCGCCGCGCAGCCGCCGCGGCCATACACCTTGGATTATATGGGCAGCACACCGGCCGGACAAGGAGGGGTGCTAATTTCGGATTTAGGATGGGAAGGGGGATTTGAAGGACGGGAAAGAAGCGAGGTAAGGGACTTTTCCCCAAGGCTAAGGCAGAAGGGCTAAAGGCTAAATTAAAGGCAAAAAAGGCTCGGGGCGGGCCTTCGAACCAAGGAACATCACCGCAGAGTCGCGGAGGACGCAGAGAAAAGAAGGAGAATCTGCATTCTGAGGACGGCAAACGGGAGATCTTCGAAGACCTACCCACGCACTAAACACTGGACACTAAGCACTAAACACCGGAGGCAGCGCCGGAATCCCCTGCTTCCCTGCTCACCTACCCACCTACTCACGACGCTGTCTTCGAAGGACTCCCGGCGACTGGATCACTTGATCGCTGGATCACTATTCACTCTTGAAATCACTCGATCACCGCGCCGCCGGGCGCTGGATCGCCGGCTCCGGCCGTGCCTTTCCGGCGCGTTGACTTTACCCCCGGTAGGCCCTGTATAATGCCCGTCGAAGGAGGTGTCGATGCTTCACGCTCTGGCAGCCGCGACCCTTAGTCAGATCCTGGCCCACTCCGGGTGGGTGGCCAAAGGGGTGCTCCTTGTCCTTCTCGGATTCTCCCTCGTTTCATGGAGCATCATGATCGACCGCTACATCAACTATCGCAAGCTCCGTAAACGGGCTCAGGATTTTTACGAAGTCCTCCGCAATTCCGACCGCATCGCCGAGATGCTCACCATGGCCAAGAACTCCAAGGACTCTCCCCTCAAGGAGATGTTCATGGAGACCTACCGGGAGCTGCACGGGCAGGTGAAGGACCAGGTCCCGGCCACGCCCGCCGGCAACCCCGGGGCCGACGCGCGTCCACAGGTCCGGCACTCGGAGAACCTCGAGCGGACGCTCCAGAGGGTCATGCGCGACCAGACGATCACGCTGGAATCGGGTCTCGCATTTCTGGCGACGACCGCGACGGCCACCCCGTTCATCGGCCTGTTCGGAACGGTCTGGGGCATCATGGAGGCCTTCCGGGCCATAGGCATGTCGGGCAGCGCAACCCTGGCGTCGGTCGCGCCCGGCATCGCGGAGGCCCTCATCACGACCGCCGGCGGCCTCTTTGCCGCCATCCCCGCACTCATCGGCTTCAACCTCCTGGGCCGTAAAGTGAAGACCTTCAACGCCTACATGGAAGAGTTCGCCCTCGATCTCATCAACTTCCTCACCAACAGGTTTGGTTGATACACTCGATCTGACGACACGCCTGGACACCATGGCCTCGCGCCTCGGACGCGAGGCCATCGCCGCGGATCCCGTCCGTTTCGCCAGACGGTACGGGGATGAGGCGGATCGTGAGGCTGTGGCCCTGATCAGCGCCCTGTTCGCCTACGGCAACGTCAAGGCCATGGGCGCCTTTCTCCAGAAACTGCTGGACGGTCTGGGATCCCATCCGGCCCGGACGCTAAGGGGGGCAGGGAGATTGCACGGCCCCGGCCCGTACCGCTTCCAGACCCGGCGCGACGTGGGGTGTTTCCTCCGAGCGCTCGGCGGCCTGCTGGCCGAGGCCGGATCTCTGGAAAACGCATTCGAACGGCATCCCGGCGGCGTCGAAGACCGGCTCGAGGCGCTCGCTCTCGATCTGAGAGAGAGGGCCGGGAAGCTAACGCCCGGGCTGGCCCACCTGCTCCCGCTGCCGTCCTCCGGTTCGGCCTGCAAACGGTGGTGGATGTTTCTCCGGTGGGTAGTGCGTCCCGACGACGGCGTGGACCTCGGATTGTGGACGTGCGTCAGCCCGGCACAGCTGCGCATCCCGGTGGACACCCACATCGCCCGGATCGCCTACGCTCTGAGACTTTCCACGAGGAAGTCCCCGGACAGGATATTTTCCATCGAAGTCACAAAGGCCCTCGCCGCCATCTGCCCCGAAGACCCCACACGCTACGATTTTACGCTGGCGCACATGGGCATTCTCAGGGCCTGCCCCCGCAGGCAGGTCGCCTCCCTCTGCGAAGCGTGCTCCCTGCGCCCCCACTGCAGGCTGGCTAAAAAGTGATCCAGTCGCGGGCAGACCTCTGGAGCAGCCAAAGCCTAAGGGCTAAATTCTAAGGGCTAAAGAAGGCATCCGGGACGGCGAAAGGAAGCCTCCGAGGCCTGTGCGCTCTGTGGCCTCATTGGTGAAAAGTCCTTCTTGGAAGGCCGGCCACCGGCCGTCTTGCCCTTTATTTAGCCTTTGGCCCCTAGGCCTTAGCCTTGGGGAAAAGTCCCTTACCTCACTTCTTTGCCGTCCCTCGAATCCCAAATCCCAATTCCCAAATCCCAAATGGCCTCTGCTCCTTGCCCGGCCGGCGGGCTACGCGCTATCCTGTAGGGCGGAGGAAGGCCAATGGCAAAGCGCGCCAAGGAACGAGGCAATCCGGTCCCCGTGGGTGACAAGCCCGTCTCTCCAGCTGCCGGGGACGGGAAGCTGTCCCTCGGGCGAGAGATCTCCGCCATCCTGACCTTTTCCGC
>JBJKRE010000147.1:0-5240 GCA_046704825.1 Acidobacteriota bacterium
TTCCTCGAGTGCCTCGTCTTCTTCCGGCATTGTGCGGCCGGATCTCAGGGTTCGCGCACGGCCCACGTCATACCTCCTTTGCGAGGCGGAAGCCCATGAACTGCCACCGGCAGTGCGGGGCGAAGAAGTTCCGGTAGGTGCTGCGGATGTGGGACATCGAGGTCGCGCAGGATCCTCCGCGCAACACCATCTGGCCGGACATGAACTTGCCGTTGTATTCACCCAGCACGCCCTTCGGCGGCCGGTATCCCGGGTAGCCCGTGTAGGGGCTGGCGGTCCACTCCCACACGTCCCCGAACATCTGGTCGAGCGGGCTCCCGGGCGAGCCCGCCGCGACGGACGGGTGGAAGAGCCCGTTCTCCACGAAGCCGCAATCCGCGATACTTCCGGAAGCACAGGCCGCCGTTTCCCACTCGGCCTCCGTGGGCAGACGAACGCCGGCCCAGCGCGCGTAAGCCTCGGCTTCGAAATAGCTGACGTGGCACACGGGTTCCTGCATGTCGACGGGACGCATGCCCGAGAGGGTGAACGTCCACCACCCGTCGTTCCGCTTCTCCCAGTAGAGTGGAGCCCTCCACCCTTCGGCGCGGGCCCTGTCCCAGCCGTCGGAGAGCCACAGCTCCGCCCTGTCGTACCCTCCGTCTTCGATGAACGTGAGGTACTCGCCGCTGGTCACCGGGCGGGAGGCCAGAGCGTACGACCTCAGGAAGACCCGGTGCCTGGGGGCTTCGTTGTCGTAGGCGAACCCCTCGCCGCCGTGTCCTATCCAGTGGAGACCCTCGTGGAAAGGGACCCACGCTGAGGCCGGCGCCTTGTCGCCCGCGGGTCGCAGCACGTTGCGGTAGACGGGCTCCATGGGATTGATCGAAAAGACGTGCTTGATGTCCGTCAGAAGCAGTTCCTGGTGCTGCTGCTCGTGGTTGAGCCCCAGTTCGATGACCGGCGCGGCGGAGGCGAACGCCGCCTCGTCCGATACGTCGAAAGCCCTGAGCACGTGCTCGTCCACGAACCGCCTGTAAGCCAGGACGTCCTCAACCGTCGGCCTGGAAAGGAGGCCCCGGTGGGGTCTGAAGAATCGGTCGCCCGCCTGCACGTAGTAGGAGTTGAAGAGGTAGGCGTAGGCCGGGTGGAACGGCTCGTACCCGGGGAGGAGGCTTTTCAGCACGAAAGTCTCGAAGAACCAGCTGGTGTGAGCCAGGTGCCATTTCGCGGGACTCGCGTCAGGCATGGACTGGACCACGCAGTCCTCCGTGGCCAGCGGCTCGCACAGGGCCTCTGTAAAGGCCCTCACCGATTGGAACTTCGCCCTCAGACCGTCTCTGTTTACTGTCACACCACACTCCCCGTCCGGCTCTGGACCGGCCCCTCTCCGATCGGAGACGCCTCACCTCTCCTAGAGGGACCGGAGGTTGTTCGATCTCTTACAGAATTAAGAACACGTGGGGAGCCGCTTAGATTTCAGGACGATCGGCCGGCGGGGGAGGATGCGGCTACTGTTTCGTCGTCCCGGCCTTTCCCACCGTCCAGGCGGCGACCTCGTCGGCCACGAATCCCAGGTAGGTCCCCGCCGCCACGTCGCTCAGGAAGTGGTAGTCGGTCACGAGGAGGGCCAGGGCCAGGAGCAGGAGCCCCGAGTAGAAGAAGGGGCGCCATCCCGGAAAAGCCCACGCGAGCGCTGCCGCGACGGGCGTGAAGACGGCCATGTGGCCCGAAGGGAAGCCGGCGAAGTCGCCGCCGCCGTGGAACCAGTGGAAGCCGTAGAGGTGGGGGGCGGAGAGCCAGACGCGGGCGTTGACGCGGCCGAAGACGACCTTGAGAACCGCCTTGGCGCCGAAGGCGAGGGGGAGCGAGATGCCCGTCCGCATGGTCAGCGAAGTCCAGGGCTCGGGGCGCTCTCTGCGCCGGAGCACCAGGTGGGCGCCCCAGCTAACCAGAACCAGCGCCGCCGTGAAAGGAAGCAGCAGGTCCGGGATGTGCGACACGCTCCGGGACAGCGTCGGCGAAGTCGAAAGAATGCGGCTCGCCAGCGCGCCAAGCTTCGTGTCGGCGCCGAAGAAGCCCACGCCGCACAGGACCGCCGTGAGGCCCAGACCGATCAGGAGCCTCCGCAGCAAAACGCCCGGCGAGTTCCCTCCGTCTTTGCCGACTGCCGGTCTCTCGATCAAGGGGCGCCTCACATTAGCACGTAGGGATCGATTTCGACGGTCATCTCGCGCCCGTTGCGGGCTCCCAGAGGACCCTGCAGGAAGGCGGTCAGCGCCGCCCTGAGCCGCTGCCTCTCGGGCGCTTTCAGCAGAATGTGCACCCGGTACCGGCCTTCCAGCCTTGCCAGCGGGGGTTCCACAGGGCCCAGGATCCGCACTTCCCGGTCGCCGGCGGCGCGAAGCGAGGCCTCCGCCTGCCGGCCCATGAGGTCGACCTTCGCCTTGTCGGAATGCCTGAACTCGATGCGGGCCAGAGCTCCTACGGGCGGGTACTCCACCATGCGCCGGTAGCGGATATCCCTCTCGTAGAAGGTCTCGAAGTCGTGGTCCCGGGCGGCCTGCACGGCGTAGTGGTCCGGATGGAAGGACTGCAGCACGACCTGTCCCGGCAGCCGTCCCCGGCCGGCGCGTCCGGCCGCCTGGGTGATAAGCTGAAAGGTACGCTCGGCGGCCCGGAAGTCGGGCATGCCAAGCAGGAAATCCGCCGACAGGATGCCCACCAGGGTCACGTTGGGGATATCGTGTCCCTTGGCCACCATCTGAGTCCCGGCGAGCACGGCGATCTTCCCCGACTCGAAGTCGCGCCAGATCGCGTCGAAGGCGCGGGCCGTGCGCACCGCGTCCCTGTCCATGCGGGCGACCCGGACGCCCGGAAAGGCTTCGGCCAGGGCGTCCTCCACCTTCTCGGTGCCTTCGCCCAGGAACTGTAGCACTTCTCCGCCACAGGCCGGGCAGACGTCGGGCACGTGGCCCTGCCGGCCGCAGTAGTGGCACTTCATGCGGTTGGCCCGCCGATGGAACGTCATGGCCACGGAGCACTCGTCGCACTGCACAGTCCGTCCGCACTCCCGGCAGAGGACAAAGGTGGCAAAGCCGAGCCGGTTGCGCAGGACGATGGCCTGGCGGCCCTCCTCCACGGTCTGAGTCATGGCCTCCCGGAGAGCGCTCGACAGGGTGGTCTTTTCGCCTGCCTCGCGAAACTCCTCCCGCATGTCTACGACGCGGACGGGCGGGAGCTTCGCCGTTCCCGTCCGCTCCGGCAGGCTCAGCAGGGTGTACTTCCCGCCGTCCGTTGCGTTGTAGAACGACTCCACGCTGGGCGTCGCCGAGCCCAGCACCACGGGAATGCCCGCCTGGACGCCCCGGAGCACGGCCATGTCGCGCGCGTGGTAACGCGGAAAGTCCTGCTGCTTGAAGCTGCCGTCGTGCTCCTCGTCCACGATGAGGAGCCGGACATCCGTAAGGGGGGCGAAGAGCGCCGACCGGGGCCCTATCACCACGCGCGCACCCCCCGATGAGGCCCGCATCCACTGGCGGACGCGCTCGTGCTCCGTCATGGACGAGTGCAGGATGGCCAGATCACTCCCGAACCGCTCCAGCAGGCGCCGGGCGAGGAAGGATGTGAGGGATATCTCGGGCACGAGGTACAGGGCGGTGCCGCCCCCGGCGAGGGCCTTTTCGATGAGCCTGAGGTAGACCTCCGTCTTGCCCGAGCCAGTGATGCCGAAGAGCAGGAAGGTTTCGTGGCGGCCGGCCTCCATGGTCGTCCCGACCGCTTCAACGGCCGCGGTCTGTGCCGGTGTGAGGACGTGCGGCGAGTCCGTGCCCTTGAGCCGGACCGGCAGGAGGTCGAACAGCTCCACCCATCCGGCCTCCGCCATCTCGGACAGGACGTACTGGGGGACCTTCGCCTTGGCGGCCGCCTGGGCAATGGTAGGAAAGCCCCGCCTCTCGTAGTCCGCGAGCACCCGCAGGACCTTCGCGTGCAGCGTGGGCGTGGCCGGGTCGTCGAGGAGGCCCTCCACGCGGTCCGATCCCAGAAGGAGGGCGACCCTGTCCCCCCCGCCGAACCTGCGGCGGGTCTTCCACTGCGTCTTTTCTGCGAACAGGCCGTCGCGCACGCCCTGCTGGAGGAGGCTCTCGGCCAGCGGGCCGAACTTCGCGCGCAGGGTGGGAAGGCTCCTCGGGCCGGCCTTCAGGAAGGCCGAGATCCCGGCCAGGGGGTGGTCATCCGGCAGCTCCTCCGTGTCGGCGAGTTCGTAGCTGGACCTCGGCGAGGG
This sequence comes from Acidobacteriota bacterium, assembly GCA_046704825.1. Taxonomy (GTDB): domain Bacteria; phylum Acidobacteriota; class UBA4820; order UBA4820; family DSQY01; genus CAVRTJ01. The sequence goes on from JBJKRE010000147.1 coordinate 4,265, forward strand.
ATCCAGGCCGGAAGGGTAGGCGCACTTGAGCACCGAGCCCCAGGAGACCAGGTAGTAGTCGGCGATCCAGCGCGTGAAGGCCAGCATCTGGGAGGAGAAGAGCGGCCGGCGGTCCAGCACCGCTTCCAGGGGCCTCAGCTTCTCCGGTGGTTCGGCGCCGGGGTCCTCCACCACGTAGCCCACGAGGTGCGTCCTTGCGAAGCCCACGCGCACCCGGCACCCGGCCCCCGGAACGGGAAAGGACTCAGGGACGCGGTAGGAAAAGGTCTGCCTGAGCGGAAGGGGAAGCGCCACCTGCACGACGGCGCCGGGGTTTCCCTCCCCTGAAGCGGACGTTCGCTTCGCCATCAGGATGCGCCCCCGAGGAGGTCATTCAGGGCCCCTTCGACGAACCCGCCGGGGTCGTCGAACTCGGCTCGCAAGACGGGGTAGAGAAGGGGGACGGGACCGGGCCACAGGGCGGCCCACTTCACGGCGTCCTTTTCGGTGGTCAGGGCCGCCACGGCGCCCTTTTCCTCCGCTTCGCGCGCGAATCTACCGGCAAGCTCGGGCGTCGGATAGGCGTGGTCGGACAAGGCTCGGGCGGACACCAGGTTCATTCCGAGACGCCGTGCCTGGCCGAAGAATGCATCCGGGTTGCCGATGCCGGCGAAGGCCGCGACGGGCTTTCCCTTGAGGGACGCCAGCGGCACGGCCGCATTCGTTGCTCCGGCAAGGTGGTCGCCCCACCCGAAGCGGACGCCCGCTACGGGAAGGTTGCGGGCGGCGGGGACAAGACGGGCGGGAAGGTCCGAGGCGCCGCCCCGCGTCACGATGAGCGCAGAGGCGCGGCGGGCTGCGCCGACGGGCTCGCGCAGGCCCCCCACGGGCGGTGCGTGTAGGTCGCCCGGGCGGCTCGCGTCCACGAGGACGAGGTCGAGGTCTCGATGGACCCGCACGTGCTGGAACCCGTCGTCCAGAATGAAGAGGTCCGGGG
>JBJKRE010000148.1:0-2894 GCA_046704825.1 Acidobacteriota bacterium
GTGTTAGCCTATGGCGTCAGGAGGATGGACGGGGATGAAACCTTCACCGATTCGGCGGCGTAGAGACTCTGCATGAGCGTGGTTCTCTCCGTAGAGGACGCCGCCGTCCGGTACGGCAGCGTCGAGGCCCTGAAAAAGGTATCCTTCGAGATCGGCGGCGGGGCCGTCGGGCTCCTCGGCCCCAACGGCGCCGGCAAGTCCACGCTGATCAAAGCCGTCCTGAACCTGGTTCCTCTCGATTCGGGCCACATCACCCTGCTGGGCAGGGACAGCCGGAGGCTGGGCCCGGCCCTTCGCGACGCCGTGGGGTACGTCCCCGAGCGGGAAGGTGTAAGGCCCGGCATGAGCGGTGTGGCCTGGGTGGCGCTTCTCGGCGAACTGTCCGGCCTTCCTCGCCGCGCCGCCGTGGAGAGGGCCCACGAGGTCCTGCAGTACGTGGGTCTCGAGGAGAGCCGGTACCGCAACGTCGAGACGTTTTCCACAGGCCTGCGCCAGCGGCTCAAGCTGGCCGCGGCCCTCGTGCACGATCCGGCCCTGCTCCTGCTGGACGAGCCGACCGCCGGCATGGATCCGGTCGGGCGCGAGGAGATGCTCGGCCTCTGCGCCGACCTCGTGAAGAAGGGCAAGAGCATCCTGCTGTCCACCCACATCCTGAAGGACGTGGAATCCTTGTGCGACCACGTGGTCATCCTTCACAAGGGTGAGGTCCTGGCCGGCGTTTCGGTGGAGGACTGGACGCGCAGCGAGGCGCAGCATTTCCTTGTGCAGTGGGAGGGCGACGGCGATGCCTTCGAGTCGGGGTGCAGGGAGGCCGGCTGGACCGTGGAGCGCCGCAAGGACGGCCTGTTGAAGCTCGTCCTGCCCCCGGGCGAAAAGCCGAGGGCCGTGTTCAAGCTGGCCAGCGAAACAGGCGGCGCCATCAACCGGTTCGTTCGGGAGGCCACGTCCCTCGAGGAACTCTTCCTTTCCGCGCTGCAGAAGAACGGGGTGGACCATGCCGATCTTTGAGCAGGGCTACGAGACCTACGAGGGACCCAAGTCGTCCGTCAAGCGGCGCTGGATGCCCCTCTTCCGCGAGGAGGTATCGCCCTTCTTCAAGCGCAGGCGCTTCCTCTTCCTGCTGCTCCTCGCCCTCCTCCCGTGGTTGTACGGAGTGGCCCTGACCTTCCTGCACACACAGCTCGGCAACGCCGAATGGGCCAAGGGCCTGGTCGGGAAGCTGCCGGAGGTCAACGAGGCCCTCGTGGCCCAGCTGCTCGCCAACGGCTACGACATCTTTCTCCTGCTGATCGTGGTCATCTGGGTGGGGTCGGGGCTCGTTGCAAGAGACCGAAAGGACAAGACGCTGGAGGTCTTCATGAGCCGCGCGCTCAGCCCCACGCAGTACCTGTGGGCCAAGGGCGCCGCGCTGGGCCTCTTCCTCATGCTCTTCTCGCTCCTGCCCACCATCGTGCTGGTGATCTTCCAGGTTGGACTCACCGGGGATGCGGGATGGATTTTCGTCCATTCGCGCGTCCTGTGGGGCACCACCCTCTACACGCTGTTCGGTCCTTGCGTCCTCATCCTCTTCATGCTGGCCCTGTCGTCGCTGGGGCGATCGCCGCGGATCGTGGGCCTGGTCTTCATCGCCGTCGTCTTCCTCGGCAACGTGGCGTGCGGCATCCTCTACGGGATCACGCACGACGTGGCCGTATGGTTCTTCTCCGTGTCCACGCAGCTTTCGCTGCTCGCCCACCGGTGTCTCGGCGTCGCCCCGCCGCGACACGAGGCCATGCCCTTCGGGGCGACGATCGTGTTCTTCGTGGGCCTCGCGCTGGCGAGCCTCGCCGTACTGGCCTTCCGGTTCTACCGGCGGGGGGTGCTGCGATGATCCGGGTCGAGCACGTCTCCAAGTGGTACGGCCTGGTGGTGGGCGTGAACCGGATCAGCCTCGAGCTTGAGCCCGGCGTCACGGGGCTTCTGGGCGTCAACGGCGCGGGGAAGAGCACCTTGCTGAACCTCATGGCGGGGCTCCTCAAGCCCTCCTCGGGCACGGTGGCCCTGGATGGGCAGCCCATCTTCGCCAACCCCGACGCGCTGAGGCACCTGGGGTACTGCCCGAGCCCGGATCACATGTACGACGAACTGACGGGGCTGGACTTCGTCGCCTACATGGGGCGGCTGTCGGGGCTGTCCCCCGCCGAGGCGCGCAGGCGCGCCCGCGCGGCCTGCGACGAGGTGGCCATGGGCCCCGAGGCGGGCAAGCGCATCCGCGCCATGAGCAAGGGCATGCGCCAGAAGGTCAAGATGGCCCAGGCCCTCGTGCACGACCCGAAGGTCCTCCTCCTGGACGAGCCCCTCAACGGCATGGACCCGCCGAGCCGGGCCCAGACGATCGAAGCCATCAAGCGGTGGGGTGAGGAGGGCCGTTGCGTCCTGGTGTCCTCCCACATGCTCCACGAGGTGGAGGCCATGACGGCGCGCATCCTGCTCCTCCACCACGGCAAGCTCCTGGCGTCCGGCGAGGTGCCGCAGGTGCGCGAAGCCATCGCCAGCCGGCCCATGCGCGTGTTCCTCCGGTGCTCGGACAACCGGGAGCTGGCCGCAGAGCTCATTCCCTGGTCGAGCGTACAGTCCGTGGCCTTCAGCGGCGACGGCAACAGCCTGAACGTGGAAGTCTCGGACATGGCCGATTTCAGGCGTCGGCTCGTGGACCTGCTGGCCGAGAGGGACATGGGCCTGGAAATCCTGAACCCGCTCGACGACAACCTCGCGGCGGTCTTTTCCTATCTGGTGACGTGATGCTGGACCATGCGACGCGGGCACTCTTCGGCTTCACCGTGCGGCAGATGACGCGGACCCTCAAGGCGCTCCTGTTCGGGCTGCTGGCGTGTGTGCCCTGGGGCGTGGCCCTC
>JBJKRE010000149.1:0-3898 GCA_046704825.1 Acidobacteriota bacterium
TGGTTTCGAACCTCGAGGAGGTGCGGGCAAGAGACGGCAAAGTGATCGCGGTCTGCAACGCCGAAGACGAGAAGATTCGCGAGGTCGCGGACGAGGTGTTCCTGATCCCGGCCTGCGACCCCATGCTGATGCCCGTCCTGACGGTCGTGCCGCTCCAGCTGCTCGCCTACCACATCGCCGTGAAGCGCGGTGCGGACGTGGACCAGCCCAGGAACCTCGCCAAGAGCGTCACCGTGGAGTAAGCCCCGGACGAACTCCCGGCGGTCGGCGCGATACGGGCCAAACTACATTTATATTATTATCTGTTTGCGTCTTGCCGACATGGCCTTTTCAATCTCGGCCACGGTGCGGGGGGCGTGTGTCATGATCCGGCCGCCCTTTACCGTCACCACGACGTCGTCCTCGATGCGGACGCCGATGGACTCGGCGGCGATGTAGATGCCGGGTTCCACGGTGATGACCACACCCGGTTCGAGGGGACGCTCGTAGGACCCCACATCGTGGGCCTCCAGGCCCAGGTAATGGCTGGTCCCGTGGAAGAAGTAGCGCTCGAAACCGGCCTGCTTGATGCAGTCGTAGGCGGCCTTGTGCACGTCCTTGACCGGAACGCCGGGCTGGACGGCCGCCACGGCGGCGTCGTGCGCGGCTAGGACCGTCTCGTAGACCTCGGCCTGACGGTTCGTGAACCGGCCCGATACGGGGTAGGTCCGCGTGATGTCCGCGCAGTAGTAGTCCTTCCGGCAGCCGATGTCGCAGACCACCAGGTCCCCCGCAGCCATCGCTCGATCGTTCTTCGCGTAGTGGAGCACGCAGCTGTTCGGGCCCGAGCCTACGATGGACGGGAAGGCGCAGGACTGGGCCCCCGAAGCGCGGAAGACGTACTCCAGTATCGCCTGTACCTCGTACTCCTTCATGCCGGGTTGCAGGTGCCTGAGCACGGCGGCGTGGGCCTCGTCGGTAACGGCCATGGCGCGCTCCATCAGGTCCAGCTCGTGGCGGTCCTTGACGCGCCGCAAGTCCGCGACGATACGGCCCCCGTGCCGCACCTCGATGTGGGGGAACCTCGCCTTCAGCCTGTCGTGGAAGGCGTGCACCAGGCCCAGCGGGGCGTCCAGGCCCTCGACCGGGAAGTCGAGGTAGATGATCTCGGCGTCCCTCAGGGGCCTCAGGAGTGCGGCGTCGAGTTCGTATGCGGCGGCAATGCTGTTCATCCCCGTCCGATTCATTGCGCGGCGCCTCGTGGCGTCGGGCTCGGCCGACGGCGTCTGTCCGCCGGCCGCCAGGACCTTGCCGGTCCATCGCTCCTGGCCGGGGTCGGAAGGCCTGAGCAGGAGGGTCTCCTGGGCCTTGTCGCCACCGAGCAGGAGGACGAGTGCCGCGTCGGGACCTTCGACCCCCGTCAGGTAGTAGAAGGTCGGGTCGGGTTCGAAGCGGTCCAAGCCGCCTTCCACGCCCGAGAAGAACAGGGCGATCCCCTTCCGACCGGCCGCGTCCACGAGCAGCCTGCGCCCGGCCTCTGCCCTGCGACTCCGGTGGAGGGCCTCCGGCTTTTCGGTTCCGGCGCCGGCCTTCTGGCTCATGACTTGCCGCCCTGCTTACCGTTGGCTCCGCCGGGATTTCCCGGGGTGCCGGGCCTGGACGCGGACTTGTCCCCACCGGCCTGCGAGGCGCCGCCCATCTTTAGGGTGCCTTCCAGGAACCCGCCCTCCATGACCGAGAGGGCCGGCGACGTCATTTCGAGTTCACCCACAATGCGTCCCTTGGGGTGGATCTCCACCGCACCTTTGACCTTGACCTGGCCGTCCACCCGCCCGTAGACCACGAGGCTGTTGACCTCGACCTCTCCGTTCACCTTGCCTTTTTCGCCAACCACAAGGCGGTCGGACCTGAGGACCTTGCCTTTGAACTCACCGTCCACGCGAAAGGTCTGGCTGAAGGTGAGCGTGCCTTCCATGACCACGCCGTCTCCGAGCATACCGCCGATCTGTCCCACTTCTACCGGTTTCTTACTCATCATCAAGTTCTCCTGGAATCCCCGTGCAGCCACTCAAACAGGTGGTGCAGCTCCTGCTCGTTCCGGAACCGGATGGCCATTTCACCGCCCGACTTCTTCCTGCGGATTTCGACGGGCAGCCCGACCAGGCGGGACACGCGGCTGGCGGCCTCCTTGGTATCGGGATCCTGCTCCTTGCGCCCGGCCCTGGCCGCCGGGGGCTTGACCTGATAGCTCTCTGCGGCCCTGACGGACAGGCCTTTAGCTACGATGGCCGCGAGCAGACTGTCCTGTTCGTCCCGGCGCCGCCTGGCCAGGATGGCCTTGGCGTGCCCCACGCTGATCATCTGGGACTCCAGGGCCTCCAGGGCCCGCTCCGACAGATTGAGGAGCCGCATCATATTGGCGACGGTCGCCCGATCCTTGCCCACGCGGGCCGCGACCTCCTCCTGCGTGAGCCCGATGTCCCCGGTGAGAACCTGGTAAGCCCGGGCCTCCTCTACGGGGTTGAGGTCTTCCCGCTGGAGGTTTTCCACGAGGGCCAGCTCCAGCAGCTGGGCGTCGGCCACCTCCTTGATGAGCACCGGGACCTTCTGCAGGCCGGCCTTCTGCGCGGCTCGCCAGCGCCTTTCTCCGGCGATGATCTCGTAGCCGCCGTCGTGGGGGCGGACGAGGATGGGCTGGAGCACGCCGTTCTCGCGGATGGACTGGGCCAGCTCGCCCAGGTGGTCGTTGTCGAACTGGGTCCTGGGCTGTTTGGGATTGGGATGAAGGCGGTGGACCTCGACTTCGAGCACCCGCCGGGGCTCCGGTCCGGGGGCGCTGATCAGGGCGTCGAGTCCCCGCCCGAGGGCCTTCTTAGGATTCATGGGCCATGAACTCCCTGGCCATCTGCAGGTACGACTGGGCGCCCCGGGAGGCGATGTCGTACAGGATGGCGGGCTTGCCGAAGGACGGGGCCTCCGCGAGCCGGACGTTTCTGGGTATGGACGTGTGGAACACCTTCTGGCCGAAGAAGCGCTGGACTTCGCTGGCCACCTGTTTCCCGAGGTTGGTCCGTTCGTCGACCATGGTGATGAGGACTCCGCCGACGGCCAGATCCGGGTTCAGGGCTTCCCGGACCCTCTCCAGCGTCCGCAGGAGCAGGGTGACCCCCTGCATGGCGAAGAACTCGGCCTGGATGGGGATGAGCACCCGGTCGGCCGCCACCAGCGCATTGAGGGTGAGCAGGCCGAGCGAAGGCGGGCAGTCGATGAGGATGTAGTCGTACACCTCCTTAAGGGGTTCGAAAATGCGCTTCAGCACGTACTCCCGGTCTTCGAACCCGGCCAGCTCGACCTCGGCGCCCGCGAGGGATATGGACCCGGGGAGCAGAAACAGGTACGGAAGCCCGCAGGCGATCACCGCGTCCTCCGCCGCGACGGAACCCGACAGAACCCCGTAAATGTCCGCCCGGCCGTCGCTTCCGGTCGATGCCAGGCCCGACGTGCAGTTCGCCTGGGGGTCGAAGTCCACGAGCAGCACCCTCTTCTCGGCCGCGGCAAGGGACGCACCCAGGTTGATGACGGTGGTCGTTTTGCCCACCCCGCCCTTCTGATTCGCTACGGCGATTACTTGGCCCACGATTTACCTCCAGGGTGTCCTTTGTACCACACCATGCGGTTTCGCGGGAAGTGTTCGCGCCTCACCGGGAAGGTGCCGGCGGACCGGCTAGGGACCTGTTATGCGTTCCAGGACCTGAAGACCGAGGGGCGGAGTCAGGATGTTCCACGTGGAACAATCGCGCGCAACACCGTCGTGCCAGAAGGGTCGGCCGGAATCGGCTCCACGGTCCAGCCGTCGGCTCGGAGCCACTTCTCGTAGTCCTCCCGCCGATCGCCCCCCGTCCAGATCAGAAGCATGCCC
>JBJKRE010000150.1:0-3670 GCA_046704825.1 Acidobacteriota bacterium
CGCGCCGGGGGGCTGGAGCCCCTGCTCCCCTACCTGGCCGACGACTACCAGCTCGGCAACCGGGTCCACCGCCAGGGCCTCCGGGTGAGCCTCTGCCCCGGCTTCCTCGACCACGTCTCCCCGGCCGGGAGCTTTCGGGAGTACCTTCGCCACCAGCTCCGCTGGGCCGTCACCCAGCGCGTCTCACGGCCGGTCGGCTACACCCTCTCCGTCCTCACCCACGGCGTCTCCGCGGCGACGCTCCTCCTCTTCGCGGGCCGCTTCTCCCCCGCCGCGGTCGGCCTCTTCCTCCTGACCTGCGCCGTCCGCGTGGGGACGAGCGCCTTCCTCAACGCCTCGACCATCCGCTGCCGGGCCGTCGCCCCCTGCCTGTGGCTCGCCCCGGCGAATGACCTCCTGAACACCCTGATCTGGGCCTGGAGCCTCCTCGGGCGCACCATCCACTGGCGGCACCGGAGATTTCGGGTCGGCCGGGGGGGGCGGCTCGAAGAGGTCGCGGCGGCACCCGAGGCGATGTGACGCGCTCCTGGCCTTCGCCGTCGCGGGCAGTGCCTCCTGAGTGCAACCGCCCTCGCTCGTCCGGCGCCTCCAGCGTTTCAGATATGCCTGTAATTGGAGGGGAGGGGTCAGTCTTGAACGTCCTGCAGAAAGTCAGTTTAGGAAACATCAGTTGCGGAACCATCTAATTGGTCTGTAGAAGTTGTTGGATGAGGCTTTCCTATGATAATATTGCGACTCAGCATGATTCTCGTAGGACACCACGGAGTCGCGCATGTTTGTTAAAAACAGCTCACAGCTGTCGCTCTTCGAAGGCTGTACCGCTTTTCCAGAGCCTCTGCAGAAGAGACTGCGGTCCTCATGGGCCGAGGTGTTCCGCAATGACGTTCTGGTCCACATCCCCGAGGACGCGTTTGCCCACTTGTACGCCGACGGCAAGGGGCGGCCCAATGTCCCGGTGGCCCTCCTCGTGGGGTTGAGTCTGATCAAGGAGCTGCGCAACCTGACCGATTCGCAGATGTTCGAAGCGCTTCACTTTGATCTCTTGGTGCAGCACGCCTTGGCGATCGCACCGGGCGAGGGGACCTTCTCCGAGCGCACGATGTACACCTTCCGCGAGCGGGTGGCCGGTGACGCCGCCACACAGGCGACCTTCGACACGATCACCGCGCGGCTGCGCCAGACGCTGGGGCTGCGTACGGACGTGCAACGGCTCGATTCCACCCAGGTGTCCTCGAACATGGTTCACCTGAGCCGCCTGGGCCTGTTCGTCCAGACCATCGAGCGCTTCCTCGTACGGCTCCAGAAGAGCGTTCCCGAGCGGGTCACCGCCCTGCCCGAGGCCTTACAACAGCGCTACCTGGAGCGCCAGGGCTACTTCGCCGACACCACCGGCCCGAAGAGCCGGCGCCGGCTGGAGCAGGCGGCGCGGGACCTGGCCGGGTTGGTGGAACGCTTCGCGGGCGATGACGCGGTCCGCCACCTGGCCTCCTATCGGGTGCTGGTACGGCTTTTTCACGAGCAGTGCGAGCTCCGTCTGGAGGGCGCCGACCCGGTGGCGGTCCCCAAGGACCCCAAGGAGATTCGGTCAGACTCCCTGCAGGCCCCCTCGGACCCCGACGCCACCTACAGCCGCCACAAGGGCAAGGGCTACCAGGTGCAGATCGCCGAGACCTGCCACCCGGACAACCCGGTGGAGCTCATCACCCACGTCGCCGTGGAGGGCGCGCACGAGAGCGACCAGCACGCCCTCTTGCCGTTCCTCGAAGCGACTGCCGAGCGCGGCATCACGCCCCAGACCGTCCTGGCGGACACCGCCTACAGCGGCGGCGAGAACCTCATTGCCGCGGCGGAGCGGGGGGTCGAGCTCCTGGCTCCCACCCCGGGCACCGTGGACCCCGATGACCTGACCCTGGTGGATTTCGCGATCACCGAGGACACCCTGGAGGTGCTCCACTGCCCCGAGGGCCACGCCCCGACCCGCCAGTACCCCAACCGCAAAGGCGACGGCCAGATCGCGCGCTTCGACCGCCAGGTCTGCGCCGCCTGCGAGTGCAAGGACAGCTGCCCCGCCGGCAAGCCCGACGACGCCACGCTGCGCTTCACCCTTGCCGACTACGCCCTCGCCCTTTCCCGGGTGCGGCAAGAGACGGCCGAATTCAAGCAGGCCTACAAGCAGCGCTCCGGCATTGAGGCCACCAACGCGGCCCTGAAGACGGCCCACGGGCTGGCCAAGCTCTGGGCCCGCGGCCGACCCCGGGTCACCTTTGCGGTGCTCATGAAGGCGCTCGCCCTCAACGTCAAGCGCTATGCCCGGGTGCAGTGTGCCCGGATGGCAAGCGCCCCGTGCTAAACCGAAGTCAAAAGAGGACAGGTGCGCGCATGTCCTAAGAAATGACGCAATCCAACCCCGGCCCGGCGCCTGCGCGGTGTTTCTTGCCTCGCCATCAACCGGGCCCGCGGTAGCCAACGCCCCCGTCAGGCCCCACGCGGCCGGAGAAGCCGGAGAAGACGGCTACCGAAAACCGACTTTCTGCAGGACGTTCAGTCTTGTGGGGGTAGCATCAATAGGCGTTCACTACGCAAGACACACACGACCCGAACACCCTGGGGCTCGCGGCGGTATACGATCCTGAACGGCGGGTGGATCAGCTCTCGAAGGAACGGTTGACCGAATTCGGGCACCATGCGACCACGATCAGGGTGCGTCGACAGGGACTCCACCCGCGCGAAGATCTCGGAGACGAACCGATCCCCCGCCGCTGGCGCGCCTTGGTCCTCATACCAGATCTTGATGTCTTCGAGATCGCGGACGGCCGACTCAGAGAACCGAAGAGCTACGGTCGCCATGACCTACTTCACACCGAGCCGTGCTTTCGCCTCCTCGAGCGAGACCTCCCGCCCCTGATCAAGGTCAGCAAGGCCCTCGACGACTGCGCGCATGAAGGCCCGCTCTTCCTCCGCCTTCTCGTAGTCGCTCACCGATTGGATGACTGCGACGCCGCGCCCCCGGCTGGTTAGCAGCAGGGGTCTGTGGGAATCCACTGCGTGCCTGATGACTTTGCCAGGGTTCACTTTCATGTCCGTGAGCGGAATCACATCTTCCGAGAACTTCGTCTGCATAACGCCTCCGTCAAGACCTGCTGTTAGGCCTGAGCTTAGCACCAGTAAAACGACCTCTCAAGAGTACGAAATCTTGGCGAGAGGGACGGAGAGACCCGACACGGCTTGGGCGCCGTTGCCGAAGGGACCATTGTGAAACGACCCGCGAGAGGCGTTGCAGAACCGACTCCAGGGATTTCGGAAGGCCGGATTGCATCTGGTCAGCGAAAAGAGATGCCCCGCTTGGCCCGCGCCATCCCCTTTACGGATAGCTGGCCATGTGCAAAAGCCGTCAATTCGCGGACCCATGGTCGTCGTCAACATTTTCGCGCGGCGAAAGCGCCAGGCCTGCTCAGCTGCTCACGCCTGCTGGGAGCCGACATTCGCTGGTCTGGATTTGTGGTCTGGATTCGCCCCACCCGGGGCTCTTCGTTGGTCCCTGTTCCCACTGCTCGCCGGACATCGCCCCGAGCCTGACCATCGCAGCCTTGGTCAAAGCGAGACGACGTTGACAGGAAGACGCCACGCTATCCCGGGTCGCCCCGTCCCTCCGGGAAGCTCTGTCCCGGCC
>JBJKRE010000151.1:0-12140 GCA_046704825.1 Acidobacteriota bacterium
GTCTCAGCCATCCTGGCATCCTCCTTCCGGTATTTCCTTGCGGTACGACTCCATAGTAACCCGGAAGTCGGGAAGGCGGAAGGGAGGGATATTGGGAAATTTGGGAATTGGGATTTTGGATTTCGGATTTGAAAAACGGCGAGGGATAGTCCCTTGAAGCAGGAATGAACAGGGAGGATGGGAGGAAGGGAAGGTGAATTGGGAGTTGGAAGAACTTCTTGCCGAGGGCTAAAGCCGGAGGGCTAAAGGCTAAAGGAAAGACGGCAGATGGGATGCCTTTGTAGCGGCCGGCGGGAGCCGGCCGAACGGCCGATTGCCATCGGCCGCTACGTGGATGGCAGGCGGGAGCCGCCGCAGGCGGCGGAATGGTAAATGATGAATGTTGAATTATAGATTGAGGTACCTCAATTCAACATTAATAATTGAGCATTTAACATTCGGCGAAGCCGCAAAGCGGCCGCATCAAAGGCCCGTCCCAAGCCGTTTCCACCTTTACCCTTTACCCTTTCCCCTTTACCCCCTAACCGCGCCGACAGGCGCAAATGAGTGAAGGATTGCTTCGCAAATGCCCTTCGATGAAGGCCTCGCAATGACTGCACCAAGAATGATCAAGCGGTTTGGGCACGTACACCCTCCGCTTCCTGACTTCTTCACTTCTTCACTCTTATTCCTTCGGAGGCCCGCCCACAACTCGATCACTGCGCGTCCCCGCCCCCGCCCAGCTTCTCGTTAAGCCATCGGTCGATGGTGGCGGCGATGTTCAGGTTCTCGGGGGTGAGCGTGAAACAGTGCGGGGAGGTTGTAAGCCTCAGCATTTCGGCGCCAAGGAGACGGGCCGTCGACTCCAGGTCGGAGGGCCGGAAAAAGGCGTCGGCTTCGCTGGCGACGATGAGGTGTGGATGACCCTTCTGGAGGCGGGAGAGCTTTCGGGGCCTTATTTTGGGCCAACCGGGCAGGCGAAGGGGCATGAGCACCATCTCGCGCAGCACCGAAGGGCTTTCGGGTGAACTCTCGCCGGCGAAGCGGTCGACGACGTCCTCTTCGGTCTGTTCGGTGAAGCACATTCGCCGAATCAGGTCCGTGTCGTCCAGCGCGGGGGGAACTCCAAACAGAAGCGCCTTGATCGAAAGCCATGGGGCGACGGACATGAAGGTTCGCACCGTTCTTTGCGGGAGGCCCGAGGCCGGCAGGGGTGAACACAGGACGCTCGCGGCGACCCGGTGGGTCTCGAGGTACTTCGCGACGACCCAGCCGCCCATGCTGTGGCCCACGAGAACGGTCCGCTCATCGTCCCAGACCGCCTCTTCCAGCGCGGCGACGTAGTCGGTCAGGCCGTAGCCCTTTGCGCTCTCACCCGGGCCGTGGCCGGGCAGGGTCACGGTCCGCGCAGACCAGCCCTCGCTCGCGAAGTAGGCCACCCAGGCACGAAATGCCCACGGGCCCTCCCACGCGCCGTGCACGAAGAGGATGTCACGGTTCCACATGCGGTCCCCCGGCAGCCGCTTCGCGGCTGAGGTGAGAGCAGGTTGCTGAACAACTCTCGCAGGCCGCGCGGGGTCTTCAGCAGCCTGCCAGGCGGCCGCCCCGCGCCTCCCTCGTCGGCCTCAGCGGGCTGTCAGCCCCTGAACCAGCTCGGGAAGGCGCCCCACCAGGACATGGCCACCTTGTAGGCACCCGTTCTGTCCGGCGTCACGATGAATAGCGCGGGAGATTCGAAGGAGCGCCCGTCCGGCAGGGAGGTGCGCACCCGCATGCGGACCAGGGCCGTGAGGTCGGACAGCCATTCCACCGACTCTTCGATGGGTTCCTGGACGGTGGGCTCCTCCTTGCGCGCGTCCACCGTTTCCCTGAACTCATCGATACTGGCATGCCAGATGTTGGCCATGCCCTTCCACTCGATGATTTCGGTCGTGGGGATGTGAACGTGCATCTCCCCCTGGTCCGGGTCCGCCTGGTCGTAGGCCGCGATGAGCCCCCGCACCGCGTCGAGCACGCGTTCGTTGCGGGCATCCGCCTCCCGGCCGACCTCTGTCGTCTGATCTTTGAGTGACCGGTCAGTCATGTCATAGCACTCCGCAGAGAAATGATCGGGGGGGAAGGCGGTCACCGGCCGTCGCCCCGCCCGCTGTTCATTAGAACCCATTTTACCGTGTCGCGCAGCCCCTCGCGAAAAGGTACGAGGGGGCTGAACCCCAGCTCCCGCTCGGAGCGCGAGGGGTCCAGGGCACGCCGCGCGTCGTGCGCGTCCCTGTCCCGCACGAAGGTGAGCAGGCCGAGCGCCGCTGCGGGATCCGCGCCGGTCAGTTCGGCCGTCGCGGTGACCACCTCTTTAATAAGCTCGATGTTGCTGATCTCGCACCGCGCACCCAGGTGGTAGACCTGCCCGGCCGAGCCCGATTCCAGGGCCATGAGGACGCCCCTGTTGTGGTCGTCCACGTGGATCCAGTCGCGAAGGTTCTCGCCCGTGCCGAACACCGGCACGGGGCGCCCTTCGACCACGCTCGACACGATGGTGGGGATGAGCTTGTCGAGGGACTGGAAGGGCCCGTAGATGTTCGTGGTGCGTGTCACGAGCGTGCGCATGCCGTAAGTCCGGTGGTAGGCCAGGGTCAACTGATCGGCCGCAGCCTTGCTGGCGGCGTAGGGCGTGGACGGGTTGAGGGGGTGGTCCTCCGTGAACACTCCGTCTGCGCTGGAGCCGTACACCTCGTAGGAGGAGAGGTGGAGGAACGTCCCCGTCCGCCCGGCCCGGGCCGTCCTTGCGGCCTCCAGGAGCATGGCCGTTCCCACCACGTTGACGTCCACGAAGGTCATGGGTTCGACGGCGTTCCGGCCCGAGGGGTTCCTGGCCGCGAAGTGGACGACGATGTCGAAGGGTTCCCCGGCGAAGACGGCCTGCAGGTCACCGGCGTTCGTGACCCGGCCCCGCACCAGTTCGAAGCGGCCGTCGTGGTCCCGGTCCAGCCCTTCCAGGACGGGAACGTGCGCCCTGCCCCCGAGGCTGTCGAACACGGTCACGTGCCAGCCGGGCCTTTCGGCGAGCACCAGCCGGACGAAGTTTCCGCCGACGAACCCGCCGCCGCCCGTCACCAGGATGCGTTTCATGAAGAGGCGTCCCCCTCAACGCCCCGCTCGGCGTCACCGGGGCGCGCACGCCCGTTGAAAAACCTCATGCCCGTTCACCGTAGAGGCGTTTGACGAAGCCCTGGTATTCGCCGCTCATGATGCGGCGCCACCAGCCCTCGTTGTCGATGTACCAGCGGACCGTCCGCCGGATGCCCTCGTCGAAGGACACACCGGGTTCGAATCCGAGTTCCTGCTCGGACCGGGCGGGGTCGATGGCGTACCGCCAGTCGTGGCCCGGCCGGTCCGTGACGTACGCGATCTGTTTCTCCAGGTCTTTCGGCTCTCTTCCGACGGCCGCGGCCACCTCCGCGATGAGCCGCATGACCAGGTCGATGTTGCGCCTCTCGCACCGGCTGCCGAGGTTGTAGACCTGTCCGCTCCGTCCCTTTTCGAAGGCGAGCAGGACGCCCCGGTTGTGGTCTTCGACGTGGATCCAGTCCCGCACGTTCTCGCCCTTGCCGTAGACCGGCAGGGTCTGGCCGTCGATCAGCCGGGCGATCATCAGGGGGATGAGCTTCTCGGGAAACTGGTAGGGGCCGTAGTTGTTGCAGCAGCGCGTGATGAGCGCGTCGAAGCCGAAGGTCCTGTGGTAGGCGAGGACGAGGTGGTCCGCAGCGGCCTTGCTCGCCGAATAGGGCGAGGAGGGGTTCACGGGGGTCTGTTCGGTGAAGTATCCCGAGTCGCCCAGGGCGCCGTACACCTCGTCCGTGGAGACCTGCAGGAACCGGCCTTCGCCGTCTTTCCACGCCGCGCGGCAGGCCTCAAGGAGACGCCCCGTCCCCGTGACGTTGGTCCTCACGAAGGCCAGAGGCCCCAGGATGGAGCGGTCCACGTGGCTCTCGGCGGCGAAGTGGACGACGCCCCGGACGGGCTCTTCGTCGAAGAGGCGCGCAAGCGTATCCGCGTCCGTGACGTCGCCGTGCACGAAGCGGTATCGGTCTCCGTATGTTTCCTGCAGGCCGTCGAGGTTCTCCAGGTTGCCGGCGTAGGTGAGCGCGTCCAGAACAACCAGCCGCCAACCGGGCCTCTCCGCCAGGACGAGCCGCACGAAGTTGGTGCCGATGAAGCCCGCGCCCCCCGTTACCAGGATCGTCTTCACTTGGTCCTCCCTTCCCCGGGAACCGGGAGTCCCCGTTCGGATGCAAACGCGAGGAGCGCCTCGTAGTGGCGCGCGTCCTCCCTGCCGAGATTGGACAACAGCCGGGACATGGTGCCGCTGACGCGCCCGTTCGCGAGCTTGAAGTGGTTCTCCGCCGCGCTGTTCTCTATCTCCAGGGCGAGGAGAACCGCGTCCTCGAGCCCGGGCGGCGCCGGGGCGTCCCGGACGGCCTGAATCTTCTTCTGGACTTCGAAGACGGACTCGGGGTCCATCGTCAGGCTCTCGTTGTCGAGGCCGTTCCTGAACATGCGCCTCTCGTACTGGATGAGCGCTACGTGCGACTTCTCGTCGCGGGAGAGGCGGTAGAAGAGGCCCGCCGCCCCGGGATCCCCCGCGAAACACGTGCTGAGCCATTCGTAGAAGCCGGAAAGACGGGATTCCAGGTCTTCCAGGGGCTTGAGCGCCAGTTGGATGTCCATGCATTCCCCTGCGTGAATCGTAAGCCGCTGATTCCCCCCGCCGCATCCTTCCGGGGGAACCGCCGCCACGTCCGACGGCGATACTACACGAACTATTATGTTAACGCCATCCGGCCCGCGAACGGGAATACCGGAGCGCACGACGCGTCAAGATGAGGGGGCGGTCTCCAGTAGGTACGCCCGCAGCGATTCGCGCCAGGGCCTGACCGCGTGGCGGGGCACGTTCTCGTTTCTGAGCCACGCGTTCAAGGGGCGCCTGGCGGGCCTCGGAAAGGCGTCGCTCGCGCAGGGCGTGACTCGGCACGAAAGACCGAGGGTGCGGACGATCTCCCCGGCTTCCGTGAACCAGGTGACTGGGCCGCCGCCGCCGACCGTGTGCGCGTAGCCCCACACGCCAGCGGCCAGGAGCGCCGCGATCTGTTCGGCGAGGTCGGCGGCGCGCGTGGGCACGCCCCACTGGTCGTCGACGACCTGGATCTCGGGCTTCGAACGGGCCAGGCCCGCGATGGTGTCCACGAAGTTCTTCCCGTGGCGCCCGTAGAGCCACTGCGTGCGGCAGATCAGGAACCGGTCCGCCGGCAGCGCCGCCGCCACGGCCCGCTCGCCCTCCAGCTTGCTCTCCCCGTAGGCGTTGACGGCGGGCCCGGCGGGGTCGCTCGGGCCGTAGCCCTCCGGGTCCGTGCCCGGAAAGACGTAGTCCGTGCTGATGTGGACCATGCGCATGGACCGGGCCCGGCACGCCTTGGCCACGTTGCGTGCACCCAGACCGTTCACTCGGAGCGCCAGGTCCCTGTGCGTTTCGGAGCCGTCCACGTCCGTGTAGGCGGCGGCGTTCAGCACGAGGTCGGCGGGGTGGGCGTCGAGGAAGCGACCCAGGGACGCCTGGTCGGTGATGTCCACGTCGGGCAGGTCGGCCGGATGCACCACGAACCGGGCGGCGGAAAAAACCGGCAGGGCCTCTTTACCGAACATGCCGTCGGCGCCGAGCAGGATCAGTCTGGAATGGTCAGTGGCGGATGGTGAGTCCAAGGCAGATGTCCTTTGCGTCGGCGGCGCAGGGTCCAGTGTTTAGTGTTTAGTGTTTAGTGTCCAGTGTCCAGTGTTTAGTGTTTAGTGTCTGGTGTTCGGCCGGCTTCCGCCGGCCGCTTCGAAGCCCCGTCCTTCGCCGTCTTTCACATCCAAAATCCCAATTCCCAAATCCGAATTTCCCTACCTGTCCTTCGTGGTCCAGTCGTAGTCGATGACGTCGTTGTCGTGGGGATCGAGCCGGTACTCGTCGGGGCTGTCGTAGTTGTAGGTCTTGGTCGGCAGGTTGACGACGAAGGCCTCCTTCGTCCCGATGCACTTCCAGCCGTGGTAGACACCGATGGGCACCTGGACCAGGACGGGGTTCAGCTCGCCGATGACGAACTCGTCGATCTGGCCCTTCGTGGGCGAGCCGTCGCGCGTGTCCGCCAGGACCAGCTTGACCATGCCCTTGACGCACACGAAGTTGTCCTTCTGCAGCTTGTGGTAGTGCCAGGCCTTCACCACGCCGGGGTAGGTCGTGGACAGGTAGACCTGGCCGAAGGTCTCGAACAGGTCGTCGTCCGCCCGGAGCATCTCCATGAGCCGCCCCCGGTCGTCGGGAATGACCCTCAGCTTCTTCGTCTTCACGTCATGAATCATGGCTGCCGTCTCCCACGTACTGGTTGGCGCGCGCCAGGCTCTCGAAGGTCCCGGCGTCGGTCCACCATCCCTCGAGGAAATCGTACCCCATCTCGGCCCCGGCGATGTACTGGTTGTTCACGTCCGTGATCTCCAGTTCGCCCCGGGCACTCGGCTTGAGCGTCCGGATGATGTCGAAGACCCTGGCGTCGTAGACGTACACGCCCGTGACCGCCCAGTGGGTCTCGGGGTCCTTCGGCTTCTCCTCGATCTTGACGACGCGGTCGCCGTCGAGGGTGGCCACACCGAAGCGGTGCGGGTCCGCCACCTCCTTGAGGGCGATCCTCGCCCCGCGTCCGCCCTGCTCGCTCTCGAACCTCCGGATCATGGGCGCGATGGGGTCTCCGAACAGGTTGTCGCCGAGCACCACCGTGATCCCGTCCCCGCCCGCGAAGTTCTCGGCCAGGCTCAGGGCCTGAGCGATGCCGCCGGCCTCGTCCTGCACCTTGTAGGTGAAGGCGCAGCCGAAGTCCTTGCCCGAGCCCAGCAGGCTCACCACCGACCCCATGTGCTCCGTGCCCGTGACGATGAGGATATGGTGGATGCCCGCCTCGAGCAGCTTCTCGATGGGGTAGTAGATCATGGGCTTGGGGCCCACGGGTAGAAGGTGTTTGTTCGTGACCTTGGTCAGGGGATAAAGCCGCGATCCCGTGCCGCCGGCCAGTATGACGCCTTTCATGAAACCTCCTCGTGTGGGTTGGACCCGCCGGCGGGGGCCTGGGGCCGTGCCGTCCGCGGGGCGGTCACCTCGTGGCTTCCTCCGACAGGTTTTCGACGTAGCGGCGGATGTCGCCCGCCTCGGCCATGGGGACGGTCAGGGTTCCGTCCGCCGTGTCCACGACCACCTGGGCGTTCAGGCCTTTGACGAGGACCGGCCCGCTCGCGGCGATGACCAGGCAGTCGCGGCAGTCCACGACCTTCGCGGGGCCCCACCCGGCGTTCCCGTCCGCGTCTCTGGGCAGGGCCGCGTAGAGCGCGGGAAAGGTCCCGAGGTCGCTCCATCCGAAGTCGGCCGGCACCATGGCGGCTCGGTCGGTCTTCTCCATGAGCGCATAGTCGATGGAGATCTTTTCCAGCGCGGCGTAGGGACCTTCGTCCCCCTGCCGCAGCCACGCCTCGGCGGCCTCCCAGGTCCCGGGGGCGCACGTCGCCATGCCCGCCCTGAGGGGCCCGAGGGGAAAGAAGAACATGCCCGAGTTCCAGGTCGCGCCGCCCTCTGCGAGCAGACGTTCGGCCCCCGGCCTGTCGGGCTTCTCGATGAAGCGCTCCACGGCGAATCCCTTTCCCATCGCGCGCCCAGCCCTGATGTAGCCGTAGGCCGTCTCGGGCCCCGTCGGTTCGACGCCCATGACGCCCAGCGCGGCGTGTGCCCGGCACACGCCGGCAAGGCGCTCCACGGCGCGGGCGAAGCGGCCGGTGTCGTCGATGTGGTGGTCCGAGGGCAGCACCAGCAGGGCACCCTCTTCGCCGTCCCGTTCGTACGCGTACGCCGCCGCCAGCGCCACGGCCGGCGCCGTGTTCCTCGCGCAGGGTTCGGCCAGGAAGCGGGCGCGTGGGCTCCGGCAGTGCCCCTCCAGCTCGGGCGGCCCTACGGTGACGAGGCGGGCCGGCTCCAGAGCCCCCGCACGGCTCACGGTCTTTTCATACAGTGTGCCGAGCGGCCCCAGCGAAACGAAAGGCTTGGGCTTTTCCGGCGTGCTGAGCGGCCACAGGCGGGTGCCCTGTCCGCCCGCCAGGATAGCCACCGTCAGCTTTTCGCCGAATCTCGAGGTCGTCGTCAACGGTCTCTCCCTTTGCCGGCGGTCCGGCGCCGTGCGGCCGCCCGCGCCGCATCCGCCCTCCGCGCCCGCGTCACGTGAGCAGGGACCGGTCCACCTCGACCGGGATGGAGTTCTCGAGGTGGTCCAAGAGGATGCGCACCCGTTCCCTGGACGGAAGGTTCTCTATCACCGTGCCCTCCAGGCCGGTGAACACGCCTTCCCTGACCCGGACCTTCTGTCCCACCTTGAGCCCCGCCGGGGGTTCGGGCGTGATGTACCCGTGGCCTCCCTCACGGGCCTGCCACCGGCTGATGAGTTCAGGGTCCAGGCAGGCGAGCTGGCCGCCGAAGATCAGGGGCTTCCGGATTCCCGGGAAGAACTTGACCGCCGGCAGTTCCATCTTCGGGGACAGCAGGGCGAACACGTAGCCCGGGAATAGCGGCTGCACCGACTCCCGGGCTCCCTGGGCCTTCAGCTTGGGGCAGTAGGCGACGTACCCTTCGTTCCGCAGGTAGGTGATCGAAAAATCCTCCTTGCGGGGCTTCACGGCGAGCACGGCCCAGACCCGGCTCGCGTTGGAAAGGTCCGACAGCATCTACTTCCGTCCGGCGTGAAACGTCCGGATGGCCTCGCAGGCCTCGGAGATCTCCTCTCCGGTGAGTTCGGCGAAAATGGGCAGGGCGAGCACCTCGGCCGCGGCCCGCTCGGTCTCCGGCAGGTCGCCTTCGCGGTACCCGAGGAATCGGAAGCACGGCTGGAGGTGGAGCGGGACGGGGTAGTAGATCATGGACCCGATCTGCCGGTCCGCCAGAAACGCCTTCAGTTCGTCCCGGTGCGTCGTCCGGATGACGTACTGGTGGTAGATGTGCTCGTACCCTTCGGGAGCGCCGGGCGCCTTCACCCCGTCGAGGCCCTCGAGTCCCTCCCGGTAAAGGGCCGCGCGCGAGCGGCGTTCGCCGTTCCATTCGTCCACGTACTTGAGCTTGACCCTGAGGACCGCCGCCTGAACCTCGTCCAGGCGGGAGTTGTACCCAACGGCCTCGTGGATGTAGCGGGCCTTGCCGCCGTGGACGCGGAGCATGCGGAGCCGGTCGGCCAGCGCATCGTCCGGCGTGGTGACCATGCCGCCGTCGCCCGCCCCGCCGAGGTTCTTGGTGGGGAAGAAGGAGAAGGCTGCCACGTGGCCCAGGGCGCCCGCCCGTCTGCCCCTGCAAGTGGCACCGTAGGCCTGGCACGCGTCCTCGAGGACCGTGAGGTTGTGCGCACGGGCGATCTCGTTCAGCGCGTCCATGTCGGCGCACAGGCCGTAGAGATGGACGGGCAGCAGGACGCGGATCGTCGTCCCCGTGGCGTCGTGGACGGGCAGGCCGTCCTCGCCCCTCCGGCACTCCTCCTCCAGGAACCGGCGCACCGATTCGGGTGACAGGTTGAAGGTCTCCGGATCGATGTCCGCGAAGAAGGGGCGCCCGCCTGCGTTGTGGACGGCGCCGGCGGTGGCGAAAAACGTGAAGGCCGACGTGAGGACGCCCTCGCCCCGCTTCAGGCCCAGGGCCCTCAGGCCCAGGAGAAGTGCGTCCGTGCCCGACGCGACGCCCACCGCCTGGGTGACGCCCAGGTGCCGGGCGACCTCCGATTCCAACCCCGAAACGTTGGAGCCGAGGATAAAATGCTGCGATTCGAACACCTCCGAGAGAGCCCGTTGGACTTCATCCTGAATTCGGCGGTATTGTCTTGTCAGATCGAGAACAGGCACGCTCATGTGAGGATTCCTCCTTAAGCGGCGTTTATAGCACACGCCCCTGACCTAGTAAAGGTTGGAGGACGGGGCTCCAGGATGCTATTCTGGCGCCAGGGAGGAGCCCCGGCATGGACGTGAACATCTTCCACAAACTGCTGATCAGCGCCATCCAGAAGAACGCGTCAGACGTTCACCTGCAGGTGGGCTACCCGCCCCTCATGCGCGTGAACGGCGACCTTCTGGAGGTCAAGTACCACCCGCTCGAGCCCGAAGAGACCATGGCCGTGGTCAAAGAGATCCTGGGGCACACCTACTGGGGCGACCGGATCTCGGAGCTGTCGGAGCTGGACGTGTCCTACGGGCTGGAGGGACACGGGCGCTTCAGGGTGAACATCTTCCGGCAGCGCGGGTCCCTGGGGATCGTGCTCAGGGTCATCCCCATCAGCATCCTCGGTTTCGAAGAGCTCAGCCTGCCGCCTGTCATGGAGCAGATCGCCAACCTCCAGCGCGGCCTCATCCTGGTGTCCGGCGCCACGGGCAACGGCAAGTCCACCACGCTCGCCGCCATGATCGAACACATCAACCAGACGCGGCGCGCGCACGTGGTCACCATCGAGGACCCCATCGAGTTCCTCTTCCGCCACAAGCTGTCCGTGATCAGCCAGCGCGAGCTGGGCAGCGACACGCCGTCCTACGCCAAAGCCCTCCAGGCTGTGCTCAGGCAGGATCCGGACGTGATCCTGATCGGCGAGATGCGCGACGCGGAGACCACCGAGACGGCCCTCAAGGCCGCGGAGACGGGGCACCTCGTCCTCGCCTCCCTCCACACGACCGACGCGGTGAAGACGGTCAACCGGATGATCGGCTTCTACCCCCCCGACCAGGAGACGGCCGTGCGGAAGCGCCTGGCCGACGCTCTCATGGCCGTGGTCAGCCTGCGCCTCCTGCCGCGGAAGTCCAGCATCGGCCGGATCCCCGCCGTGGAGGTCCTCAGGGTCACACGCACGATCCAGGAGTGCATCAAAGACCCCGCCAAGAGCGGCGAACTCCCCGGCCACATGGCGAAGGGCCGCGAAATGTACGGCATGCAGACCTTCGACCAGCACCTGCTGGACCTGGTCAAGCTGGGCGAGGTCGACCTCGAGGTCGCCAAGGCCGCCGCCAGCAACCCCTCCGAACTCGAGCGCGCCATCATGCTGGAGGGATGAGGGACATTTCGGATTTGGGATTTTGGATTTTGGATTTGCAAACGGCTGGAGACGGGCCGTTGCAGCGGCTGCATCTCTGCGGCCGCGTTCGGCGGGTAGGAGCCTGCTGCTTCGAAGGCATTTCTCCTGCCGTCTTTAAATCCGAAATCCCAATTCCCCAATCCCAAATAACCATTCCCCCATCCCGTTTCTATCGGGCGCCCGGCGCGCTATACTCTTGACCTTCACGGAGGTGCCGGATGTCCAAGGAATGGGTTGACCTGCGATCGGATACGGTGACGAGGCCCACGCCGGCCATGCGCAAAGCCATGGCCGAGGCCGAGGTGGGCGACGACGTGTACGGGGAGGATCCCACCGTCAACAGGCTGCAGGAACGAGCGGCCGGACTGACGGGCAAGGAGGCCGCCCTCTACTTCCCGTCCGGCAGCATGGCCAACCAGACCGCCGTCAAGGTGCACACGCGGCCCGGTGACGAGGTCATCTGCGAGGCCTCCTGCCACATCTACAACATCGAGATGGCCATGATGGCGGCCTTTTCGGGCACGCTCCCCCGTCCGGTGAAGGGCCAGTTCGGGGTTCTGGTCCCGGCCGACGTCGAAGCGGCCGTCCGGCCGCCGAGCTACTACCTCGCCAGGACCACCCTCCTGACCCTCGAGAACACGCACAACCTGGCCGGCGGCACCGTCATGGACGTGGCCCGGAGCCGCGCCCTGGGCGAAGCGGCCCGCCGGCACGGGCTGAAGTCCCACCTGGACGGCGCCCGCATCTTCAACGCGGCCCACGCGCTGCGCGTTTCGGCCGCCGACCTGGCCGGCCCCTTCGATTCGGTCATGTTCTGCATCTCCAAGGGACTCGGGGCGCCCGTAGGCTCGCTCCTGTGCGGCAGCGCCGCCTTCATCGAAGAGGCGAGGCGCGTCCGCAAGATGCTCGGCGGCGGCATGCGCCAGGCCGGCATCATCGCCGCCGCGGGGCTGGTGGCACTGGACGAGATGCTGCCCCTGCTACCGGAGGACCACCGCAGGG
>JBJKRE010000152.1:0-7867 GCA_046704825.1 Acidobacteriota bacterium
CCCTAGCGGGGTGGGGGATGAGAACGCCCCCCACACCCCCCGGGGATTAAGCGACACCGGGGTTGTGAAAAACCACGCCAGCCGGCCGCAGCCCGCCCCCGAGGCCGACGTGATCGTCTGGGACGGCGGCAACAACGACCTGCCCTTCTACCGCCCCGACCTCGAGATCGTGGTCGTCGACCCCCACCGCCCTGGGCACGAAGTGTCCTACCACCCCGGCGAGGCCAACCTGCGCCGCGCGGACGTGGTGGTCATCAACAAGATCGACACGGCCGACCCGGACGACATCGACGAGGTGCGCTTCGACATCGCGGACGTCAACCCCAAGGCCATGGTGATCGACGCGGCCTCTCCGCTGACCGTCACCGATCCCGGCGTCATCGCGGGCAAGCGCGTCCTGGTGGTGGAAGACGGCCCCACGCTCACCCACGGCGAAATGCAGTACGGCGCCGGCGTCATGGCGGCCAGGAAGTTCGGCGCGGCCGACCTGGTCGACCCCAGGCCCTTCGCCGTCGCCTCCATCCAGGCCACCTACGAGAAGTACCCCGACATCGGCGTGCTGCTCCCGGCCATGGGCTACGGCGACCAGCAGATGAAGGACCTTGAGGCGACCATCAACGCCTCCGACTGCGACCTGGTGGTCATCGCCACGCCCATCGACCTGGGCCGCATCATCAAGATCAACAAGC
Source organism: Acidobacteriota bacterium (assembly GCA_046704825.1). GTDB lineage: Bacteria > Acidobacteriota > UBA4820 > UBA4820 > DSQY01 > CAVRTJ01. The sequence continues at coordinate 690 of JBJKRE010000152.1, forward strand.
CGTCCGTCAGGGTCACCTACGACCTGCAGGAGATCGGCCAGCCCACGCTCGAAGTGCCGCTGAAGAAGCTGCTGTAGGCTGTCATGACTAAGAAGAGAGGGCTCGTGGCCTTCGGGGGCAACGCCCTGATCAAGGCCACGGAAAAGGGAACGATCCATGAACAGCTGGCCAACGCCGACGAGGCGGCCCGCCAGCTGGTACCGCTCCTGGATAAGTACGGCTGCTTCATGCTCGTCCACGGAAACGGCCCTCAGGTCGGACAGAACCTCATCCGGGTGGAGGAGGCGGTCACCAAGGTGCCGCCCCTCCCCCTGGACGTCTGCGTGGCCGAGACCCAGGGCAGCATGGGGTACATCCTCGAAAAGGCCCTGAGCAACGAACTCCAGCGCCGGAACGTCCAGCGCGATCTGCTCTCCGTGCTCTCGCAGGTGGAAGTGGACGCCGAGGACCCGGCCTTCAAGAACCCCACCAAACCCATCGGGCCTTTCTACACCGCCTACCGGGCCAAGCACCTCATGGAGGTCGAGCGCTGGGCCATGGTGGAGGACAGCGGCAGGGGGTACCGCAAGGTCGTCCCCTCGCCAAAACCCAAACGAATCCTTTCGGTCGGCGCGCTGAAGGCGCTGTACGAAACGGGCGCCATCATCACGGCCGGCGGCGGGGGGGGCATCCCGGTGGTGCGGGACCTGGACGGTACGCACCGCGGCGTGGAGGCCGTCATCGACAAGGACCGCACCTCCGTCCTGCTGGCCTGCGAACTGGACGTTGACGAGATGCTCGTCGTCACGTCCGTGCCCTGCCTGTACGTCAACTTCGGCAAGCCCGACCAGAAAGCTCTGCACGAGGTCTCGCTGGAGGAAATCCTGAAGTACCAGAAGGAGGGCCAGTTCCCTCCGGGATCCATGGGGCCCAAGATCGAGGCCGCCGTCCAGTTCCTGGCCAGGAAGGGCGGGAGCGTGCTCATCACGGACGCGGCCCATCTCCAGGAGGCGGTCCACGGGCGGGCCGGAACGCGGATCGTCCACACCCGGTCCGACAAGAGCGCGCCCATCTCACGCAGAGCCACCGTTCCCAAAGTCTGACCGGCCCCCGGTACCCTCCGCTTCGGACGGAGGGTACCGGGCCAGCCGCGTTGATGGCATACTCATACTCTTGAACACACGATCGAATCGCCGAACAGGCGAAGCAGCCCCTCACGAGGAGAGCCGTACATGATTCTCAAAGACCTGATATCCATCCACGACCTGACGGTCGATGACGTGAAGACCATTTTCGACACGGCCATCAAGATCAAAGCCAGTCCCGAGAAGTACACCGGCGAGCTGCCCAACAAGACCATGGCCATGATCTTCGAGAAGCCGTCCCTGAGGACCCGCGTGAGCTTCGAAACGGGCATGACCCAGTTCGGGGGGCACGCCATCTACCTCGGTCCGTCCGACATCAGCCTGGGCAAGCGCGAGAGCGTTCCCGACATCGCCCGGGTGCTCGACCGCATGGTGGACGTCATCATGGCCCGCACCTTTTCCCACGAGGCCATCCTGCAGCTGGCCGAGTTTGCCCAGGCACCTGTCATCAACGGCCTGTCCGATCTTCTTCACCCCTGCCAGGCGCTCGCGGACTACATGACCGTCCTCGAGAAGAAGGGCGACCTCAAGGGACTCACGCTCGCCTTTGTGGGCGACGGCAACAACGTGGCCAACTCCCTCATGTTCTGCGGCGCGAAGACCGGCGTGAACGTCCGCGTGGTCTGCCCCGAGGGCTTCGAGCCCAAGCCGGAGATGCTCGAGGTGGCGCGCGAGGACGGCAAGGCGACGGGCGCCACAATGACGGTCACAAACGACATAAACGAAGGCGTCGACGGGGCAGACGTGGTGTACACGGACGTGTGGGCCTCCATGGGACAGGAGTCGGAGACGGAGAAGCGCAAGGCCATCTTCCGTCCCTACCAGGTCAACGCCAGGCTCATGGCGCTGGCCAAGGAGGACGCCATCTTCATGCACTGCCTGCCCGCCCACCGAGGCGACGAGGTCACCGACGAGGTGATCGACTCGTGGCATTCCGTGGTGTTCGACGAGGCGGAAAACCGCCTGCACGCCCAGAAGGCCGTCATCTACCTCGCGCTGGCCGAAGAGGACCACTTCTAGCCGTTGCGTCGAGCGTGCGTTCCACCTCTGGCACGTTTCTTGATGAGACGTCGGTGTTGATTTCCGGAGCGGAACGTCTCAAGCTGAGGCCATAATCAAGGATGGAGGGCACAATGGAAATATCCAAAGAGCGTAAGAAGGCCATCGAGGCCGCGGTCAGTCAGATAGAGAGGCAGTTCGGCAAGGGCTCGATCATGAGCCTGGGCGAACGCGGCGCGAAGGTCAAGGTGCCGGCCATCCCCACGGGCAGCCTGAGCCTGGACCTGGCGCTGGGCATCGGCGGCCTGCCCCGCGGGCGGGTGGTGGAGATCTACGGCCCCGAATCGTCGGGCAAGACGACGCTCGCCCTCCAGGTCGTGGCGGAAGTCCACAAGCAGGGCGGCATGGCGGCGTTCATCGACGCCGAGCACGCCATGGACCCCGAGTACGCCGAAAAGCTGGGCGTCAACGTGGACAACCTCCTCATCAGCCAACCCGACACGGGCGAACAGGCGCTGGAGATCGCCGAGGCGCTGGTGCGCTCCGGGGCGATCGACGCGATCGTCGTGGACTCGGTGGCGGCCCTCGTGCCCAAGGCGGAGCTGGAAGGCGAAATGGGCGACAGCTTCGTGGGCCTGCAGGCCCGGCTCATGTCGCAGGCGCTCAGGAAACTCACGGGCATCGTGAGCAAGAGCAACACCATGATCATCTTCATCAACCAGCTGCGCGAGAAGATTGGCGTCATGTTCGGCAACCCCGAGACCACCACGGGTGGTCGCGCCCTCAAGTTCTACTCCTCGGTCCGGCTGGACATCCGGCGCATCGCCAACATCCAGGCATCCAGCGGCAACCTCATCGGTGGCCGCGTGCGCGTCAAGGTCGCCAAGAACAAGCTGGCCCCGCCCTTCAAGGTCGCCGAGTTCGACATCCTCTACGGAGCCGGCATCTCCAAGGCCGGCGACGTCCTCGACCTCGGCGTGGAGAACAAGATCGTGGACAAGGCGGGCACGTGGTACTCCTACGGTGACGTGCGCCTCGGACAGGGCCGCGAAAACGCCCGCCAGTACCTCAACGACAATCCCGCCCTCATGGACGAGATCGAAGGCAAGATACGCACGAAGCTAGGCGTCGCGGCCCAGGCCCAGCCGGCTCAGGAAGAGAAGGAAAAGGCCTGAGCCCGCCGCTGCGGCGCGCACCGTCGCCGCGTGTTTCCGGATGCCGGGGGGCGCGGCCGCCCTCCGGCATCTTTACTGTCCGGGCCAATCGAACCAGGGGAGATACGACCGTGAAACGAGACAAGAGTCTGACGCTCATGCAGAGGGCCGCCGGGTGCATTCCCGGGGGCGTCAATTCGCCTGTCCGGGCGTTCCGCTCGGTGGGCGGCGAGCCGCCCTTCATCGCCAAAGCCGACGGATCGCGCCTCTACGACGAGGACGGCAACGAATACATCGACTACGTCGGCTCCTGGGGGCCCATGATCCTCGGGCACAACCATCCCGAGGTTCGCGCGGCCGTGGAGGAGGCCCTGCCGCTCGGCACGTCTTTCGGCGCCCCCACGCGCCTTGAAGTCGAGATGGCGGAATGGCTGTGCGGCCGGCTCGAATTCCTCGACATGGTCCGCATGGTGAACTCCGGCACGGAAGCGACCATGTCCGCCCTGCGTCTGGCCCGGGGAGCCACGGGTCGCGACAAGATCATCAAGTGCGCAGGCTGCTACCACGGGCACGCCGACTCCCTGCTCGTGGAGGCCGGAAGCGGGGCCCTGACCTTCGGCACGCCCTCCTCGCCGGGCGTCCCCGCCTCGCTGGCCGGGGACACGATCGTCATCCCCTACAACGACGCCGCCGCCCTAGAGGAGGCCTGCCGGGCCAACCCGGGGCAGGTGGCGGCCTTCATCCTCGAACCCCTGCCCGGCAACATGGGCACGATCCTGCCTGCGCCCGGATACCTCCAAAAGGTCCGCGAGATCACGCTCCGCGAGGGCGTCGTCCTGATCTTCGACGAGGTCATGAGCGGGTTCCGCGTGGCGCTGGGCGGCGTGATCGAACGGACGGGCGTCATCCCGGACCTGGTCACCTACGGCAAGATCATCGGTGGCGGCCTGCCCGTCGGCGCCTACGGCGGCCGGCGCGACCTCATGGAACAGGTGTCGCCCTCCGGCCCCGTCTACCAGGCGGGCACCCTGAGCGGCAACCCCCTGGCCATGGCCGCGGGTCTCGCCATGCTCAAGGTGCTCGACCGCGACCGCGACACGCTCTACGCCCGGCTGGAAAGCCGCACGTCCAAGCTCGCCGACGGCCTCGCGGCCGTCGCCGGCGAAGCCGGCGTGCCCTTCTGCGGCAACCGCATGGGCTCCATGTTCACCGGCTTTTTCAATCCCGGCCCCGTGACCGATTACACCTCCGCGACAAAGTCCGACACCGCTGCCTTCGGACGGTACTTCCGGGGCATGCTCGATCGGGGCGTCTACCTCGCCCCCAGCCAGTACGAGACGGGGTTCGTCTCCACGGCGCACACGGACGCGGATATCGACCGCACCCTGGACGCCGCCCGCGAGGTCTTCCGAAACCTCTGATCCGCCGCCCACGTTCTTCCCGGCTGCGGTGAACAGGGAGGATGGGAGGACGGGAGACGCGTGATTCTGGAATGAAGTAGGGTGGACCCCGCGAAGCGGCGTCCACCATCCGCCCGTTTGGCTATTTGAATGGTGGACGCTCGGGCCTGTGGCCCTCGGGTCCACCCTACGATCTCACCTGATTTCCTGGTCACGGTCCCGTCGAAAGTCGCCCCCTGATAGTCGTTCCCGCGGCTATTGCGGAGCGTGGAGGCCCCATATGCGCCGCGCCCGGCCGTCGGCGGTCTGCGGTCCGCCGTCAGCCTCCAAAGGCCTGCCCCCGCCGGATTCGCCTGCTTCCCTACTCTCCTATTCACGGTTTCTTCGAAGGCCCGCCCCCCTCTCGATCACTCGATCACTTTTCACCCGATCACTCTCAAATGAAGCAGCCCCTCGCGGGCGAAGCTGAAATAGCCGTTCCCGCCCAGGATGAGGTGGTCGACCACCCGCACGTCGATGTAGCCCAGGAGCCTGGACAGGTCCTCGGTGAGCCTTATGTCGTCGGGGCTCGGGCTCACGTGGCCCGACGGGTGGTTGTGGGCCAGGATGGCGGCGGCCGCGTTCTCGCGGAGGACGGCCTTGACCACCTCCCGCGGGTGCACCGAACTGGCGGTCACCGTTCCCCTGAAGAGTACCTTGTAGGCCAGTACCCCGTGCTTCTGGTTCAGGAATATCAGCGCGAAGACCTGGTGGGGCAGGTCTCTCAGCCTCGGCCTCAGGAACCGGTAAGCGTCCTCGGCCCCGCCCAGCGTTTCCGCCAGTCGGATCTCCTCCTCGGCGAAGCGCCTCGCCAGCTCGAGGGCCGCCGCGATCTGGGCCGCACGGGCCGGTCCGAGGCCGGCGATCCGGGCCAGTTCGCCCGGTTCCATGGCGCTCACACCCCGGAGCGAACCGCAGCGGGCCAGAAGCCGCCGGCCCATCTCGAGTGCGGTTGTCCCGCGGTTGCCCGTCCTGATGAGGATCGCGAGGAGTTCCGTGGTGCTGAGGGCGCCCGGCCCCCTGCGGAGGCACCGCTCCCTCGGGCGCTCCTCTGCGGGCATTTCCTTGATTCCGACGGGGTCATTCGTCATGCGTCACCTCCCGCGGTGCAGACCGCAAGGACCCTGCCAGCCGGAAACCTCGTGCGCGACCGGACCGGCCGGGGTACACCGCGGGCATACCCGCCCCCTTCTCAGGAACTTAAGACGCTCCCAGGCGATCCCGCACACGTTTTGCTGCGTCACTCTCAGGCACCACCGTAAGTCCCTGATAGAATTCGGGTCTATCGCATTCCGTCAAAATCGGACGACGCCTGGGGGCCGGGGGCCGTTTGCGGCCACTGCCCCACCGGATCCAGCGCCCTCGGGACTTTCGCTACCATACGCCCGGACCTGGCACGGTCTGTGCGCTTGCCATGGCGTCCCGGCGCTCACAGAGGCGGGACGGTACACGTCGGACGGAGAGTGAAACCCAAGGTGGACCCGGCGGCCGAGGCCGCCCAAACAGGAGGACGGGACGATGAAGAACTTCAAAAAGGCTATGGCGGTGGTAAGTCTGGTGGCCCTGACGGCCCTCGTGGGGCCCGGCACCCTCACGGTCTTCGCCGGAACCCCGGCGAAGGGCGGCACCCACGCCTCGAGCGCCAGGGCGGCCAGGGGCAAGGTCAAGGCCCAGCCGGCCGGCAAGATCAGCATCAACAAGGCCACCGCGGACCAGCTGGCCACGCTGCCCAGGATCGGCCCCAAGACGGCCCAGCGGATCGTGGACTACAGGACCCAGCACAAGGGATTCAAAAAGCTGGACGAGCTGCAGAACGTGAAGGGCATCGGCGCGAAGACCATGGAGCGGCTCAGGCCCCACATCACGCTGTAAGCCTTTGGATCTGAACCCGGGGCGGCGGCTTTTGCCGCCGCCCCTTCTTTCGGAGGGCAGGTCATGAAAAGGGAACGAGCGGTCCATACCGGGGAAGAGGGGGTGACGCTCCTCGAAGTGGTCTGCGGCCTGGCCGTCGCCTCCATGCTCATGATCATCGGATTCGGCGTCATGGGGCGAATCCTCCAGCAGTCGGCGAGCCGGTCGATCGTCACGACATTCCGGTGCCTCGTGGCCGAAGCCTCCACCCGGGCGGTCACCGAGCGGACCTACGTCGGAGTGGTCTTCACGACGACCGGCGACGGTGTGTTCGGTCAACTATACAGGGACGGGGACTTCGACGGCATAACTCACGCCGACATCCGGACCCGCGTGGACGCGCCTCTCGGCTCACCCGTCCGCCTCAAAGAACCGGGGGCCTCCATCGGCATACCGGAAACGGTCACCGAGGACCCCGCCGGCCGCCCGCTGCGCTCCTCCGACGGAGTCCGGTTCGGCCGGGGAGACATCCTGAGCTGCAGTCCGATCGCCACGGCCACGCCGGGCTCGCTGTACAATCGGGAGACGGACGGGAAAGTCGCCTGGGCGTA
>JBJKRE010000153.1:0-8543 GCA_046704825.1 Acidobacteriota bacterium
AGGCCATCATTCCATTCCCTCTGCGTCCCTGCAAAGGTCGACCGTCTACCGAAGTATCAATTAGGCTTTCTCAATCTTTTCTCTGCGTCCTCGGCGTCTCTGCGGTGAGATTCTTTGCTTCGAAGGCCCGTCCATCGCCGTCTCCAAATCCCAAATCCAAAATCCCAATTCCCAAATGTCCTTCCTCACCGCCTCACTGCCTCACTGTGTGTTCGGAGTGATCGAGTGATCAAGTGAATAGTGATCGAGTTGCAGGCAGTCCTTCGAAGACCCGCCCCCAGCCGTTTCTATTTTCTCTTTAGCCTTTCGGCCTTAGGCTTTAGCCCTTCCCTTTCTCACCGCCTCACCGTCTCACTGTGAGACCCCATGTTTCATCCGCGCCCCCTCTTGACACGGTCACGAAAAGAACATATGTTCATAACCTGAGGCCGAACCGGGCCTCGAAGGGAGGGTCGTTTGGCGAGACCGGCGAGGGTGAGACACGTCGCGAAGCATCCGAGGATTCACGGGCTCAAGCCGCTGGGCATCCCGATGACGGAGCTGGAGGTGCTCTCCTTGCAGGTGGACGAACTGGAAGCCTTGAGGCTCGCGGACCGGGAAGGGCTCTACCAGGAGGAGGCGGCGAAGCGCATGGGCGTGTCGCGCGTGACCTTCGGGCGAATCCTCCAGCGGGCCCGCGCCAAGGTGGCGGAGGCCATCCTGGACGGCAAGGCCGTCATTGTGAGCGACGGCCCGGTGCGGTTCGAGCCGGGCGCCGACGGGACGTGTCCCGTCCACGGCGGGCCCCGGCGGCGCGGCCGGGCTTGCCGGTGCAACGGGGACGAGGTCCCCGGATCGCGAGGAGGTGAACGATGAACCGGAACGAGAGGTACGGACGCGGGTGGTGCTGGTCGGCCGGGGGCGGCCTGTTCAGGGGCGCCGGCCGGGGCGGCGATGTCTGGGGCGGCGGACGCGGAAGGTGCCGCGGAGGACGCAGGGACGGACGTTTCTCGCGCCTCGAAGCCGAATCCCAGACCGGAACAGCGGGAGATCTCAACGGCGCGAGCCCCTGGGAGGTCCTGCAGGATCTTGCAGATCGGATCTCGCGCCTGGAAGCGAAGATTGCATCGGAAGGGTGACGGCGGGCTGACGTTCCGCTTACCCGGAGCAACCTCATCAGTTGGGGGGAAATCGCGTGTTCAGAACCGGACCCATGGGATCGACGGGATCAGAGCCGACACAGACGAGGGTGTACGGCCCCGTGCCGAGCCGCAGGCTGGGGCGGAGCCTGGGCGTGGACCTGGTCCCCTTCAAGACGTGCACCTACGACTGCGTCTACTGCCAGCTCGGCCGCACGACCCGCAAAACCCTCGAACGAGCGGCCTTCTGCGACGTCCGCGCCCTGGCCGGCGAGGTTCGGGACCGCGTCCAGCGTTCCCGGCCCGACTACGTCACGCTGGCGGGCAGCGGCGAACCCACCCTTGAAGCGCGTTTCGGCGATCTCATCGAAGAAATCAAGACCGGGACGGACGTCCCCGTGGTCCTGCTCACGAACGGGTCCCTGTTGTGGGACGAGGAGGTCTGGCGGGCGGCCGCCCTCGCGGACGCGGTTCTGCCCAGCCTGGACGCGGGAGACGAGGCCTTCTTCCAGTGGGTGAACCGGCCCGTTGAGGGGCTTTCCTTCGACCGGGTGCTGAGCGGGCTCATCGCTTTCAGAGAGCGGTATGCGGGGCCCATCTGGCTGGAAGTCATGGTGCTGGCCGGGAAGACGGACGCCGCGGGGCGCCTCGAGGCCATCGCGGACGCCGCCGCGAAGATCCGCCCCGACTGCATCCACCTCAACACACCGATCCGCCCCGGCGGAGCGCCGGACGCCCTGACCTTGGAGCGCGGCCGATTGGAAAGACTGAGAAACCGCTTCGCGCCGTGCGCCGACGTGGTGTGCGAGTTTTCCGGACACCCTCCGCAGGATGACCCGGAGGCCGCTGAAGACGCGCTGACCATCATGGCCCTGCTCCGGCGAAGGCCGTGCACCTTGAACGAAATCGTGGCGGGACTGGGCATCCGGTGCGGGACCGTCCGCCGCGTGCTGGAAGACTACCAGCGCGAAGAGGCGATCCGAAGGTTCCGGCGGGAAGGCCGGCTGTACTACGCAGCCGCCGAACCGGCGGAACCGGATTCGTAGGGGAGCGGCGCATGGCATGGGCGAGCGACGTACTGGCCGAATCCCTGATGGTCACCGGATTCGTGTTCGTCATGATGATCCTCGTGGAGTACGGCCAGGTCGTCACGGCGGGTGTCATGGGGGCGTGGCTCAAACGGGGAGGCATGGGGCGAACCGCCTCCGTGACCCTGGTCGGCACGGTGCCGGGCTGCCTGGGCGCCTTCACCAACGTGACGCTCTACATCCACCGCCTCATCACATTCGGCGCCCTGGCCGGCGCCATGATCGCCTCCAGCGGGGACGAGGCCTTCATCATGCTCGCGCTTTTTCCGAAGAAGGCCGTGTTCCTGTTCGCCCTGCTGTTCGTCTACGGCCTCGCGGTGGGCACGGCGGTGGACCGGCTTGGCCGGCCGCGCTTCTACGGGTGCGAATCGTGCCCCGACGGCATCGAACTGCACCCGGACGAACCGGGACCGGCGATGGCGGCCCTGCGGCGAGACTCGCTCCGCGCGATGAGCTTTCCCCGGGCTGTCCTGTGCACGGCCCTCGGGCTCTTCCTGGTGGCCGTGGCCGTCGGCTGGATTGGCCCGGAACAGTGGAACTGGGTCCGGGTCACGGTACTGCTCGTGGCCGGTGCGGCCCTGTCGGTGACTTTCCTCGCGCCCGAACACTTTCTGGAGGAGCACCTCTACGGCCACGTGGCGAAGAAGCACCTGCCGAGGATATTTCTCTGGGTGCTCGGCGTGCTCCTTGCGCTCGCGTGGCTCAAGGCCGCCGACCTCCCGCTGCAGGCCTGGATCGAAGCCCACAGGGCCTGGGCGCTCGTGGTGGCCGCGGCCGTCGGGATCATTCCGGAATCGGGGCCCCACATGGTCTTCTTGACGCTCTTCGCGCAGGGCGCCCTGCCGTTTTCGGTTCTGGCCGCCTCGTGCGTGGTCCAGGACGGCCACGGCATGCTGCCACTGCTGGCCGAGTCGCGCCGGGAGTTCGTCAAGGTGAAGGCGGTGAACCTCGCGGCCGGACTGGCGCTGGGCGGGGCGCTGATGGCGTTCGGCTGGTAGAGAAAAGGGGGGTCCGATGAGAATACGATGCGCGCTGTTCGTGGGTCTTATGGCAATCGGGTTGCTGGCGGCTACGCCGGTCAAACTGCCGATGAACGACGTGGGACGGGTCCAATACGTATACGTGACCGAGGTTCCGGGGGCATCGCCCGCCGAACTCATGAAGCGGGCCAGGAACTGGCTGACGCAGAAAAATGGAGGGGATTCCAGGATCGTGGGCGAGGCGCAACCCCACTGCATCGTGGTGGGGGAAACATTCGAAATACCCCATGAGGGCATGCCTGTGTCCATATACTACACGCTGGCTTTCGAGGCGCGCCCCGGCCGATTCTGCGCCACGGCGGGCGCCATGTACGTGTTTGACGGAAGCATCCGGCATCCCCTGGAACATTATCTGAACCCGGACGGGACGCCGCGCATCAATGCCTGGATGCTGGAGTCCGTGGACAGGCAGGCCCGCGAGATGCTCGCGGCTCTGCACGAAGAGGTTCTCCGGCCGAAACCGGGGCGGCATGGCGCGGAACCGGCCAGGCAGACGCCGGGCAGGAGGTGAGGACATGGTCAAGGAAAACAGGCAGAGAAAAATGGGGAGCGGGGGCTACTGCGTGTGCCTGCGGTGCGGCCGCCGCGAACCGCACAAGGCGGGCGTCCCATGCATGAAGATGCGGTGTCCCGATTGCTCCGCCTTCATGGTGCGCGAGGGATCGGAACACCATCTGGAGGCCGTGGAGCGGGCCGAGGCCCGCAAGGCCGGACGGTGAAGGAAGGCCCGCACAGCAGGGCGGGTGGACAACGATATGACGCACAGCAGAAAACGAGGTGACGCGTGAAGCCGGACGAAGTCGCAAAGGTATGGGCCCACTTTCAGGCCAGGACCCAGCAGTACCTCAGCCTGGGTCACGACCGGTTCAAGGCGGCCCGGTTCGTGGCCGAGGCGGTCGAACCCACCCGGGGGCGCGTCCTGGACGTGGGCACCGGCAAGGGCCTCCTCGCCATGGCGCTGGCCCGCCGGGGGCTCGACGTGGTCAGCGTGGACGTCAACGCGGAAGACCAGTCCTTCGCGGCCTTCCTGGCCGGAAGGGAGCGGCTCGACGAGCGCATCCGATTCGTCCTGTCCGACGCTGAGGCCCTGCCCTTTCCGGACGGCCACTTCTCGTCCTGCGCCATGATGGACGTCCTTCACCACCTGGACAACGGCGCCGCCGTCATGAAGGAAATGGTGCGCACGCTCAGGCCGGGCGGGTACCTCGTCGTCGCGGATTTCAGCGACGCCGGGTTCGAACTGGTGGCGCGCGTCCACGAAGCGGAGGGCCGCACACACCCCCACGGTCCGGCCACCATGGCATGGGCCGACGCCTTCCTCGAGGAGCAGGGCCTGGAAAGGACGGCCCGCGCCAGCGGCGAGCTTCACGACCTGGGACTGTACAGAAAAGCCTGACGCCGACGGGCACCACGAAGAAGCGCCCGGCGGCGTAGCATAGGGAAACGATACCGTGAATCCATCGATATCCATCATCACTTCAGGAGGTCGTACATGACCAAGATAGCCGTTCCTCTCGTCAACGATACCTTTTCGAGCCACTTCGGCGGCGCCGACAGCTTCGCGTTCTACGGTGTGGACGCGGATAGCCGGACCATCTCCGGCAAGGAGGTGGCCGTGCCTCCGCCGCACGAACGGGGCGCGTTCCCCATGTGGATCCGCAACCAGGGCGCCACCACCATCCTGGCCGGCGGCATGGGACCGCGCGCCGTGCAGATGTTCCAGGCCTACGGCATCGAGGTGGTCCTGGGCGTGGAGGGGCCGTCCCAGCCGGACGACCTCGTGCGCGCCCACCTCGACGGAACCTTGAATGCCTCGGGCAACGGCTGCGGCGGCGGCGAGCTTCACCACTGCCACGACCACGAAGACGAGTAGGAGGCGCCGCAGGTCGAGAAAATGAAACGGATGAGGCGGGTCTATTACGACGTGTTCTCAGGCTTCTACGACCGGTTCGTGGCCCTGCATTCCAGAGACAGGCAGGGCCTCGCCAGGCGGTTTCTGGCAGAGCAGGTGCACGCCGGCCGGTCCGGGAAGGTCCTCGACCTCTGCACGGGCACCGGGACCCTCCTGCCGTATCTGAGCGACAAGATCGGCGGCGAGGGCCGGGTCGTCGGCGCGGATTTCTCCAGGGGGATGCTGAAGGCGGGGCGGCGCAAGACCGCCGGGCTTCCGAACATTCACCTGGTGGAGGCCGACGCCGGCGGTCTGCCCTTCGCCGCCGGGAGCTTCGACGCGGTCACCTGTTCGCACGCCTTCTACGAACTGAAGGGCGATACCCGCGACAGGACCTTGAGGGAGATCGTCCGGGTGCTCAGACCCGGCGGCGCCTTCCTGATGATGGAGCACGACGTGCCGGCGAACCCGGTCGTCAGGCTCCTGTTCACCGTGCGCCTCACCGTTATCGGCGCGGGACGGGCCAGGGCCTTCCTCCGCGAAGAGCAGCGCTTCCTCGAGGGGTATTTCACGAGCGTCCGGAAGGTGCTCGCGCCGGCCGGGCGGTCGAAGGTCATGATCTGCAGAACGTGAGGACGCGCGGGTTTCCGGTTTCGAAGCTGCCGGTATTCGGCGGGCGCCTCTGCTATGGGGAGGGAAAAATGGCCGACCTTCTGGATCCCTGGGAAAAGGGGACTCTGTGCATGCGGAACCGCCTGTGGATGGCGCCCGTGAAAACAGGATTCGGGACGCCCGATGGGCACGCGACCGAGCGACACCTCCACTTCTACAGGCGCGTTTCGCGCGGGGGCGCCGGCTTGATCCTGATCGAGCCCGTACCCGTCGCTTGGGAAGGCCGAGAACATCCGAAACAGCTCTCGATCACTTCTCCCGACAGCGCGCTCGATCTCGGGAGGATCAGCACCGCGATCCACGAGGGCGGCGCGTTGGCCGGTATGAACCTCAACCACGCAGGCCGCGCGGCCAATCCGAAGGCCAGCGGGACGGATCCCGCAGCCCCGTCCGATTGCCGGTGTCCAGCGAAGAAGACGGAGGCCCGCCGGCTCGAGCCCGGCGAGATCGAAGAGATCGTGCACGCTTTCGGGCGGGCGGCCGCCGTGGCGGAGACGGCCCGGTTCGACCTGGTCGAAATACAGGCCGGCCACGGGTATCTCCTCGACCAGTTCCTCGATCCCGAGGTCAACGCGCGCGAGGACGAGTACGGACGCGATCCCTGCCTCTTCGCACGCCGGGTCCTGAAGGCCGTGCGCGCCGCCACTTCACTGCCCCTGAGCCTGCGAGTCACGCTGAAGAGACCGGGGGACAAAGCCGAATCCAGGCGGCTGCGTTCGCTGTTGAAGCTGGCGGAAGAGATGGGCGTCTCCTTCGTTCACGTGGGCATGGGGGACGCGTGCACCAACCCGCCCTGGTACTACCATCACGGGTCGTTGCCGGAGTCCTTCCAGGAGGATGCGCTGCGCGCGGTGCGGGGGATGACGTCTCTCCCCCTGGTCGCCGCAGGGCGGATGGGGGATTACGACCGGGCCGGGCGGATCGTCGAGGAGGGCATGGCGGACGCGTTGGCGCTGGGCAGGCCCCTCGTGGCCGACCCCGACCTGCCCCGGAAGTGGAAGCTGGGGGCCGCCGCCGAAGTGCTCGAGTGCGGCTACTGCCTCCAGGGCTGCCTGGCGAACGTCGTCAAGGGCGAGGGGCTGACCTGCATCGTCAACCCCACCGTGGGACGGGCGCCCCTCCCGCCGCCGGTGAAGCGCCGAAGGGTACTGGTGGCCGGCGCCGGCCCCGCCGGGTTGTCGGCAGCCATCGCGCTGTGGGAGCAGGGCCACGGTGTGATCGTGGCCGAGGCCGGCACGGTGCCCGGAGGCACCTTCCGCGCCGCGCCGCTTTCGCCGGGAAAGGAAACGATGGAGCGGCCGCTCCGCGGACTCATCCGCGCGGCCGAAAGGGCCGAGATCCCCATCCTCTTTGGACAGACCGTCGACGAGGCGTTCGTCAGGAAGGTCAATCCCGAGGTCCTGGTCTGGGCGGCGGGCGGCGAAGCGGTGCGGCCGGCCATCGAGGGAAGCGGCGGCCTGCCGGTCCTGACGTCGCAGGAGTTCTACCTCGGAGGCAGGGAACTGCCGGGCGAACGCGTGCTCGTCGTCGGAGGCGGGATGGTGGGCCTCGAGGCCGCCGAGAAACTGGCGTTGGAGGGCCGGGAAGTCCTGGTCGTTGAAATGCTGTCCGAACTGTCCAGTGACATGGACCTTCTGAACCGGGTGCTCCTCCTCAAGCGCCTCGGGGCGCTCCCGGCTGTGACCCTCATGACGGATACGACGGTGGTCCGGATCGACGACCGGGCCGTCACGCTGCAGACATCGGACGGACGGAAGACCGTCCCGCCCGTGGACGGCGTGCTCCTGGCCGCAGGAATGCGCTCAAAGCCCGTTCCGCCCGAAGTCCGGGCGCTCGTGCCGAAGTGTCTCGTGGTCGGCGACGCAGCGGCGCCCCGGAACGTGACCGCGGCCGTCCGGGACGGCTACGAGGCCGGCGCCTCCGTGTAGGTCCGGCCGCCGCACGTCGAGGCATCCGGAGGGAAGCAGAATGAGCGGAACCGTCATCCCCCGAATCGAACCGTTCGAGCGGTTCCCCGACGGCTACGACGCGTGGTTCGACGCCCACACTTGGGCCTTCCTGTCCGAAGTCGAGGCCATCCGCGGCTTCATGCCCGTCAGGGGGGATCTCCTGGAGGTGGGTGTGGGCACGGGACGCTTCGCGCAGGCCCTCGGCATCCCGTTGGGGGTGGACCCGTCCCCCGCCATGAGGACCCGCGCCGCGAGCCGGGGGGTCGAGGCGGTGGAGGGAACGGCGGAGGCCCTGCCCTTCGAGAGCGGTCGCTTCGACGCCGTTCTCATGGTGACCGTAGTGTGTTTCGTACGCGATCTGGACGCCTCGCTGGCCGAGGCGCACCGCGTCCTGAAGGACGCCGGTCGTCTGGTCATAGGGTTCGTCGACGCACTGAGCCCGCTCGGTCGACTCTATCAGGCTCGGCGGAAGGAGAGCCGCTTCTACCGTGACGCCGTCTTCCGGACCGTTCCGGAAGTGTCTGGCGCCCTAGTGAGGAACGGGTTCTGGACGCCCCGGATCGCCCAGACGCTCTTCGGCCCCCTGGAGGCGATGCGTTCTATGGACCGGCCGCTGCCGGGATGCGGCAAGGGCTCTTTCGTCGTCCTTGCCGCCAGCAGGAAACCGGAGGCCTGAGCAGGCCGGCGCCACGCCATTTGCTCCAAGATTCCAGCCGCTCCGGCCCCGACGTCCCCCGATCCCTCCGTATACGGTACAATACAAAGCCGTCCCCTCCGGCACGAGA
>JBJKRE010000154.1:0-6369 GCA_046704825.1 Acidobacteriota bacterium
TTAAGAGAGGCCCCAGGAGGACCCCGCACTACGGCGCCCACCATTTCCCGCGCCGGCGCCTGGCTTGGTGGACGCTCGGGCCTGCGGCCCTCGGGTCCACCCTACGGTCTTTCTTCGCTATCGGTATCGCCATCGCCATCGAATCCTCTTCCCGGTCAAGGTTCATCGCGTCCGGATGCCGCCGTTTCGATTCCGATTTCGATCCCGATCCCGATTTCGACGCAAGGTGCCGGGGATTCGGCCGGCTCCCGCCAGCCGCTGCAGAGGCCTCCCGTCTGCCGCGTTCCCTTTAGCCCTTAGCCTCTTTGAAGAGTGACCCAGGGATCCAGGGAATAGTTGGATGGAAGCCTTCAAAGGCCTGTCCCCTGCCGTCTTGCAAATCCCAAATCCAAAATCCCAATTCCCAAATTACATCAGCTCTTGACTGGCGTGTTCCCTCCATATACTCTTCGACTTCGGCCTCCCCCGCTCGGGAGGCGCTTTTGTCCGGGAGCGAAACCCATGCTGTCCTTTCTGCCGTCCTTCATCCTCGGCCCCCTGTCCTTCGGGATCTTCATCGCCAACACGGTCTTCTGGTGCCTGATCTTCTACGTGGTGGTCCTGGCGAAGGTGCTGGTCCCCCTCAGGGGGTGGCGGAACGGGTGCACGAGCGTGCTGACGCGCATCGCGGAGCTCTGGACCAGCGGGAACAACCGGGGCATCGAGCTGACGCAGAACATCCAATGGGACGTGAAGGGCGTGGAGAACCTCAGCCGGAAGGCCTGGTACATGGTGAGCTGCAACCACCAGTCGTGGATCGACATCGTGGTGCTGCAGCGCATCTTCAACCGCCGGATCCCCTTCCCCAAGTTCTTCCTGAAGAAGGAGCTGATCTGGGTGCCCGTCCTGGGCGGCACGTGGTGGGCGCTGGATTTCCCCTTCATGAAGCGCCACTCGAAGGCCTACCTCGAAAAGCACCCGGAGAAGCGGGGCGAGGACCTGGAGAGGACGCGCAAGGCCTGCGAGCGCTACAGGCACTACCCGGTCACCATCCTCAACTTCCTCGAGGGCACGCGTTTCACGCCCGCCAAGCACGAGAAGCAGGCCTCGCCCTACCGGCACCTTCTGCGCCCGAAGGCAGGGGGCATCGCCTCGGCCCTCAGCGTCATGGGCGACAAGCTGTCGACCCTCCTCGACGTGACCATCGTCTACCCCGAAAACCGCGTCCGGTTCTGGGACCTCTTCTCCGGCAAGCTGAGGCGCGTCGTGGTCCGCGTCAAGACCCTGTCGATCCCGCAGGAGTTCCTGGGCGGTGACTACACCGACAACCCCGAGCTGCGCGAGCGCTTCCAGGCCTGGGTGCGCGAGCTGTGGCAGGAAAAGGACGCCCTCATCGAGAGCGTCATGGCCCAACACCGCGGGGTGCGCCTGGCGGCGCAGTAATAGAGTGATCGAGTGATCGAGTGATCAAGTGATCGCGTGAATAGTCGCTTGAGGGCCTCTGAAGGCACCCTTCGGTAAAGGGTGAAGGGCAAAGGATAAAGGTGAAGACGACGTTGTACGGGCCTTCGAGGATCTACCGTCTGCCGCAATTCCTTTTCCTTCTACCCGCTTCCTTCTAACCGGAAGGTGTCGGCCGACGATGGTCGATAGTCGACCGCAGACCGCGGACGGCGGACCGCGTACGCCTGACGGTGCCGGGAGTCCGTGAGCTGGGAATTGGGTCAGTGCGGCGCTTGCTTGCCTTCTTGGGCCTGGATTCCCGCCTTCGCGGGAATGACGATAAAAAGAGCACCTCAACTCAAAACCCGACACCCACAACTCATAACTGCATCCCCGGCCGCTACAACGGCCTGCCCCAAGCCGCTTCTAAATCCCAAATCCCAATTCCCAAATCCCAAATTGCGCCGATTCCGCCTTCCGCTTTCCGCCTTTTCCTTCTTCCCTCTTCCCTCTAACCTCCATCCAATGGATGCGATTCGGCGCCGAAGTCTTTATACTGTGTAACCTGGGACCGGGGTCCCGGCCTCGGCTCCCGTTAAGGTGTGCAAGGGCGGCCGCCCGTTCGGGCGGAGCGTCCGATCTAGCGGGACAAGTAACAGGTGACATTGAAATTCAATAATCTGGAGGTGTTTTCATGGCCAACAACATCATCTCAGTACCGGCCCCTTCGAACGAGCCGGTCAAGAGCTACGCGCCCGGCTCGCCGGAGAAGGTTTCGCTGAAGGCCGAACTGAAGCGCATGCTGGGTGAAGAGATCGAGATTCCGCTGATCATCGGCGGGAAGGAAGTGCGCTCAGGCAACACCGCCAAGGCGGTCTGCCCCCACGACCACGGCCACGTCCTGGCCACCTACCACCAGGCGGGGCCGAAGGAAGTCGAGATGGCCGTCGCCGCGGCCCGGGAAGCCTGGCGCGAGTGGTCCGAGATGCCGTGGGAGGCCCGCGCGGCCATCTTCCTCAAGGCGGCCGACCTTCTGGCGGGCCCCTGGCGGGACAAGGCCAACGCGGCCACCATGCTCAACCAGTCCAAGACGGTGCACCAGGCCGAGATCGACTCGGCGTGCGAGCTGATCGACTTCTACCGGTTCAACCCCCACTACATGCGGTTCGTCTACGAGCAGCAGCCCGCCAGCTCTCCCGGCATCTGGGACTACGTCGAGTACCGGCCGCTGGAAGGCTTCATCTTCGCCGTCACGCCCTTCACCTTCACGTCCATCGCGGGCAACCTGCCCACGTCGCCCGCCATGTTGGGGAACGTGGTCCTGTGGAAGCCCGCGTCCACCGCGGTCTTCTCCGGGTACCACCTCATGAAGATCTGGCAGGCGGCGGGCCTGCCCGACGGCGTGATCAACTTTATCCCGGGCCGCGGCAGCCAGGTGGGCAACCCCGTCATGGCGAGCCCCGAGCTTGCCGGCGTCCACTTCACGGGCTCCACGGCTGTTTTCCAGGGCATGTGGAAGACCATCGGCAACAACATCGCGAGTTACAAAGGCTACCCGAGGATCGTGGGCGAAACGGGCGGCAAGGACTTCATCTTCGCGCACGCCAGCGCCGACGTCGCAGCCCTCGCCACGGCCCTGGTCCGGGGCGCCTTCGAGTTCCAGGGACAGAAGTGCTCCGCCGCGTCCCGCGCGTACATTCCCAAGTCCATCTGGCCCAAGCTCAAGGACGAACTGGTGGGGCAGATCGGCGAGATCAAGATGGGGGCGCCCACCGACTTCCGCAACTTCTTCACCTCGGTCATCGACAAGCAGGCCTTTTCCGACCACATGGGCTACATCGACGTCGCGAAGAACTCGGCCGAGTGCGAGATCCTGACCGGCGGCGAGGGCGACGACTCGGTCGGGTACTTCATCAAGCCGACGGTCGTCGTCACCACGAACCCAAGGCACAAGCTCATGCAGGAGGAGATCTTCGGCCCCGTGCTCACGCTCTTCGTCTACGACGACCAAAAGCTGGACGAAACGGTGGAGCTGTGCGACACGACCAGCCCCTACGCCCTCACGGGCGGTGTCTTCGCCAACGACCGCAAGGCCATCGTGAAGATCATGAACCGCCTCAGGCACGCGGCGGGCAACTTCTACATCAACGACAAGCCCACCGGCGCCGTGGTGGGCCAGCAGCCCTTCGGCGGCGGCCGGGCCTCGGGCACGAACGACAAGGCGGGGTCCTTCCTGAACCTCATCCGGTGGACCAGCCAGCGCGCCGTCAAGGAAGCCTTCGTTCCGGCGACGCACTTCGCCTACCCCTTCCTCAACGAGGAATAGGCTTCCTGGCGATCAGGCCCCGTGGGCCGGGACCCGCGTCCCGGCCCCGCTCCGGGCCCTCCCCCTCAGTCCGCGGGCACAGACGCAGCCCCCGCAGGACTCCCAGCCCCGAGCGGATGCTCCAGAGGAACGAACGATATGCGGGTCCACGCCCCCTCCAAGTCGCCCGTCGTCCTCGCGCGTTTCCTGCTGTTTTTGGCCGCGTGCGCCGCGCTGGCGGCTGCGGCGGCCTGCGGCCGTTCGGCCGGGAAGGCCGAGAAGCCCGCGCCGGTCATCCGCATCGCCTGCCTCCGTTCGGCGGAGGCCATCGGCATCACCCACCTGGCGGCCGCCGTCCTCGAGGACAGGCTGGGCTACGACGTGAAACTCGACATGCTCGATTCACCCGCCGCCTTCCGATCGCTGGCCGGTGGACGCGACGACGTCCTGCTGGACGCGTGGCTTCCGGTCACCGACGCGGCGTACATGAAGCGCTACCGGAGCGAACTCGTCGATCTCGGAACGGTGTGCCCGCGGGCCCGCATCGGCCTGGTGGTCCCCGACTACGCCCCGGGAAAGACCATCGGCGACCTCCGCAGGTACGGAAAGGAGTACGGCGGGCGCATCGTGGGCATCGAGGCCGGCACGGGCATGATGATTATGACGAGGAAGGCCATCCGGCAGTACGGGCTCCGCTGCCGCCTGGTGGCCACGAGCGCTTCGGACGCGGCGAAGGCGATTGAATCGGCCGTCCGGGACCGCCGCCCCGTGGTCGTCACGGGATGGCGCCCCCACTGGACCTTCGCCCGGTGGAAGCTGCGGTTCCTCGAAGACCCCGCTAACGTCTACGGACCGGGAGAGGCCATCCACGCCGTCGCGCGGGCGGGCTTCGTCGAGGCCATGCCCGGGGCCGCGGCCTTCCTTCGGCGATTCCGAATGGACGACGCACAGGTCGACGACCTGCTCCTGGCCGTCCACGACGATCCGGAACAGCCCCTCAACGTCGCGCGCGCGTGGATGCGGAAGCACGCCGCCTTGGTCGAGGCCTGGATCGGATCGCCCCCGGCTCAGAAGGCCGACTGACCCCGGCTCAGCTCTCTCCCGGCCGCTTGACCGTCAGCACCGGGCAGGGCGCCTTCCTGACCACGCGCTCGGCCGTCGAACCCAGCAATACGTGGCTGATCCCCGTGAGGCCGTGCGTCCCCATGACGATCAGGTCCACCGCCTGCTCCTCGGCCGCGCGGACGATTTCGGACGAGGCCACGCCCTTCTGGACGCCCGTGGTCACCCGGCCGGGGGCCAGCTTCAGATCGCCCACGAGGGCGTCGATGGCGGTCTGCGCGTGCTCCACGAGCTGCTGCTCCAGGTCCGTGATCGTCACGGGACGGAAGGTCAGATTGCCCGGATTCGCCATCGGTTCGAGCACGTACAGGACGAGAAGGTGGGCCCCCGTTTCGCGGCACACCTGCCCCGCGTAGCCGAGAGCGTACTTCGAGACGTCCGACAGATCGACGGGACACAGAATCTTCTTCCATATCGGCATGGTCCACCCCCTTGCGGTTTATACAGAATATAGGGTCGCCCGCGGGGGGGAGCCAGCGGGGCGTTTGATTTGGGAATTGGGATTTGGGATTTCGGATTTAAACTGCGGCAGAAGGGGTGCCCTCGAAGGCCCGTCCCAAACCGCCTTCTAAATCCCAAATCCAAAATCCGAAATCCCAAATGCGTTTAGCCCTTCCAGGTCTCTACCCTGTTCCGGCCGGCCTTCTTGGCGCTCAGGAGGGCCTGGTCGGCGGCCTTGATCACGGCCCATGGGTCCGCGCCGCCGGCCTCGGCCCAGGCGGCGCCGATGCTCACGGTCACGGAAACCTTCGCGCCTTGCCTGTCCTTCTTGACGGGGCGCCTGGGTTTCCGGCCGGGACGTCCGGGGCTCCTGAGCGTGAAGTTCGAGGCGGCGATCGTCCTGCGGAGGGCGTCCAGGTGCGGCGCCGCCTCCCCGGTGGACATGCCGGCGAAGATCAGCGCGAACTCCTCCCCGCCGTACCGGAACGCCCGGCCGCCCCCTCCGGTCCGGGCCAGCCTGGTGGAGACCATCCTGAGGACCTGGTCGCCCACGTCGTGGCCGTACCGGTCGTTGAAGCGCTTGAAGTGGTCCACGTCGACCATGGCCAGGGTGAACCGCCCGTTGAGGCCCGCCATGGATTCTTCGAGGGCACGCCGCGAGGGCAGACCCGTCAGCCGGTCGCGGAAGGCCATGCCGTAGGCCTCCTCAACGATGGAAGCGGCCAGCACGAGCCCCGCCACAGCGAGGTAGTAGGTGCTTACGGGACCCGGCCGCCCCTCCGACAGGGCGAGGGACACGGGGACCAGGGCCCAGAGGAAGGCGTTCTCGACGGGACCCTCGCGCAGGACCACGCCCAGGCCGCACACGACGAAGGCCACGAACAGCGCCGCGAGGGCGGGCTGAGGAACGCCGGTCTCCAGGATGGCGGCTGCGGAAGTGAAGTGCCGGGTGACGGCGGCCTCGAAACCCGGCGGCGAGGCCGCGTAGATCCCGGCCGCGGCGAAGGGCTGGCTGCAGACGAACCCCCGGCGAAGGAGCCCGCGCGGGCTCAGCGGGCCCTACTCCCGCAGGAGGGCGA
>JBJKRE010000155.1:0-6622 GCA_046704825.1 Acidobacteriota bacterium
GACGTGACCGCCATGGCCACGATCCAGGCGGGGCGCATCTCCTACCACCCCGTCATGGACCTTGCGCCCGGGTCTCACGACATCAGGCTCGGGCTGGGCGGCACGCTTCAGGAATGGCACATCAGCATCCGGCCTGCGCCCGCCGCCGGGACGCAGGCGGGCACTCCTTCGCAGGCGGCGAAGCCGGGGGGCAGCGGTCGGCCGGCCGGGAAGCTCCCCAAGCCCGAGGCGAAACCGACGGGCAGTTGGTCGGCGGACGTGGCGGGGCTCATGTCGGAGGTCTCGGGCAGCGCTCCGGACCAGCAGGACACCTTCCGCCTGACGCTCTCGTCCCAGTCGGACCTCGGCCGAGGCGGCTGGTCCTTCAAGGACACGGCCGACGCGTCCTTCCGCCACGACTTTTCGGACCCGACGCACACCGTTAACGAGAGCCGGAACTGGGTCTTCAAGGGCGGATACAGGCAAGGCGACTGGGGTGCCTCGGGCACGGTGGGATACGCCAACGTGAGTTTTCTCGGCAACTCGCAGTTCGTGGCTTCCGGCCTGACGCGTGGCGGCGTGGAAGTGGACGCGGCGACGCCCCCGGGCGCGCTGGGCGGGTACCCATCCTACGACAACACCGTCCCCGCCCTCGGGTCGGGCTCCGGCGCCGGGGATCTCAGGGTCCGGGCGGTCGGGTACACCCTGCCCCTCCCTTCGGACCGATTCCTCGTCCGGCTGATGGGCCTGTGGACCGAACAGGACGTTTCGCCTTATGTCCCCGCGGGATCGGGCCGGGTGGCGGGCGTGCTGGCCAGGCTGGCATTCACGCCCGCCTTCGGCCTCACCCTCGAGGCCGCCCAGGGAAGGGCGGAGCCCGACGGGCAAACTTCTTCCGAGGGAAACGCCTATAGGCTGGGGTTCCAAGGCACCGTCCTGAAGACCGCCTACGCCCTGAACTTCCGGCGCGTGGCCGCCGACTTCGCCAACCCCGCCAACCCCGGTTATACCCAGGGCGGCGTGCCCGACCGGAGCGGGGTGGACCTGAACCTCTCCAGGAGCTTCGGCAAGCTGTCCACCTCGATGAGCTACCTCTACTCGAAGGACGGCGTGGGGAGCGGGCTTTCTTCCGGCCCCTCCGCCAGGCAGCACGTCCTGAACCTCCAGTTCGCCCTGCCCGTCGCGAAGGCCGTGGCGGTGACGCTCGGACTCAACGGCGAAAAACTGACTCAGGGTGCCGACCCCAGGACCGGGCTCCCGGCCACCGACCAGCGCATGACCGGCTGGAACCTGGGCGCCGTGGAGGGACTGGGCCGCCTGTCCTTCGCAGAGACCTACAGCGGACAGAGAGTCCGAAGCCACGTCGACCCCGCGGGGGACGTGGACATGGACAGTTTTCTACTGACCGCAAGCGGCAGCGTCACCTCCGCTTTCCAGATCGGCGCCACGGGGTCTTACACCACCACGAACACGGCCCTGGCGGGGCGGACGGACGTCACCACACTCTCCCTCTCGCCCCTGTGGTCTCTGTGGGACGGGCGCTTCTCTGTCATGCCCGGGGCCGCCTACACGAGGACGAAAAACAGCCTGGGAACAATGGACGAACGGGTCGAGCAGTATCAACTCACGCTGCGCTGGAACCCCCGCTTTCTGCACAGTCTCCTGTCGCTGGAAGGCACGGCCGAATGGAACCGGTACGGCGGATCTTCCGCCGGCCTGCCGAGGGCCGGAACCCACCGCTACCTGGTGAACCTGAGGGTGCACTGGGGCGGCGGCAAGGGAAGCCTCAACCAGATGGAGGCCGGCCCCGGCATGAATCCGACGGTGCCGATGGTTCCGACGAGCCGCCCGGGCGGCGGCATGGGAGGCAGCCGGATATGAAGAAGAAATCGCTGAACCACTCCGGATCCCGCCGCGGGCGGATCCTGGCTGCGGCCCTGCCGGCTGCATTCATGTTGATCGGCTGGACGTCCGCTTACGCCTCGCCGAAGCCCCAGGCTTCCCCGGAAGGCCGGACGTTCGTGCAGGCTGCCCGGATACGGCTCGTTCCCTCGAGCGGCTTCCAGGGGCAGACCCTGCGCGTGACGGCCCAGGGCCTTGCCTACAGCCGGCGGCTCGAGCTGTCCTTCGTGCCCGGGGGGCTGACGATCTCGAACGTCCAGGGCACGCCCGCATCGGCCCCAAAAAACACGCTGGCCGCCGTCCCCTCGACGCCCGCGTCTCCCGTCAGCTTTACGCTCACGATCGCGCGCGGCGCGCGGCCGGGGCCCTACACGCTGGTGATAGGAACGCCGGACGGCGCGTTCCGAGTTCCGATGGCCTTCACCGTCCTGGCAAGGAGGCGACCCGCCCCGCAGTTCGCGCCTCCCCGGGTGGACCGAGTGTCGCCCCAGGACCTCCTGCCCGGCAAGACCTACACCCTGGACCTCACGGGCGAGGCGTTCAGGCAGGGCATGCGGGTGTCCTTCGGTCCCGATCTCCAGAACCTCGGCCCACCCGTCGTCCTGGATCCGCACCGGGCGAAACTCGCGGTGCTCGTGGCGCCGTCGGCGGCGCCCGGCGTCCGCCTGGCGAAGGTTAGCGGCCCCGAGGGTCCCTTCAGAAAGGGCCCCGGGGGCATCCAGGTGGTGCAGGCCAGGACCGCTCCCGTACCCGGGGAAGCGCCCGTCCTCGACATCAAGCACCTGAAGCCCGGCGTGGTGACGCCACACGGCCACATCACGCTGTGGGCGCCCAACAGGAAGAGCGGGGCCACCTCCGTCGTCTACGGTTCGGGCGACGCGCCCATGGTCCAGCGAGGGACCCTTTTCACCTGGGCGGAGGACAACCCCGGCCTGGCCAGATACTTCGTGCTCACCATCAAGGACAAGAACGGCAAGGTGATCGCCAAGGCGCAGGCGCCCGCCGCCAAGCCCTACTACCGGGTCTCGGCGGCCTTTCTCAAGGGCCTGCCGCCGCCCGGTTCCCTGCCCTATTTCAACTGGTCGCCGCCCCTTCCCGTGGTGGCCAGACCGGTCGTCGACGCCCGGAAGACTCCCGGGGGTAAGCGCTACGCGCCTTATGTTCAGACCGCGTCCATGGTGTCCGGCGGCGCTGGAGCGCCGTCGCCGCCCACCCAGTCCGCGAGCGTGAAGACGACCGACCTGCCGGCCTTCATCGACGCCCACATGAACGAATCCGCCCTGACGCAGCTGGATCTGCACGGCCTCGGCAAGGCGGGCAACGCCAACGCCACCTGGGAGGTCGAGGGCTACTGGACCAATCCGGTCACGGGACAGGACGAGGCGGTGGAGAGCAGCATGGCCCTGCCGTTGCGCCTGCCCGCCGCGCCCACCGGCCTGTTCGACTGCGACGCCGCCAGAGGCGGATCGGTCACCCTGCAATCCGGCGGCGGCGGGGCCGCGCCCGTCACGGGACAACCCGTCCTGCTCTCGGGGAAGGTGGACGTCTCCGAGTCCCCCTACCGCCTGACGTCGCCTTTCTACGTCCTGCTGCCGGGCGCCTCCCACCCGGAGAACGACCTCACGACCTACGACAACGTTTACGTGTCCTGGGGGGACGGCGAGGTGGACCGGCTGAGCGTCGACCGCCCCGAATCGAAGGCCACGACCATCGCGATCCGCAGGAACGGCAAGCCGCTCAGCCACGTGTACGGCCGGGCCGGGACCTTTCAGGTCAAGATCTACGTCGTGCCGGACGAGCAGGACCAGGACCCGTCCTCGGCGGCGGTCTACAGCTCCAACTCGGTCTACGGGCGGGCCCTGCGGGCTTACTATGCCGGTCCGGCGGCTTCGGGTGGCCTCGAACAGGGTGCCGGATCGGCGGTGCCGGACGTGACGATCGACGCCTCCGGCGGAACGACCTCCGGAGGCGGAAGCCTCGTCACGGGACACGCTGTGGGAACCGCCGTGATCGCCGGCGCCCCTTCCTCGATCAAGCTGCAGGGGGACGACGCCTACCTGCTCGCCTGCGCATCCGTGGACGTCGAGGAACCTCTGGACCAGACGGCCTACGGCTCCCTCCACCTCAAGCACGTCGAGATCCTCTTCCCGGGGCAGTCCAAGTCGCCGCCCGAGGTGAGCGACTGTTCGGACGCCTTCACCGCCACGGCCCGAATCGACTACTACGGGATGGGGAAGATCGCACTCGGATGGCGCGTGGACGGCGGCAAAGAGATCGTGCAGGAACCGCCGGACGGCATCGGGCCGGGCAAGAAATCGCCCCTGGCGCAGGTGGACGTCCAGTCGCCGCCGCTCCCCGCGTCCCTGGCCGGCTCTCCGCACAGCCTGACCGTGCGCGTGTGGGTGGTGTCGGATGCCCAGGCCTCCAGCGTCTCCGGCGGAGGAGGCGGCGACCCGCCCGGCGCATCGGCGGCCGGCACGCCGGCCGATCCTCCCGCGGGGTCGGTCACGATGACCGTCATGCGACCCACGCAGGTTTCCTATTCGGGTATCGGGTCGAAGGTAACCTACTCGGGTCAGCCGGGCGGTCAGGACTCATCGGGCGGGGGCACGGTCCTCCCCCTCCTCTTGCACGTAACGATAGCGCCCCCGGACCGCCAGGTCACCTCGGCCCCCGCGACCTACAAGGTGGTGCCCCACGATCCCTCCGTGCCGTGCAGCATCACCTTCCCGACCCGGGACGGCCCGTTCACCGTCAGCGACATCGGGCCGGACACCAAGCAGGCTGGCGACGGGACCTGGTCGGGCAGCGGCAAGCTCCACCTCCGGCTTCCGGAGGGGGCATCGGGGACCCAGCAGGTGTTCGTACCGGTGACGTTCTCGGGGTGGAAGCTCTCGGGGAGCGGCGGCGGCACCGTGGGCGACGGCGGGACGCTCGACGTCTCCGCGAGCGCACCCGTAACGGTCATCGGCCTGACGGGCGAGGTCACGCACGTCAAGGGCACGGCGGGGCACGCCCAGCCGCTGACCATCACGCTGACCGTGAGCCTCTCCCCCTTTTCCGGCCTCAAACTGCCGGCCTCGCTCGGCTCGTGGAACGTGACGGGACCGATCACGCCCGACGGCGATTTCTACAAGAAAGGGCTGGCTCTCGGCCACGCCGGGCTGGGCGTCAGCGGCTTCGGGCTCCAGAACGTCATCATCACCCTCGACCTCAGCCGGTCCCAGGGCAGCCAGCCGGCCGCCGGAGGCTGCAACCCCGGTGGGGCGGGCACCGCATGGATCGGCCTCTACATCCAGAAGGGGACGCTCAAGCTCAACGCGTTCGGACGCAAATTCTCCTCGCTGCCCCAGCCGAGCATCGCGGGCTGGTCGATCGGCTCCTCCGGACTCTCGGGCCACCTGGCGAAAGTCGCCGTCAACGCAAGCGCGAAATGGGAGCTGGCCACGCTCAAGCTCGACACCCTGGACTTCGACGTGTGCAGTTCGAGCCTGTCGGCGACGTACCACCTGGAACTGGATCACGTGCCCGTGCTCAACGCGAACCTGACCGGCGACCTGCAGATCGGATTCGACGGCAGCGTGTCGGGAAGCCTTGCCGTGCCGAACCTGGAAAAGAACTTCGGCGTGATCGCCATAAAGGTCCAAAACGCGGACTTCAAGAACGAGGCGGGCGTGGGCTGGCGCCTGGGTATGGACGTAAAGTTCACCCTGTCGGCCGCGGGCAAGACCTTCTACACCTTCAACCTGAACGGGCTCCGGGTGCGCCTGAACGGCGCCATCGCGCTCAAGGGAGGCGCCACGACGGTCAAGCTGCCCATCGGCGGCAAGGCGGCGCTCGGACCGGTGCAGATCGACATCCAGCAGGTCGTGCTTGGCCTCGGCGCCACCTCGGGCAATCCCTACCTCGAGTTCGACTTCGGCGGGGGCTTTCACCTGAGTTCGGTCCTCTCGGTGAGCGTCAGCCACGTGAAGTTCCGCCTGATATCGCACGGCTCCACGATGCAGGGCGAAGGGCCTTTCATCGACAAGGTCAAGGTCCACGCGCAGTTCCCGGACGGGCCTTCTCCCACCGTCCTGCTGGACGTCACCGTGGCCTACAAGCACCAGGGCGGACGGACCGTCTACGCCGGGTCGGGGCACCTGTCGATCCTCAACACGGGCGACATCGACGCCGCCTTCCTGCTGGGCTACCAGAACGGAAAGGACTACTGGATGGCCAAGGTGGGCATCCCCCTCGGCCCAACGGGCGTGAGCCTCTACCCGCCCTACCTGTCCCTCTACCAGATCATGGGCGGGCTCGGGCACAACATCCCCCTGGACGCCCTGCAGAAGAGCACGAACCTCGAGGACATACAGCCGAGCTTCGACGGGTCCTACGCCTTCATGGCCGGGGTGCGTGTGGGGTCCGTGGACAAGGGGTTCACGTACACCTTCGACGGCCTGCTGACCGTCAAGACCTCGCCGGTCTCCTTCCGCATCGACGTGAAGGCGTGGCTGCTCACCGGCAAGCACACCGGCGACGGGCAGCTCCACGGGTTCATTCAATATGCGTCCAAGTGTTTCGACGCGGGGCTTTCGGGCGAAGTCCACGCGCTGAACAACGCCGTGTGGGTCAAGGCGCCTTCCCACGCCAGTGCGATCCACTGCGGCCGTGACGGCTGGGAGGTCTACCTCGGCCAGTACAAGACTGGCATGCGGCTCCAGGCCCTCGTACTGGTGGGCAACGCCCAGGGCTGGCT
>JBJKRE010000156.1:0-12630 GCA_046704825.1 Acidobacteriota bacterium
GCTGACGTTCGGCGTGCTCGAGGACTTCGTCGGGGAGCATTTCCACGTGGACAGGGAAGGAAACGAGCCTGCGCCGCCGCCACCCGGCAAACCAGAGCAGACGGCGCCATATGCCCCTCCGCAGAGCTTTCCGGATGTCTTCCATGGCTTCGTGTGCGGCCTTTTCCCCGTGGGGAACGATGTCCTTCACGTTGGCGAAGTCCGCCCAGTGAACGGTGGCCATGTCGGGGTGGATGACCACGTCTGCCAGCTTCATCTCGGCGTTCTTGAGGGTCTCGGCCATGATGGCGTTGGCCCGGCCGCTGATGGCTGTGCCCCGGCGGCTGAAATCCTGCGAGTCCTGGACGTCGAAGGAGACGTCCACGGCGATGACGACGTCCGCGCCCATGCGTACGGCCGTTTCCACCGGCACCTTGCTCACGAACCCGCCGTCCACCAGTTCGCGGCCGTTGAGGAGCACTGGCGGGAAGACGCCGGCGATGGCACTGCTGGCCTGGACCGCCAGGCGCGTGGATCCCTTCGTCAGGACCACCTTCTCCCCGTTCTTGAGGTCGGTGGCTACAACCGCCAGCGTGACTCGCGCGTCCTCGATCCGCTCGTTGGGCACGATGCTGTTCACGTCCTTTTCGAACTGCTTCGGATCGACGTAGGATTCCTTGAAGAGGTTGGTGGCGAAGAACACGCCCATCTTGTAGATGCGCTTCATCTTCTTGAAGAAGCCCTCTCCGTTGATCTCCATTGGCGTCATGGTCTGGAGGTCGCGGAAGGGGTTGTTGTTGAACTGGGGCGAGGAAGTGAAGGACACGAAGCGCTCCTCCGCTTCCTTCACGTTTTCGCTGAAGGCGTACACGGTGCCGACCATGGCCCCGGCGCTGCACCCGACGATGATGTCCACGGGGATGGACTGGGCCTCCAGCACCTTGAGCACGCCCAGGTGGGCCAGGCCGCGGGCGCCTCCGCCGCCGAGGACCAGTGCGACCCTTGGCCTGAAGGGGTTCCTCATGGCCGGCGCCCCGCTTCGGCGTAATGAACGCCGTTTTCCGCCTGCTCTTCCGTGAGGCGCAGGAAGACCTGCTCGAGGCTGCTGCCGGGCCGGCTGGCCATGGTCTGAAGTTCTTCGAAGGTCCCTTCGGCGATCAGCCGTCCCCCCTGGAGGATGCCGATCCGGTCTGCGATCTCGGCAGCGATGTCGAGCGAATGGGTCGACAGGAACAGTCCCACGCCTTCGGCCGCCTGCTTTCGAAAAAGATCTTTCACGTCCCGGCTGGATCTTGGGTCGAGGCCCACCATGGGCTCGTCCACCAGCAGGAGCTGCGGACGGTGGAGCAGCGCCCCCGTGAGAACGAGCTTCTGTCGCATGCCGTGGGAGAAGCCGTCGATGAGCTGGTGGCGCCAGTCCGTGAGGCGGAAGAGGTCCAGGTAGGTCAGCGCCCTGTCGTGCCAGTTCTTGAGCCCGTGGACCTGGGCCAGGAACTCCAGGTGTTCCCACGCGGTCAGCTTCTCGTAGAGAAAGGGTCTGTCGGGAACGTAGCCGATCTTCCTGCGGAAAGAAAGCGCGTCGGGCTCGACGGGTTCGCCGCACACGCGGATGGCGCCCTCCTCGGCCTGGAGCAGGCCGGCGACGGTCTTGAGCGTGGTGGTTTTCCCGGCGCCGTTCGGTCCCAGGAAGGCGTAGATCTCGCCCTGCCGCACTTGGAGGTCCAGGTGCGACACGGCTTCGAAGCGCCCGTAACGCTTGCTCAATCCGGCGATCGAAAGGGCGGACGCGTCACTCATGGCGCCTGGGGACGGGCGGGTGCCCGCGGAGAGGAACGGGCGGACGGCCCTCCAGGTGAATGCTCCTGGGGTCCGTGGGGCAGGCGTGGAAGCAGAATGCGCAGCCCGTGCAGGTTTCGGGGTGGATGACGATGCCCGTGCCGGCGACGGCTTCGATGGCCGCTTCGCCCAGCGGGCAGCTCTCGACGCACCTGGTGCACTCGATGGAATCGCGCGACAGGCAGGTTTCGGAGTCCCAGACGGCCCGGCCCATGCGTTTGTCCTCGTCCGGGAGGAGCGCCTCGTCGGGGCACGCCTCGATGCACTTGTCGCACATGGTGCAGGGACCGGTGGAGGGGTCTACGATGGGCGTTCCTTCGCCCATCAGGGCGTCTTCGGCCTTGATGATGATGTGCTCGGGACAGGCCTCCGCGCACAGGTCGCAGCGCGTGCAGTGCTTCAGGAACTGGGGTTCGAGCGGGGCGCCCGGCGGACGGAGAAAGGTAAAGGGGATGGAGAAGGAAGGCTGGGATCGGTGTCCCGGCTCGTCCTGCCCCCTCAGGGTCCGCACGGCATCCAGCCCGCCGTCCAGCAGGAAGACTTTTCGCAGAAAACCCGTACGATCCATCGAATCGCCCATCGGTGGTCATTATACATCTGTTCGACCGTGCTCAGAAAAACGTGGGGTGAGCCGCGGAGGCGCGGAGACGCGGAAAAACTCTGATTTCAAAGTGAGGCGTGAGGCGGTGAGGGAGTAGAGTTGGGATTTGGGAATTGGGATTTCGGATTTGAACTGCGGAGGACGGAAGACCTTCGAAGCAGGGATGAACAGGGAGGATTGGAGGACGTGAGGAAGGGAATCCAGGATTCTGGATTTGGGATCGCGGACTCAAGAGAAGGCAGAGAGGCGAGATAGATGTTGTTATTCGCAGGGTTAAGGCCGAAGGGCTAAAGGCTAAAGGAACGACGGCAGGCGGGAGGCCTTCGAAGCGGAGAATCTCACCGCAGAGAAGACACAGAGGACGCAGAGAAATGAACGAGATTTATCATTTACACGACGGCAGGCGAGAGGCCTTTGGAGCAAAAATTGACAGGGAGGAGGGGAGGAACTGAGGATAAGAGATCCAGGCGTTAGTGCTTGGCACTTAGGACTTGAAATCGGTTGGCTGGGCAGGCTTCGGTTGGTGGATCGCCCTCGACGATAGGCCTTCGACATCAGCGTTCAGCGGGCGGCGAAATGGCTCGCTTCGGCGATTCGGGCTCGGACTCATGAATCAGGCAGGATTGCCGGAAGAGAGAGGCCATCCGGTTTAGGTCGGCCAACCGAGTCTTTTCAGTGGCACCCTTGAATGCCCCCCTGGGAGAAGATACGAGGATGGTCCATGGATTGCCGCTTTTTATGGTAAGGGTCAGCCAGGGTGAGTCGAGCTTCCTTTGCAGAGCAGGCCAGCTCTGGACCGACCATCCATCCGGCAGGACAAAGGTTATGGCCCCGGATCTCTCGATGCCGACCGCCTGAAAATCCGGCTGGAGAGAACAGGAAAGGGGGTTGGCGGGAGGGGGGGACGTCGAATCGCCTGTTATCTCATACCCTGAGGCAGGAACGTCCAAAGCGCGGCCCAGGATGGCGAAAGGCGCGGAACAGGTGAAGGACGGGCCCCCGATATCCTGGAGCGGATCCGCGATGCTCCCTTCAAGCTCCAACCGTGGGGCAGTGCGCATCCCTCTTCTGTAGACGGCGCTGTTGACTTCGATTCCGGGAACGGCTCTCTGGAAATAGCGCTCGCAGCGCCGCCGCAGGCCGGTCTCAAGGCCATCCACTTCCCTGTTTGTGGCGATCTCCTCGAGGAGGCTTCCGTCGCCTTTCATTGTGAGCGTGAACGAAGCCTTGACGGCCGTGTCGAATGTGAAAGAGAGAAGGGCATCGACATAGGACTGGGCGGGCTTCACGGTGTGAATATGAAAAAAGTCGCCACCCTTGGAGGCAAGCCACAGGGCGGAGGCGCCCTCGAGTCCCGATGGCTGTATGCCGAACGTGGCCTGTGGATCAGTCGGGTCTACCAGGACCCACCCCCTGCCGGGCCCCGTAGTCAAGGTGCCCGGCTCCTTCTTGCCGGAAGGCAGCTTGACCGCAAGGACCACATGGTTGAACGGGGTGGCCATCGGAATGGAGAAATGGGGGGACAGGTAATGTCCGCCTGAACGGCATAGGACCAGGTTGGAGCTGTAACCGGCGTCTCGAAGAAGCACCTTTAGAAGCAGCGCCTTCGCCTTGCAGTCGCCGCTCAGACTGCGAAGCGTTTCCTCGGGGGTTTCGGGTGTGTAGGCCCCACGTCCCCATTGGATGTCCCGGTATTCAAGGGAGGCGACGAAGTGTACGAGGGCGCCTATTCGCGAGGCATCGTCGGTTTTGTCCGACGTGAGCGCAGCGGCCTTTTCCTTTAGGGCTTCTGCG
The DNA here is from genome assembly GCA_046704825.1 of Acidobacteriota bacterium. GTDB lineage: Bacteria > Acidobacteriota > UBA4820 > UBA4820 > DSQY01 > CAVRTJ01. The sequence continues at coordinate 4,211 of JBJKRE010000156.1, forward strand.
CCCGCCTCCTTGGACGATACGTTGAAGAGCTGGTCGGCCTGCGAGGCGATGTCGGCCCACGAACGTCCGGCCTTGTCCCGGGGTGTCGCCAGCACAAATGGGAGCGCCTGGTATGGACTCCTCAGCCAGGGTATGCCGGGGTGGTAGACGTGCTGCAGAGCGGGGAGGTTTTCCAGATGCACCTGCCCGCTTTCGGTCCTCGAACCGCCGTGGCCGTCCGGTGTGACAAGGACGATATGAACCCCCCGGCCTTCGGTGGAGTCGGAACGGATGACCAGATCAGCAGTCGGGTAAGTTCCGAAGGGCCAGATAATGTCCTCGGCCGGGAAGGGGAAGCGCTCTTGGACTCGCCATGTCACGATTGCTTTCTTTCCCGGATTGATCTTTTCGGTCGTTACGTAATGGAACCGCCCGCTGGTGATCATTTCGGAAGACACCTCGGGAAAGTCCAGGCTCGCCTTCCTAAGGCTGAGTTGCTTATACCCCAGAATGCCCGGCTCCCATACATCAGGGGCTTCCAGCATTTCAGTTTCCGAGTCATAGTCCATTGCAAGCGCGAGCGCTGTGGGCCCTTTTGCTGTAGGAGTCAGGACCAACCTGAAGGTTGTGACGAGCATCCCTTTCTGCGTGCACGAGATGTCGATCTCGCGGTATAGCGCAACCCAGTCGTCGTCTTTCGCGATATAGGCTCCCGTGGGGGTCGGTAGCCGCAGGTAAGGTTTTGCCCAGTCCGGGCTGAAGGCGCGGGCGGAGAGTCCGGGGAGCAGACTGAGCATGGCCCCGACAGCGATGGTGACGCCGGAGCGCAGATTCAACATCACTCCTGTGCTCCTGTATTGGCGAGGTCGACCAGAAAATGGGTGTCGGAAAGACGCTGGAGACTCTCATAGAATGATTTGACCTGAGGGTAAGCCGAGGCGGGGAGCATAGCGGGAAAATGTATGCGCATGGTGCAGAGCACTTCCGCTTGCGTTCCTTTGCCGTCGAGCGGCTTGGGTGAGAATGCAGCGGCGAAGGACAGCCCTCCGGGCCCCTGGGCATGGGCTGGGGGCGGGAGTTCTTCCACGGACGAACCCGGGGGAAGATACCATGTCATTGTGATCTCGTAGTCACCAGGGTTTCGCCACCAAATGGGATCGTAGCGCCGATCTGACTGAAACGGGTTCACGAAAATATCCGCGCGTGGAAAGGCAGGCACCAGGAGACGGTTACCGATCCTGCGTATTTCCGGATTCCAATCCCCCTGCATCGCGAAGACGAGGGGTTTATCCACATTCAGACGAGCGTTGACCTTCGGCAGGTCTCCCTGAGGTTTGATATTTGCCCACGACTCCATCCAGGCATCGTAGACCTTTTTCCATCGATCGCTGATGCTCTTTTCGCCCTGTCGGATGGTACGGACATGACCTTTCTCCTTGATGGCCAGTGTCTTGGGCCGGTCCCAGCCGAGCTCCCACCTGAAAACGTACGCGGCATCATCGGTCAAGGTAGTGTTCATCCGGAGACGGCGGCTCTTATCGTTTCCTGCGAGTGCGGCAACGAAGGATACCCTGGTGAGTCCTTTCTGCTGAAGATCGGGGGTGATCCTGCTGATCGACCATGGTTTCCTTGGATCGTCGGGTTGCACAAAGGCCAGGGCCCCGAGGAAGGCCTGGGGGAAGGTGTTAACTGTGGCGAAAGGATCACCAGGCATGAGATATATGGGAGGAGAGCCCGGCGGTGAGGCCTTCACGAAATAGGATGTTGAGAATGGGCGAAAACTCTCCAGTGCAGGCTGGTAAACAGGGCTGTATCGATTGAACGCGAGGACCATTCTTGCTGGAATGCCCGCCGTACGCAGAAGGTATACGAGATAAAGATCTACATCTCGCTCGTCGCCGTGTCCGGATGCCATAAGGGCGTTGAGGCTTCTCTGGTCGTCGGCACCAGGGTCAGGGTGGACGCGCTTCCTTGCGTAGCGGTAGAGCCGTGTCACCCGCTCCTCGAGGGGCAGGCTCGTTGGGGCTACCGATGAGAGATCATCGGCATCACCTGCCGTAGCGGTATGCCGGAAGAACTCCTCCAATTGCTTGTCGATTCCACCAAGCACATCGTTCCACCAAGCCATCACGGGTTTCGCGTCCTGGCCTGCGATCCACTCGGGGGGGACCTGGAGTCCCAGATCGTCAAGCACCGCGGTGCCGGCTGACGGTTTGATAGCACCCGCCAGTCCTTTGCTCCGCGAACTGCCGACTGAAGCCAGTTGGAGCACCCGTGATGGCCGCCCGAAGAGCCGCGCATACTTTACCGTATCCCCGTCCCCGAAGGGATGCCTGAAGCTCGTGACGCGCATTGGCATCAACCCGAGTCGGTATCCGGCCCTGATTGCCGGCGGAGCGAGGGGTTCGTCGCGGGTGGGCGGAACGTCATCCAAGTCCAGTGTCAGGTTGAAGTGGTTGTCGAGGGAAGCGCGAGCCCCGGATGGCGCAGGGCCCAGGAAAAAAGGGACCCACGCCGCCTTTTTGAGAATCTGACCTTTAACGTAGACCTTGAGGTGGCGAATGGGAAAAGTGCCCTGCAGAGGAACAATCTCGAAGTTCGGAAGAGTCCTGTCGACAACCGTATACGAAAGGTCCAGGATGCTCCCGGTCACAACGTGCGGGAAAAACGCAGCGCGCATCGCACGCGAAGTCTTTCCGCCGGCGGTGCGGATGTCGAGATTCTTGACATCCCGTTTGGGATCGAGGGTGTAAATCTTACCGTCCGGCGTTACGGTTCTTCCCGTTACCTCCTTGATCGTGCTTCCCGGTCCGCCCAAGAAAATGTGTCGAGAAACCGCCCGAGCGCCCTTGGAATCGAGAACGATGTATCGAGACCGGATCTCTTGGGTGATGCTGCCCTTGGTTCGGAAGGCTCCGATGCGCGCAAATCCGCTGATGTGTAGAGACTGCGAGAGGATCACCACTCCGGCTTTGCTCTCCTCAGGGTTTTGTGCGGACCGCTGTTCGACGGGAGGAAGGGGCGGAAAGGAATCTCTCCCCGAGGGAAGTGCGAAGAGAGAAACGGCCAAAACCGCGAACAGGGAGGCAGAAAGAATGGAAAGCTTGTGTGCCTTGCCCTTCATAACATTCCCCTGCAATTGTGGGTCCCTTGTTCTGGGCGGTATGGAAGCAGTTCAAGACCCGGTATGCTTATCTGCAAACGAAACTTAGTTTATTAGTCTATCCCATCTGATGAAAGATATGGTCATATTCCTTGGTATTCTCAGAAAATGGTAAAACTCGCGATATTTCTTTGCCTTCGGCTCCGTGGTCGGCAGGCGGGGACTGTGGCTGGACGACATCTACTTCGAGGCGGCCTTTCGCGGCAGCGGCATCGGCCGGGCGATCATGGCGCACCTTGCGGACATCGCCGTGCGCAACGGTTGCGCGCGCTTCGAGTGGATGGTCCTGGACTGGAACGAAGCCGCGATCGGTTTTTACACGAAGCTGGGAGCGAGCGTTCTCTCTGACCTCCGCATCTGCCGCCTGGACGGGGACGGCCTTCTGAAGGCGGCGGGTCAGGCCAGGATGTTCAAGTAGAAAAAGAAGGGTTCCGGGACGCCGGGAGAGAGGTTCGATGATGCTCTCCCGGCACCCCGGTTCCGGTGTGCCAGACTCCCGTCAGATCCTCTGACCGTTTCCTCCAAGGCCCTGTAGGGGGGGCATGTAGGGTTGGGTGCCGACGGCCTGGGTATAGGGTTCGTTGAGGGTGCCGCTTCCTCCTCCCCACCGCAGCACCAGACTGAGCGTGTATCGGTGACTGCTGGTAACGGGCAGCAGAGTCACCGCGTCGGCGTTCCGGTCGTATTCCGCCGAGCCCTGAAGGGACAGGAGGGAGTGCCCCCAGGTGGGGTTCCAGCCGAGGCAGAGCTGGTACTGTTCCGAGTGGCTGTCGACCGTGCCGGTGTCGCTCAGGTTGCGCGTATAGGACACCCTGGGGGTTACGGTGAGGTGAAGGTCCGGCAGCGTCCAGTATGGCGAGAGCGATATGACTGCGAGGTCGGTGCGGCCCGCCGGCCCGGCCGCCCAGGTACGGGTGAAGGCGCCGGTTGCTGCAATGCCAAAGTTCCTGACCAGTTCGCCGCCGAGCGTCAGTGCGAAGCTGCTGATCGTGTTGCGAGCGAGCGGGTGAAGGTCGTCGCGCGTTCTCTGGCCGGTGTAGGTCTGGCTGAAGCTGAGTTTGCCGAACTGCTCGACGGCCGACAGCGTAAGGCCGTACTGGTCTCTCTTCATTCCCGGCAGGTGGTTCGTGTGATCCTGTCCCTGCCGGGTCCACGTGCTGTTGAGAGTGGTAGTGAAAAAGACCGCATCGTTCAGCGGCAGAGACAGATTGAGAGAGGCGTCGGTGAGTCGGCCGTCCGGTGCCTCGGAGTGGTCGCCTCCGACCGTTTTCATGTTTGCAAAGGCGAAGGTGGTGACGACTTTTCCGAACGCGTGAGAGACTCGCAGATCGCCGCCCGTCCGGTCGGGAACTCCGCCCTGCGTATAGCCCGGATTGGCGGGATTGGCAAAGGACGATGCCACGCGACGAAGGTTCAACTGGTATTGGGTGCCCGAGACAGACCCGCTGAATCCGAGCCGGTACCCGTTGCCCTGGTAGGCGTCCTGCCCGTCCGGGTGGTTCCTTCCTTGAGCTGCCTCCAGGTCCACGCCAAACCCGGGAGAGAAATGGAGGCTCGCGATGACACCGAAGACGCGGCCGGATCCGCCTCGGACCGTGGCGGAGGAATCCTGGTCTGTCCAGAGTCCTACCAGGCGGATTCCGAACCTGTCGTCCGGCAGGGGAAACAGATAGCTGGCGGCCCTGACCCTGATATCGCCGGCTCCCGTGCCGCTGCCCAGACCCGGCACCGAGTTGTCGAAGGACCCGTAAAGGCCGACCTTTCCCCCCGGAGTGTCGAGATTCGCGAGTCCTCCGCCGCGCACGAGGCCCGAGCTGACGAGTTGGGAAGCGCCCAGGAAATCAGGCGCGGCGTAGCCGGCCTGGGCTTTCCAGCCCCAGGAGTTTCCTTCGTAACCGCCCTGGATTAGCCAGTTCCTGCTCTCGTTGACGGTGACACGCGGATCGGGGAAGTCGTGCCGGAAGGATGCATCGACGGTGTCCTGGAAAAACCATCCTTGGCTGCCGAGGTCGGACTGCGAACTGAGGGTGAAACGGGCGGTATCCTTCTGGTCGGGACCGCTCCCCGATATCTCAGTGAGGGTGCCGGCCGCCTCCGCCGTCCAGCCGCCGGACGGCTTGGAGCGAGGCGTTTCTTTCCCGGCGGTCTTGCCGCTCTCGACGGTGGGGCCCCCGCCTTTCGCGGCCGGCCCCTCGGATGTGCTCTCGATTGTGAATGTCCATTCGTAATCGGTCCCTCCGAGCGACAGCTTCACGGTGTGCGGCCCTGCCTGAAGGGGCATGAGGGGCGTGTAGACGAAACGCCCCATTCCCATGTCGGCCATAGCGGTGACGTCCGTGTTGTCCAGGAATATGACGATGTCGTCGGAAGGTATTGATCCGCTCCAGCGGGCGCCGATAGGCGGCTGAGCGGTACTCACCGTGGAGTCCCTGGCCGGTGTTGTACCTTGAACGACAGGAGGGCCGGCTGCGTATTGGGCGCTCGGACCCTCCGCGAAGGATCGCGATTGTTCGGAGGGAGGCGAGACCTTCGAGCGGGCCGGTTTCCCAAGGCGGGTGCCATTGGAAGAAAGGGGCGTGACGGTGACCTCCAGCGGGCCCGATCCGGGAAACCGGCGGAGGGTGTAGGAGGCGGTTCTGGTCTGGGCCCTGAAGACGGGTACACCTTGCTCCCCCGGCTTGAAGAATTCGAGCAGGTAGAGGACGCCGGAGGGGGCGCCCGACCACGAAAGCCGGACCGATCCCGGAAGGGAACCGTTTTCCTGGGGGCTGAAAGCGAGGATGATCCCGTTGCCCGTCAGAGTCAGGCGACGCCAGGGCGCCTGGACGCCCGTGACGTTTCCGGCGAAAACGGGTCTGACAGACCAGCGCCCTTCGCCGGTTCCCATCTGGGCGAGTTGGCTCCCGTCAGGGGTCCACGTGTCCCCGCCCGCGCTGAAGGGCATGGCGGTGTTGGATCCCGGGGGCAGCCAGAGGACCTCGTAGCGCAAGGTCCCGGGCACGAGGGTCCAGCGCAAGGCCGGCGGGGATGTCACGACCGCACCGTCGGGAGGGTCGATCAGCTTCAGTGAGGTCCTGGAATCCGGGGTCCCGACGATCCGTACGGCGCCCGAGAGAAAATGTTGGGGGTAATAGATCCTGATCCGGAGGTCGTGGGTGCCGGTGTACGTATAGGGGATTGGGACCTTGGCCTTGACCGGTACGGGCTCGCCTCCCGTCGCGACGACGGTGAACTGGTCGAAGGGCACGCCGTCGAGCAGGAAGGCGCCTATGACGGTGCCGGTTCCGGAAGTGGCCAGCAGGCCGCGGGCGAAAACGGGGTGGTCAGGTGCCAGAAGAGTTCCGGGCATTGGCGACACCACGGCGGCGTCACGGACGGCCAGGGGGGCGGCGATTCCACCCGAAGGGTACAGGAGGAGGGGCGGCGGCGCGGGGACCTGGTATGCCGTCGAGTGGTCGTACCCTCGGATATCGAGGCGAGCGGGACCGGGTGTCGCGCCGGGTAGGATCCTCAATGTGGCCGTGGCGGTGGTGGGCGAAACCACTGAAAAACTGAGAACCACGATCGAGGGATTTTGGCTCAGGAGTTCATCGCCCTGCCTGAACCCCCTCCCGGCGAGGGTTATGGTGACGCCGTCCGTTCCGATAGCAGCGCTTTGAGGCACGATCTGGTCCAGTCTAAGGGCTCCTGGGGGTCGCGTCTGCGCGCTGGGCAGGCCGGCCCCAAGCAACAGCACTGCAAGCGCAAAAAGAGCTTGAACGAAGGTCCGTCCTCTCCAATGTCTATTTGCCATGATTCTCCTCCCTGCCCCTCATGACCCGGCCGCTTGCGGGTCGCTGTAAATGTCCGGTCCACGGATGTGAAAGTGGTCGTGCTTCAAACACATCAACGTCCTTTTCCCTCGGCGATCCTTACGGTGACGGTCCCGGATGGGGGACCGGGGGTTCCTTTGGGCGTTTGATAATAGATGCGGTATTGAGCTTCTCCTGACCGGGGCGGCCTCATGTCCGCGGCGTGGTCGCTTCCTGGAAAGACCGGTCCTGCTACCCTCGTCCACGTGCTTTCGCCCGGGAGCTTCCGCTGAACGAACGTCAGGTTCATGCCGGGAGGCGGTTGGAAGGTGATCGTAACCTTGGGCAGTCCGCCGGCTGAAAACGCAGCCGAGGGAGCAGGCGGGGCCTGGAGCGACGTCTCGCCTACGAGGACAGTAACGGGATCGGAGGCCTCGCTGCGGTTGAGGGCGTCGTCTACGGCTACGACGCGGTACGTGTACTCACGTCCGGCCTCTGCGGTGGTGTCGGTGTAACTTCGGGCGGTCGGCGGCAATGGCTCTACTTGAAGCACTTCGCGCGGGGCCGTCAAGGAATCGGAACGCAGGACGAAGAAGCCGGCGACGGCCCGCACATCGCCCGCTGGCACGAAATTGAGCACGACGCGTCCCTCCGTTCCGTTGAAGCTGGTGAAATGGGGAGCGGAAGGAGGACGGTTGCGAGGAAGCGCGACTTCGAGGGGCTCGCTCGGTTCGCCGGCCGTCCCGTCGGCCGCCAGCGGCACAACTCTCAAGTGCAGGGTTCCCGACTGTCCCGTCACGATCGGGAGCACGAACCTCGGTTCCGGGGTCGGGAGGGTCGAGGCGGGTGTCCAATGGTCGGAATCGTCATCCGCTCGTTCGACACGGTAGACCTGCGCATCCGGCACTCGGTCCCATGCCAGAGCGATCCGCCCCACGCCGAGGGTCGCCCTCAGGTTCGCTGGCGCCGCCGGAGGTTTTCCCGTTCTGGCCACCGCCATGACTGGCGAAGAGGGAGTTCCCGCGCGGCCGTGCTTGTCCTGTGAGGTCAGCCGGTAGTAATAGCGCTGACCCGCCAGGGTCGTCCCGTCGGTGTAGCTGGAGGTTTTCGGGGCGAGGAGCGTCTGATTCAGCGCGACGAACGGGCCCTGCTCGAAGTTTGCCCTCTCGACGATGTAGCCGGCGGTTCGAGGGTTCTCGGATGGTATCCAGGAGAGAAGGATCTTTCCTGGACGGGCCTCCGATTTCAGCCCCTTCGGGGGATAGCTCGCCTGAAAGTCGGGGACGAAGATCGTCACGGCTCCGGTCGGGGGCGTCTCTCGGCCAAAGACGTCCACGCCCACGACAACGTAGCGGACATCCTGGTCCGCGGGAGCCGTCGTGTCGTCGAAGGCCGGTCGTCGGGTCTTCCCGTCTCCGTCCTCCTGACCGGCCATGATGGGGCCTTTGCTGATCACAGCAAGGCCGTCCCCGGTGTCCCGCTTGACG
>JBJKRE010000157.1:0-21690 GCA_046704825.1 Acidobacteriota bacterium
CCGGACGTCCTTCACCGGGAAGGCGGACTTGAGCGTGAGGTGGAAGCTGAAGGGGCCGTCGACCTTGTCGTCGACAGACCAGAACTTGATGCGCTCGGCGTCCACGCCCCCCTCGGCCAGCGGGTAGACGTAGCGGCCCACGCCGAGGTCGATCTCGAGCGGCTGATAGTAGACCAGGCGCACGCGCGTGTCCGAGTGGGCGCGGATGTTCCCCACGCTCACGTCGAAGGTCTTGAAGTCGTCCTTTTCTGCAAGGGCCGTCTCGTTGCCCTGGGCCTTCTGCTGCTCGTAGACCTCCCGGGCCCGCTTCTTCTCGAGGACTTCGCCCAGGACCTCCTTGCCGTCGATCCAGAGGGACAGCTCAGAGAGGCTGGCCCGCTTGGGCAGCGGGAAGGTGTAGATCGCCTCCATGTCCGTGTCGGCGTCGTTCGTGAAGACCTGGTCCACCTCCGTGCGGCTGAATCCGTTGTTGATGGTGACGTCCACCTTCTGGGATTTGACGCGGATGGAGGCGGCGTCGGCCCCGCCCCCGTTCTTCGGTTTGAGAAGGCCCGCCGCGTGCGCGGCCGGGCCGCCGGAGAGCGCGGCCGCGAAGACGGCCACGGCCAGCGCTGCGATCTTCCGTCCGATTCTCCCTGATCCCGTGTTCTGCTTCATCGTCTGACCTCCTTCTGTCAGGTGTCTCTCCGCCGGAATCGTTTCCCGGCGGTGCCTTCAGATGAGCAGGATGTGTGCCACACTTGGAGATCCCAGTCGTAACACTCTGGTCGGCAACGGGTTAGCCCTTGCAGGATGGAAGGCGCAGAGCTCTTTCTGAAGGGACAGAAGCGATCACATTATGATCATGACAGGTACACGTTATGTATATAAATGGGAGAGGATGAGCGCCGTCAGCCGCCTCGGTCCGTTCGGGCCGCTTCGTAGTCGTCCACGTGCTTTTTGACGGTGCGGCGGTCCAGACCGGCGCGGCGAGCCACCTCCTCGTAGGTGCCCAGGCGACGATAGAGCAGGGCGCAGTACCGTCCCAGCAGGTCCCGGGCCTCGACGGAGCCCTCGCGGACGTCCCGGGCGAGCGATTCGGCCGGGTCGGGCGAGGAGGCCATGCGGTCGCCGCCGTAGTGCCGGGTCAGCAGGATGCGCCGCGAGGCCTGCTCGAGTTCTCGAACGTTGCCGGGCCAGCCGTAGTCCGCGGGCAGGTCGCGCGTCAGGGCCGCGAGGATGGTGCGGGCCAGTTCGGGGCTGTTCTGCCCCGTGAGCCGGGCGACCGTGAGATCCACAAGCCGGCTCAGTTCCGAGGGGTCCTCTCGGATGCGCAGGCGCAGGGGCGGGACGACGATCACGTCCGAGCAGAGGCGGTAGAAGAAGTCGTCCCGGAACCGCCCGCCCTGACGGAGGTCCTGGATGGAGCGGTTGGTGGCCGCGATCACCCGGCCCGAGAAGCGCTTGCGGGCGTGGCTGCCCACCGGTGCGAAGGTGCGGCTTTCGAGCACCTGAAGGAGCTTGATCTGGATGGGGACCGAGACGTCACCGATCTCGTCGAGGAAGAGGGCGCCGTGGGGGCTGCATCGCTCGAACAGACCCTTGTAGTCCTCCACCGCACCTGTGAAGGCACCCTTGCGGTGGCCGAACAGCTCGGATTCGATGAGACCCTCGGGATACTGGGACAGGTTTATGGGAACGAAGGACTCGGTGAAGCTCTCGGCGAAGCGCTTCTTTCGCGGGTCGAAGGGGATGAAGCCGGAGCGCCCGATGGCCGCCGCGGACGCGCCCTTGCCCGACCCGGTCTCGCCCAGGATGAGCGTCGAGAAGTCCTCCATCCGGTTCCACAGGTGGCGCTCGTAAATCCTCACGTCGTGCGTGAAGACGCTGTTCCAGAGGGCGAGCCGGAGGGCCTTCATGCTGGGGCTGTCCCCCACCAGGGACCTGACGATGAAGTAGTACGCGCGGCGGAGCTGGTAGAACAGCGCGAAGTACCGCGCGCAGTCCTCTTCCGTGAATCCCCGGGCCCTCAGTTGCAGAAACACCCTGTCCGCGAAGGGCACGGGCGCCGGCGCCTCGCCCAGCCTGAGCTGGGACTGGATCAGCTCGTCGAAGTCGTCCACGCAGGCGTGGTAGGTCTGGAAGAGGAAGGCGTTCTCCACCAGCGTCCGGTCCTTGCCGGTGAAGGACTGGATCGTTGTCTGGCCGCGGCCTTCGAGCCTCTGCAGGCGCTCGTTGAGCAGGGGGACGATGGAGTTCAGGCGGTGCGCATCCGCGGCCTGCTCGGGCCCCGCCAGGGAGTAGATCTCCGCGTACTCGTCGCTGAAGGGGTTGGTGAAGATCGCTTTTGCGACGAGCGACAGAAAGTGCCGGTCGCCCGGCTCCAGTTTGGCCCTGGTCTTCCGCATGGTAGCTCCTTCATATCGGTCTCGTGCAGTGTACAGTATGTGCATATGGTATGTACAATAACTGCGTAGGCCTCCGCAGGGTGAGGCCGTGCCGGCGGCGCGGCCCCTTAGCCCGTCCGGCCGCTGCGCGGCGGTTTGGACGGGTCCAGGGAATGTGGTAAAATGGTTTCAAAATCAGGGAGCCTCGCCGTCGGGATGCACTGAAGACGTCCGCTGGGACGCCCGGCGCCAAGGACTGTCCCCGCGGCGTGCGGGGCATTCCGGACGGGGCTCGTTCGCAGATGCGGGGTGAGCGCGCCCGCGCCCCGCACCATGCGGCGCCACCGAGCGTATGCTTGACCGATTCTTTGCGTCGCCAACCGGAAACCTACAGGCTGCCGGGCTGTCGCCCATAAGGAGCCGCAGGTCCTATTTCAGCTGTAAGGCACTGACAATCCGAATCTGCATAGGTGCAAGGCCAGCGCCGCGAGCCAACGTGTGCACCCGGACGCCTTACGCGAACGGAAGGTCATGACATGAGCCCAAACGAAGAACCGCCCTTCGCACCCCTGGACATCCTGGGGGCACTGCCGGAAATCGTCGAAAATCGGGGCCGGACCATCGTCATCAAGTACGGCGGCAACGCCATGGTGGACGAATCCGTCAGCCTCAACGTGGTCAGGGATATCGTTTTCCTGAAACTCACGGGGATGAACCCCGTGATCGTCCACGGCGGCGGGCCGGCCATCAGCGAACACATGGCTCGCGTGGGCATCGATCCCGTCTTCGTGGACGGCCAGCGCCGGACCGACGAGGGTACCTTCGAGATCGTCGAGATGGTCCTGTGCGGCAAGGTGAACAACGCCCTCGTCAAGCTCATCAACCACGAGGGCGTGAAGGCCATGGGGCTCTCCGGCAAGGACGTGGGACTCATCGAGGCCCGGAAGTACCGCCGGAAGGTCCGTCGCAACGGACGGATGGAGGAGATCGACCTCGGCCAGGTGGGCGAGGTGGTCAGGGTGGACACGGAGGTGATCGACCTCCTGTCCGAAAACGACATCATCCCCGTGATCGCGCCCATCGCCGTGGGCGAGGACAACACGGACTACAACATCAACGCGGACCTGCTGGCCGGGGAGGTGGCGGCGGCCGTGAGGGCGGACCGCCTGGTCTACCTCACCAACGTGGACGGCATCCTCAGGGACGGCGCCGACCCGGATTCGCTCATCTCCATGGCCGACGCGAAGGAGGCCAGGGCCCTGGTGGGCGACGTGGTGACCGGCGGCATGATCCCCAAGGTGGAATCGAGCCTGTCCGCGGTCGAACAGGGCGTGGCCAGCGCGCATATCATCAACGGCACGACGCCGCACTCGCTCCTCCGGTTGCTGCTGACGGCCGAGGGCACGGGCACCGCCATCGTGGCGGACCCCAACGCACGAAAGGAAGGACACGGATCATGAGCACACTCGAAGAAATTCAGAAGCTGGACGAGGCCTGCCATTTTCAGGTCTACAAGCGCTACCCCATCCTGCTGGAGCGGGGCGAGGGGGCGAGGGTCTGGGACTCGACCGGGAAAGAGTACATCGACATGCTGGCCGGGATCGCCGTGAACGCCCTCGGCCACGCGCACCCGGCCGTCCTGAAGGCCCTGACGGACCAGGCCGGCAGGCTCATGCACTGCAGCAACCTCTACTACACTGAACCCCAGGCCAGGCTGGCGAGGCTGCTGGTGGAGCAGTCGGGCCTGGACCGGGTCTTCTTCTGCAACAGCGGGACCGAGGCGATCGAGGGGGCCATCAAGCTGGCCCGCAAATGGGCCACCCGCAAGGGGCGCGGAGGGACCATCGTCTCCATGGAGGGCTCCTTCCACGGCCGGAGCCTGGCGGCCCTCACGGCCACCGGACAACCCAAGTACAAGGAGGGGCTGGAACCCCTGCCGGGCGGATTCACCATCGTGCCCTTCAACGACCTTCATGCCGTCGACAAGGTCCTGGACGACACCGTGTGCGCGGTCCTTGTGGAGCCCGTGCAGGGTGAGGGCGGCATCCGGCCCGCCGATCCGGCCTACCTGGAGGGGCTCAGGAAGCTCTGCGACGAACGCGGCGCGCTCCTGATCTTCGACGAGATCCAGTGCGGCATCGGCCGGACGGGCACCACCTTTGCCTACCAGGGCTACGGCGTCGTGCCCGACGTGGTGACCATCGCCAAAGCCCTCGGCGCGGGCTTCCCCATCGGCTCATTTCTGGCGAAGCAGTCGGTGGCCGAGTGCTTCAAGCCGGGCGACCACGGCACGACCTTCGGCGGCAACCCGCTGGCCTGCGCCGTGGCGCTGGCGGCCCTGTCCACCATCGTGAACGAGAAGCTCCCGGAGCGCAGCCGCGACCTGGGCGGGTATCTCATGGAGTCGCTGAGAAAGAAGACGGCCGGCATCGACGCCGTCAGGGAGGTTCGTGGCCGGGGCCTCATGGTGGGCGTCGTGCTCGACCGGAGCGGTAAAGAGGTCGTCAACACCATGATGGAGAGGGGCGTCCTGTCCAACTGCACGGCCGACACGGTCATCCGGGTGGTCCCACCCCTGGTGATCTCCAGGGCCGATCTGGATGCGGCCGTGGACGTGCTGGTGGAAGTTCTCGAGGAGGCCTTCCCCAATGCCTGATCCCGCCGTCGGCATCGTGGGGGCCTCGGGCTACACGGGCTCCGAACTTGTGCGAATCCTCAGCCGCCACCCGGGGGTCCGTCTGGCGGCGGTCACGTCCGAGACCCACGCGGGCAAACGCATGTCGGACATCCACCCTCACCTGGCCGGCGTCTGCGATATGGAACTGGTGAAGTCCGAGGCCCTGGGCACCGTGGACCTCGCCTTTCTGGCCCTGCCCCACGGGGCCTCCATGGATTTCGTGAAGGCCAGGGGCGGGGACGGCTTCAGGATCGTGGACCTGTCGGGCGACTTCAGGCTCTCCTCGGCCGATGTCTACGAGCGCTGGTACGGCAAGGCCCACGCCTGCCCGGACCTCATCGGCGGGGCGGTCTACGGACTGCCCGAGCTGAACCGGGCTCGCATCGCCCGCGCGTCGCTCGTGGCCAACCCCGGCTGCTACCCGACCTCGGCGATCCTCGCGCTGGCGCCCTTCCTGGCGCGCGGCCTCGTGTCGCCCGAGGGCCTGGTGGTGGACTCCAAGTCCGGCGTGACGGGCGCGGGGGCATATGCAAAGGCGGCCACGCACTACCCCAGCGTGAACGAGGACTTCAAGGCCTACGGCATCGCCACCCACCGGCACACGCCGGAGATCTCCGAGACGCTGGCGTCGGCCGGCGGCACCTCCGTGGAGCTGATCTTCACGCCGCATCTCCTGCCCCTGAACCGGGGCATCCTGACCACCGCCTACGCCAGGGCAAAGGAGGGCGTGACGCAGGCCGGCCTGGACGACGCCTACGCCGAGGCCTACGGCGGCGAGCCCTTCGTCCGCGTGCGGACGGCGCCGCCGTCCGTCCAGGCCGTGAGGGGATCCAACTTCTGCGACGTGTACGTCCGGCTCGTGCCCGAGAGCCGGCGGGTGGTGGCCGTTTCGGCCATCGACAACCTGGTCAAGGGCGCGGCGGGACAGGCCGTCCAGAACATGAACATCATGATGGGAATCGAAGAGCGGACGGGGCTGGACATGGTCCCGCTCTCGCCTTAAGAGGAGATTCACAGTGAACAGGAATCTGACGGACGTCCGCGGGTTCAGGGTCCGCGGGGCCCACATCGGCATCAAATCCAAACGGCGCGACCTCGCGCTCATCGTTTCCGACGTACCGGCCAGCGCGGCGGGCGTCTTCACACGGAACAAGGTCTGCGCGGCGCCGGTCCGGCTGTCCGCGAAGCACCTGGAGAACGGGCTGGCCCAGGCCATCGTGGTCACCTCCGGCAACGCCAACGCCTGTACCGGCCAGCAGGGCGAGGAGGCCGCCCGTGCCGTTGCGGAGAAGCTGGCCCAGGAGCTGGGCATCCCGGTTGAGGAAGTCATCGTGGCCGCCACCGGGGTCATCGGCGTGCCCTTCCCGACCGAGAAGGTGCTGGAAGGCATCGAATACAATGTGAAGTACCTGTCCAGGCGGCGCGTTTACGGTTCCATGGTGGCCAACGCCATCATGACGACCGACACCTTCCACAAGGAGAGCTTCCAGTCCTTCAGGCTGGGCGGGAAGGTGGTCACCATGGCAGGAATCGCCAAGGGGGCCGGCATGATCCACCCCAACATGGCCACCATGCTGGCCTTCGTGGTGACGGACGCGGCCATCAAGCCGGCCCTGCTCAAGGAGTGCATGAATTCGGTCACCGAGCGGACCTTCAACATGATCTCGGTGGACGGCGACACCTCCACGAACGACTCGGCCGTCGTCATGGCCAACGGCATGGCCGGCAACCCGGAGATCGTGAAGAAGGACGAGGACTACCGCGTTTTCCACGACAAGCTGGAGTCCATGTGCAAGGACCTGGCCATGGCCATCGTGTCCGACGGCGAGGGCGCCACCAAGCTCATCGAGTACAAGGTCGTCAACGCGCGCAGCGAACAGGCCGCGCGGAAGATCGTCCGGACCGTGTCCAACTCCAACCTCGTGAGGACGGCCATGTTCGGCCGCGACCCCAACTGGGGCCGCATCATCGCCGCCGTCGGCCGGGCCGGGGTGGACATCGATCCCGACGAGGTGGACATCTACATCGGCGCGAGCGAACCGGTCCAGGTCTCCGAAAAGGGGGGTGTGGCCGATTTCGACATGAAGACGCTAAAGCGGGTCCTGCGCTCGGCGCGAATCAACGTCCTCATCGACCTGCACCAGGGCAACTCGGAGGCCGTGGGCTGGGGCACGGACATGTCCTACGAGTACATCCGCATCAACGCCGAGTACACCTCCTGACGGACCATTTTCGCCCGGCGGCGCCCATCGTGTACTCTCGGTGATGGAGGTGCTCGATGAAAACCTGGCCGAACGGCGCGGCGGTCTCGCAGGTTCGAATCGCCCGGCCCACTGACCGGCTGGACGAAGTGGTCCGCTTTTACCGGGACGGGCTCGGACTCGAGCAGGTCGGATCTTTCGGAGGCGAGGGACACGCCGGCTACACGGGCGTCATGCTGGGCCTGCCCGACAGGTCCGTACACCTTGAGTTCACCCGGCACGAGGACGGCAGTCCCTGCCCCGCACCGACGAAGGACAACCTGCTCGTCCTGTATGTGCCAGACGGGGCGGAGCGCGACCGGCTCGCGGGGCGGCTGCGGGCGCTGGGCCACGAGCCCGTGCCGCCCGAGAACCCCTACTGGTGGGAGAAAGGACTCACCTTCGAGGACCCCGACGGCTGGCGCCTAGCAGGCTGCTGAAAAACTCTCGTAGGTCCCATTGCCAGCGCCACGGTCCCGGATGCAAGGCGTCGCGACGCCGTCGATGCCGATGCGCATCGTCTAGGAGCGACAACACAGCAGGCGGGACCGTGCTGCGGCAACCCTTCGGGCGCAAGGGGTTGCAGGCCACCTGCTTCGTTCCGGCTCGTCGAAAGGGCGCCCACCCTGTCTTCCTCACCGCGCCTCGCATCTGCCCCGCAAGCCTCTTGCGTGCGGCCCACGCGGGTTCTTCAGCAGCCTGCTGGTGCTCATGCAGACCCGCGGCATCTAAGTCAGGCTTCGGTTTCCCCGGGCAGCCCGGTATAATGGGCGGCGATTACCGAGGGATCGGAGCGCCTGGCGCGAGGCGGAGGGGACCGCCGGGCCGCGCCGTAACGATCCGAAAGGCGGGAAGGCGCTCCGGGGAAGGGGATTGAATGAACGCGGCGCACGTCGTCGAGTTCCTGCTGGGACTCCTCATTGCCGCTTCGATCATCGCGCTCGTCACCAGCCGGCTGCGGTTGCCCTACACCATCGCGCTGGTGATCGGCGGCTTCGCCATCGACCTCTTCCACATCCCCATCATGGAGCGCTTCGGGACAACGGGCGGTCCCCAGCACCTTCTCACGCCCGAGATCATCTTCACGCTCTTTCTGCCCGCCCTGCTCTTCGAGGCGGGCATCAACATCAACGTGCGGCACCTGCGGCAGAACCTGGCGCCCATCGCCCTGCTCGCCGTGGCGGGCGTTATCATTGCCACCCTGTCCACGGGCTTAGCTGCCCACTTCTTTGTGGGGCTTCCGATCACCGTGGCCCTTCTGTTCGGCGCGCTCATCGCCGCCACGGACCCGATCTCGGTCCTCGCCCTGTTCAAGGACGTGGGGGTGACCAAGCGCCTTTCGGTCGTGGTGGAAGGCGAAAGCCTCTTCAACGACGGGACGGCCGTGGTCCTCTTCCAGTTCCTTCTTCTCGGGGCCGTCACGGGGCACTTGAATTTGCTGGGCGGTGCGGGGCGGTTCGTCTTCGTCGTCCTGGGCGGCGCGGCTCTGGGGCTCGTGCTGGGCTTCGTGATCAGCAAGCTCACCGAACGGGTGGACGACCCGCGCATCGAGATCACCCTCAGCACGATCCTGGCCTACGGCGCCTACCTCACGGCAGAGTACGCGCACGTCTCGGGCGTCATCGCGACCGTGGCCGCGGGCCTCATGATCGGAAACTACGGGGCCGAGATCGGCATGACGGCGCGTACCCGCGTGGCGCTCTGGGCCTTCTGGAGCTACGTCGCCTTCGTCATCAACTCGCTGGTCTTCCTGCTCATCGGAATCGAGGTCCACGTGGCGGACCTTTTGAAGAACTGGTGGGCCATCCTGCTGGCCATCTTCGCCGTGCTGCTGGGCCGGGTGGTGGCCGTCTACGGCCTGACGCCCATCAGCAACCGCTTCGGCGAGAAGATCCCCCTTGCCTGGCAGCACGTGCTGGTCTGGGGCGGGCTCCACGGCGGGGTCTCCATGGCCCTGGCGCTCAGCCTCGCGCCGGACTTCCCCTACCGAGGCAAGATCATGGCCATGACCTTCGGCGTGGTGGCCTTCTCGATCATCGTGCAGGGCCTAACCATGAAGCCGCTCCTGAGGCTCCTGGGCATCCGCGCCGTGCGCGAGAACGACTACGACCGGGCCAAGGCCCGCCAGATGGCCCTGGCCTCCGCCGGCGACGAACTCGATCACCTCCTGCGGACCCACGCCGTGTCCTCACCCGTCTACGAGGACCTCAAGGGCGAGCTGGAGGCGAGGCGCGACAGGATCGCCGCGGACCTGCGGTCCCTCGCCGCCGACGCCCCGGATATGGCCCGGGAGGAGATGCGCCTGGCGCGCCTGCGGCTCGTGTCCGCCGAGAAGAGCGCCCTCCAGAAGGCCGCCAGCGACGGCGTACTCACGGCGGAGACGGCGGACCGCATGCTGGCCGCCCTCGACGAGCGGTACGACGCCGTCCGTTCCGGCCGCAGCGAGGCGCTCGAGGACGACGAAGACGACGAAGAAGACAAGGAGTAGGCGACGGGTTCAGGTCCGCTCGGGCAGTCGCCACGCGGGGACGAGGCAGATCACCGTGAGGCCGGTCATGATCCAGAAGGGGACCGTGATGCCGTAGCGCGCCGCGGCGAAGCCCAGGAGGAACACGCCGAAGGCGCCCAGCGCGTTGCCCACGCCGAGCGCCACGCCCGACCCGGTGGACCGGTTGTCGGGAAAGAGGTCCTGACCGATCAGGACGGTGATGGGCGCCACCGTGAAGGCCGCGATGCCCAGGCACGCGAGGCTCACCCACAGCCACGGACCGGACGAGAACAGGAACCACACCATGAAAAGGGCGCACAGGATCGTGGAGCCCACGAGCACGACGCGCCGGCCGATTCGGTCGGCCAGCGCACCGCCGAGCAGGTTGCCCACGATGCCCACCGAGAGCATGACCGTCACGAGCGACGCACCGCCCACGAGGGAGCCGCCCCGCTGGCTCCACAGTATGGGCACGAAGGTCGCCACGCCCAGGGCGAGCATGTTCCTCAGGCACACGAAGGAGACCAGCGAGGCCACCGAGCCCCGCAGGAACGCGGCCGCCGGCGCGGCCTTGCGCTTGACGGGCGCCATCTCGGGGGCGTAGCGCCACAGGAGCGCCAGGCTCACCACGCCCGGCAGGGCGATCCACCACAGGCCCTTGAGCCCCAGCCAGACCACCAGGAACCCCGCCAGCGTGGGCCACAGGCCGCGCCCCAGCTCGCCGCCCACCAGGAAGACCGACATGACGAGGCCGTGGCGCCGCCGCGCGAGCAGGCGTGCGCTGGCCATGGCGGGCGGGTGGAAGATGGTGCTCCCGATCCCGGCCACCAGGAGCACCGCCAGCAGGGACCAGTAGCTGGGCACAAGGCCCACGAGGCTGGCGCCCGCCATGCTCATGGCCAGGCCGGCCATGACGAAGCGCCGCCCGCCCAGCTTGTCCGCCCACCAGCCCGCCACGGGCTGGAAGAGCTGGGCGAGCTGGAGCATGAGCACCAGGCTCCCGGCCAGGGCCACGGGGATCTTGAGGTCCACCAGGAGGACCGGCAGGACCCCCGGCACATAGTTCACGTACCCGTCGTTCAGGAAGTGCGCCCACGCCATGAGGGCCAGGCGCCCGCCCGCCGCGGGCTGTCCGCCTTCGGCGGGGCTCCTCTCTCGGGGTGCAGATTGGACGGCGACGGCGGGTCTGCTCAAGGTTTCTCCCAAAGCCAAGCATTGCTGGGGCCGCCTTCTGCGGCCACGTTGAAAACGGGACAGGTGCGGAGGGAATTCCCGCGCCGGCCCGACAGGGTAGCACAGGTCGTTGGGGGAGAACCCTGGGAGATTTGGGATTTGGGATTTCGGATTCGAAAAGCGGCGGGGGACGGGCCGCTGCAGCGGCCGGCGGAAGCCAGCCTACGGCCAAGTCCCATCGGCCGCTACGAAGGACGGCAGGCGGGGATTCTTCGAAGGCGCTCTCCAGACCGTCTTTACCTTTGCCCTTTTCCCTTTACCCCCTAACCGCGCCGAAGGCCCGCCCGCGGACTCTTTACCTGATTACTTGATCACTATTCACTTACTAAATCACTTGCTGACCGTCCCCCTTATCACGCCCGAGTTGTGCGCGCCCTTCAGCTCGAGCCGGCGGACGTCGGTGGCGCCGGCGGCCTCGAGCATGCCGGCGATCTGGGCGTTCGAGTAGGACCGCCCGCCCGGGGTGCCGATGAGCATGTTCAGAGAGAAGAGCGTCGGGTGCAGGGGGCCGGCCATGGCGTCGTCCATGATGAACTCGTGCACCATGATCGTGCCGCCCGGTTCGAGGGCGCGCACGGCCTTCTCGATGATCGTCCGGCAGCCCTCCGGGTCTTCCGAGTGGAGGATCTGCGACAGCCAGGCGGCGTCGAAGCCTGCGGGGAGCGGGTCTTCCAGGTAGTTGCCGTCCATGAACGCCACCCGGTCTTCGACGCCGAACCGCCGGATGGTCTTCTCGGCGAAGGGCCGCGTGGTGGGCAGGTCGAAGACGGCGCCCGTGAGGCCCGGGTTGTGCAGGCAGAACTGGATCGCGTAGGTCCCCGGTCCGCCGCCCACGTCCAGGATTCTCCTGCATCCCGAGAGGTCGATGTCGGGCACGATGCGCGGGGCCAGGTTGATGGCGATGTTGAACATGCCCATGAGGAAGTGCTCGAGCTTGTTCGCGTCGTCGAAGGACGCCCGCGTGCGAACGGGTGCGCCCGTGGTCACGGCCTGATCGAGCCTGGACCAGCCCTCCATGAGGTCGTGGTGGTGCAGGATGATGTAGCCGACGTAGTCGTCCGAGTCCTTCGACAGGTAGTCGAGGGCCGCGGGTTCGGCCGTGTACGCATCACCCTTCTTGGCCAAGAGCTTCATGGCGGCCAGGGCGTTGAGCAGCATGGCGAGGCCGCGCTCGTCGGCGCCGATGCGCGATGCGAGTTCCGCGGCGGTGCAGGCCTTCGTGCCCATGAGCGTGAATACGTCCAGCTTGACGCCTGCGTGCAGTGCGCAGGTCTGCCAGTAGCCGCCGGAGAGTTCCATGAGTTTTCCGAGGTTCCAATCGCGAGGATCCATGGCTGTTCTCCTCTTATCCGTTACACGAACAGCCTACTACCCGGACCGCGCGCGTTAAAGGCCCCCGCCGTACCCATCGGTATCGGGATCGCCATCGAAATCGTCATCGCCATCGAAATCCTTTCGCGATTTCGATTCCGACGGACTCTTCCGAGCAATTCGATCCTTTTCGATTTTGCACCGGGGGCCGGGGCGCTTTAAGATATTTCCTGACCGTACGGCCAAAAAACCGTTCCGGAAGCCGGTGGAACACCCGGCTTGCGGTCATCGATTCGAATAAGGAGATCCTCCATGGAAAGCCGGATAGCCCAGGCCATCAGAATGAGCCACCAGCCGGTGGCGGTGATGTTCACGAACAAGAGGCCCCGCGGGGCGGCCCAGTTCAAAGAGAAGCGCTGGGGCTGCGTCATGTCCATGCTCAGCTTCGCGTCCAGGGGCTACACGGCCGTTTTCGACCGCCAGACCACGCCGTGCGCCGGCGGCCAGGCGGGGCTCTGCTTCGGCGACGGGTACGAGAAGGGCCGGGACGTGGCGCGCCTCCTGTCCGGCGGACGGGGCGACGGTGTCAACGAGGGCCTCGGGTTCCTTAAGACCCCGGCGCTGGCCAAACGGTTCATGGCCAGCCTGCCCACGCAGGAGATCCCCGAGACCTACGTGGTCTTCAAGGCGCTGAACAAAGTGGACGGGCGGCGCGACCGGCCCAGACTGATCATCTTCCTGGCCAACGCCGACCAGGTCTCGGCCCTCACCGTGCTCGCCAACTACGACCGCCCGGGCGGCGACGCCGTCAAGGTGCCCTTCGCCTCGGGCTGCCAGGCGGTCTGCCTGCTGCCCTTCGTCGAATCGCAAGCCGACGACCCGCACGCCATCCTGGGCGGCATGGACATCTCCGCCAGGCCCCACCTCGACCCGGACGTGCTCACCTTCACCGTGCCCTACGCCATGTACAAGCGGATGGAAAAGAACGTGAAGGGCAGCTTCCTGGAAAGGGAGACGTGGCAGGAACTGAGCCAGAGGATCGGGTGATCGGGCGCCGCGCGCCCGGTGATCGAGTGAAGAGTGATCAAGTGATCGAGTCGCGGGAGGCCGTGGAGGTTGCCAGGGCCAAAGGCTAAGGCCGAAAGGCTAAGGCCGAAAGGCTAAAGTAAGGATCTAATGCGGCGAGGGGCGGGTCTTCGGGGGGTGACGGCCGACGGCCGACCGCGGACCGCCGACGCCATCGCCGGAAAGCTGTCACTGCGAGGCCGGAGGCCGCGGCAGTCCCAGAGCACTGGCACGCTGTTGCCGAAGGATTAAATGTCCAAACACCATTATTCGGACGATCCGAACGAGCCGATCCAGGATTTCATCGACTGGGAGGAGCACCGCTACGACCCGGGGTATTGGCCGAAGCAGTGGTACTCGCGGGGGCGCATGGACCCGTACTACAAGGCCATGCAGAACGCCCATCTCTCGAGTTTCTACCGGGCGCTGCTCGTCACGCCCGTCGTGGGCGTCATACCGGAACTCATCTTCCTGCGGGCGGATACGGGGCTGGCCCATCCCGCTCTCTGGTGCCTGGGCACGTTGCTCGCCATGTTCTCCATCGTCTGGTATCTCATCCACCGGTCCATGGTTCGGCGCTACGGCCGGGAGGCGGCGGAGGCCATGGAGCAGGGCCGAAGCCCCGCTCATCATCACCGCGAGGCTCGACCCGAACACGTACACAAACAGCGCCACCACAAACACCGGAAGCACACATGACGCGCCGCCGCGAGGCGGCTCCCAGGGAGAGCGCATGAGGGAAACAACCGGTGACGGGCTCGTGCTCAGGGAAATCCGGCAGGAGGACGTGCTGGCGCTTTTGCGCGTGCGAGCGGCGACGCGGGAGAACGCGCTGTCCCTCGAACAACTGCAGCGACTGGGCATCACGGAAGCCACCGTGCCGGATATGCTGGAGAAGGGGACGCACCGCGGATGGCTCTGCGAGGCGGGCGGTGACGTCGTGGCCTTCGCCATGGGCGACCGCACGAGCGGCGAGATGTGGGTCATCGCCGTGTTGCCGGCGTACGAGGGACGGGGCATCGGGCGAGAGCTTCTCGCGCGGGTGGAGAACTGGCTCTGGGCCGAAGGCTGGGGCGAGAGTTGGCTCACGACCGACGTCGATCCCGCGCTTCGGGCCTACGGGTTCTACCTCGCCCACGGATGGGTGGATGATAAGATCGAAGGCGGCATGAGATACATGAAAAAGGCGAACCCGGACCTCGCCGAAGGCCGGAAAGGACGGACATCATGCTGACTGCAATGGAAGCGCTGGAACGTCTGCAAGAAGGGAACCGCCGCTTCGCGTCGGGCGTGCGGAGCCTCGAGACGCTCGTGAGCCAGGCGCGAAGACGGGACCTCGTGGAAGGTCAGGCGCCCTTCGCCGTGATCCTCGGGTGCTCCGATTCGCGGGTGCCCGTGGAAATCGTCTTCGACCAGGGGCTGGGCGACCTCTTCGTCATCCGCGTGGCGGGCAACATCGTGGCGCCCTCCCACGTGGGCAGCGTGGAGTTCGCGGCGGCCGAGTTCGGCACGCGGCTCGTGGTTGTCCTCGGCCACAGCCGGTGCGGCGCCGTCACGGCCACGGTGGAAGAACTGCGGCGTCCCGCTGAGAACCAGTCGCCCAACCTCCGCTCCATCGTGGACCGCATCCGCCCGTCCGTGGAGACGCTCATGGAGACGGACCTGAAGGTGAACACGGACGAACTCATCCGGCAAGCCGTCCGCGCCAACGTCCGCGCCTCCGTCGACCACCTGCGCCACGGCTCGGCCATCCTGGAGGACCTCAGCCGGACGGAGGGGCTCCTCGTGGTGGGCGCCGAGTACGCCCTCGAAAGCGGCGCCGTCGACTTCTTCCACGGCCTCTCCGAAGGGGTGTGAAGCCGTGATGAAGGCAATCCACAGAAGAACATGGACGAACCGGGCGGTGGGCCTGGCGCTCCTTGCCGCGGCCCTTTTCGTGGCGCGCCTGACCGTCTTCGCCGTCGTGCCGCCACCGGTTCAGGCCCGGCACGGGATGGTCGTGACGGCCCAGCACCTGGCCACGCAGGTGGGCGTGGACATCCTGAAAAAAGGCGGCAACGCCGTGGACGCCGCCGTGGCCGTGGGCTACGTCCTGGCCGTGGTGCACCCCTGCTGCGGCAACATAGGCGGCGGGGGCTTCATGCTGATCCACCTGAAGGACGGCCGGAACGTCTTCCTCGACTTCCGCGAGAAGGCGCCCGTGAAGGCCTCGGCGGACATGTACCTGGACAGGAAGGGGAACGTGGTGCCGGGCCTGAGCACCGAGAGCTGGCTGAGCGTGGGCGTGCCGGGGACGGTCATGGGGCTCGACACGGCGCTCAGGAAGTACGGCACCATGGCGCGGCGGGAGGTCATGGGGCCCGCCGTCGAACTGGCCGAAAAGGGATTCGTCCTGTCGCCGGGCGACGTGGCGATCATGGGCGAGGAAACGAAGAAACTCGCCGCCCACCCCAACGTGGCGGCCATCTTCCTCGACCGCGGCGAGCCCTTCAAGGCGGGCCGCCGCTTCGTCCAGCCCCAGCTCGCGCGCACCCTCGAACGCATCGAGAAGGAAGGCGCAGCGGCCTTCTACCGCGGCCCCATCGCCGACGCCCTGGCGAAGGCCTCGAAGGCCCACGGCGGCATCCTGACGAAAGCCGACCTCGCGGCCTACACCGTGGAGGAGCAGACGCCGGTTACGGGGGAATACCGCGGCTACACCGTCGTCTCTTCACCGCCGCCCAGTTCGGGCGGGACCACGATCTGCGAGATCCTGAACGTCCTGTCCGGCTATCCCATGGGCAAGCTCGGCTTCCATTCGGCCAGGGGCGTCCACCTCATGGCCGAGGCCATGCGATACGCCTACGCCGACCGCAACACCTACCTGGGCGACCCCGATTTCGTGAAGAACCCGCTCAAAGAACTGCTCTCAGTGAAACACGCGGCGTGGATCCGATCGCAGATCAAGCCGGACGGCTCGGGCCCTGTCATAAAGCGGGCGCAGGCCCTGTCCGAGGGCACGGACACGACCCACTACTCCATCGTGGACGGCAAAGGCAACGCCGTCGCCGTCACCTACACGCTCAACGCGTGGTTCGGGTGCGGCCGCATGGCCGGCGACACGGGCTTCTTCCTGAACGACGAGATGGACGATTTCACGAGCAAGCCCGGCGTGCCCAACATGTACGGCCTCGTCCAGGGCAGGGCCAACGCCATCGAGCCCGGCAAGCGCCCGCTCAGTTCCATGGCACCGACCATGGTCTTCAAGGATGGCAAGCTGGTCATGGTGACGGGCAGCCCCGGGGGCTCGCGCATCATCACGATCACGCTCGAGAGCGTGCTCAACGTCATCGACCACGGCATGAACGTCCGGCAGGCCGTGGACGCGCCCCGCATCCACTTCCAGGGCCTGCCCGACGTGCTCTACGCAGAGCCCCGCGCCCTCTCGCCCGACACCGCCGCGCTACTGAAGAAGATGGGCTACACCATCGAGGTCCAGGACCCCTGGGGCGCCTGCGAGGCCGTCGCTGTCGACCCCAAGACGGGCGTCCTGTACGGCGCCAACGACGACCGCCGCCCGGCGGGGCTGGCCATGGGGTATTAGCGCCTGGCGGGGGAAGTGATCAAGTGATCCAGTGATCGAGAGATTGCACCTGACGGTGCCGTGAGTAGGTGAGTAGGGGATTAGGTGAGTAGGAGATGCCGGTGCGGGCGGGCCTTCGGAGCAAAGGACGGCCGACGGCAGACCGCAGACCGCCGCCCCGGTGCGTCCCCCTGACCCCTAATGACCCGTAGGTGCGACCTTCAGGTCGCGATCCTTCGACTTTAGCCTTTAGCCCTTCGGCCTTAGCCCTTGAGAAACAAATCCTTCCACTTTCACGTCCGCCTTCCGCCTTTCAAAAAGCCCTTCGGTCTCAGCCCTTTGGAGACACATGTCCGGCCGTTCCGTCTCACGGCCCCATCGTGCAAGTGGTCCTTTCTCTGTGTCCTCTGCATGCTCTGTGTTACAATAAAAATTCACACAGCAAGCACAAGGAATTCGGCCCGATCTACGGCGTTTGAAACAACACCGGAGGGCGGTGGCCTTCCTATCCCGCCTTGATCCGGAGAAAGGCCTGCCATGTCACGGATCGAATCGATAGCGACCGCTCTTCCGCCCAACGTGCTCCCGCAGGAGGTCGCCCGGGAGGGCGCGGCCCTGCTCTTCGCCGGCGATCCCCGTCTTCCCAAGCTTCTGAACGTCTTCGACAGGTGCGGCGTGGAGACCCGGCACTTCGTCCACACCCCCGATTACTACCTGGCCGGGAAGAGCTTCGACGAGCGCAACGACGACTACATCGAACAGGCCACGGCCCTTGCCGCCCGGGCCGCCGAAGCGTGTCTCGACCACGCGGGCGTGGGCCCGGACGGCGTGGATCACCTGGTCGTGGTGACGACCACCGGGCTGGCCACGCCGAGCCTCGACGCGCTTTTCGTGCCCCGGCTCGGCCTCCGCCCGCAGACCCGGCGATGGCCGCTCTTCGGACTCGGCTGCGCCGGCGGGGCGGGCGCGCTCATCCGGGCGGACGAGATCCTCAGAGGTCATCCGGACCATCGTGCCCTGGTTATTTCGGTGGAGCTGTGCGGGCAGGTCTTTTCTCCCCGCGCCAAAGAACCCGTGGATGCGGTGGGGGCGGCCCTGTTCGGCGACGGGGCGGTGGCGGTACTGGTCGGCGGCGTGGAGGCGGCCGAGCGCGGGCCGAAGATTCTGGCCACGGGCGGTACCCTCTTCGACGATTCGCGCCACATCATGGGATGGCATTTTACGTCCGAAGGGCTGCGCCTGGTGCTCTCCCAGGATGTCACGTCGCTGATCCGGGACCGTTTCCGGCCTGTTCTGCAGGATTTCCTTCGGACCAACGGACTCGCCCTCAACGACATCGTCCACTGGGCCCTGCACCCGGGCGGACGCCGGATCCTGGAGGCCTATCACGAGGCACTGGGCTGTTCGGAGGACGACCTGTTGTGGTCGCGGCAGTCTCTGGCGAGAGTCGGGAACCTGTCCAGCGCATCTGTGCTCTTCGTCCTGGCGGACATAATCCGGGGTGGCCGGTCTAGGGCCGGCGAGAAGGGCGTCGTGGCGGCGCCCGGGCCGGGATTCGGCGTGGAAATGCTGGTGCTCGAGTGGTGAACTTCGACGCCGTCGTGGTGGGCGGCGGCATCGCGGGATCGGTCGCGGCGCGGGAACTGGGCCTGAGAGGTATGCGGGTCGCACTGCTCGAGCGGCGGCGCCACCCGCGGCCCAAAGCCTGCGGTGAAGGTCTTCTGCCTCACGGTGTAGCCGCGCTGAAGGCCATGGGCGTACGCTGTCCGGGCGTCCGCGTCAGGGGGTTGCGCTACGTGTCGCCATCGGGGCTCACGGCCGAAGCCGACTTTCCTTCGGGACACGGTCTGGTGGTGCGGCGAGAATCGCTGGATTTGGGCCTTTTCGAGGCGGCGGCCGGTACGCCCGGCGTGGAGGCGTGCTGTATGACGTCCTACGATCCGGCCCGGTGGAAGGCCCGCTGGGTGATCGGCGCCGACGGCCTCCATTCGCAGTTCCACAAGAAGGCGGAGTTCGGGGCGCGGCGGCCGGCCGCCGTCCGCGTGGGGCTGACCACGCACATGACGGGGCTGGCCGTGGACCGCGAGCGCGTGGAGGTGATCCTGCACGAAGGCGGCGAGGTTTACCTGGGGCCGTCGGACAACGGAGAGAAGCGCTGGTGGCCTGCCTGTACCGCCGGGAGGCCCTGCCGAAAGGCCGGTCCAACGAGGAACGAGTTCTTGCGACGCTCGGGGCCTTGAAACCCTTGCGTGACCGCCTGGACAAGCCGGCCTTCACCACGCGCGTGCTGGGCGCGGGCCCGCTGGGGCTTTTCGTCTCCACACAGGTGGCCGGTCACACCGTGCTCGTGGGCGATGCCGCGGGCGCGCCCGATCCCGTGACCGGTGAAGGCATGGCGCTGGCCATGCTGTCGGCAGGTGCCCTTGCGAGCGCCCTGGCCGATGGCAGCATCGATGACTACGCGCGCGAGCGGGCGCGCATTGCAGAGGGGGCGACCTGGCTTTCCAGGTGGCTGGTCCGCTCGTCGCGCCATCCCGCTACGGCCGATCGCGTGGTCGGGGCGCTCAGACGCCATCCGGAACTCTTTACAAAGCTGCTGGAAATCGCAACGGGGACTCGCCGCCCCAATAGCCTGACGCTGCGCGACCTGGCCCGCCTCGCCCTATGAGACGGCCGCGGCTCTTCCCCCTCAACGTCGCGACGCGTTCACGGGAACCGGAGATGCTCGATAACGGGACTCCGCCCCGGCCGGAACTCGTCCGCGTCGCGGGCTATCTGGCCTTTGTGAACCGCTGGCTGGGCGGGACGCGCGCGGTGGCCCTGCACCTGCGGACCGCAGGCGAACCCATCACGGTTCTCGACGTGGGCGCCGGCGCGGCCGATGTGCCCCTCGCCCTCGCGCGCAAGGTGCCGGGCGTAAAGCCCATGGCGCTTGACCGCTCGGCCGCCATGCTGGCCCTCGCGTCGGGGGTTCCCCGAATACGCGGCGACGCACGCGCTCTGCCCCTGGGCGACGACAGCGTCGACTACGCCATCTCCACGGACTTCTTTCACCATCTTTCCGACGACGAAACTGTCCTCGCCCTGAAGGAAATGGACCGGGTGGCCCGGCGCGGTATCGTCGTCAACGACCTGATCCGCAACCGGCGCGCCCTGTTCTGGATCTGGCTTTTCACGCTCTTCGCGAACAGGACCGTCAAGAACGACGGCCCCATGTCCGTGCGAAAGGCTTTCACCGTGGCTGAAATCGATGCGCTCGCGAGTCGTGCCGGCCTGCCGCGGTTCTGCGTCACCCGTCACTTCGGCCACCGCTTCACGCTGACCGCCGGCGATGTGCGCGGGTATTAGCGCCTGGGAGGGAAGTGAACAAGTGATCCAGTGATCGAGCAATCGAGCTGCGGGATGATCCTCGAAGGCCCGTCCCCAGCCGTTTCTCAAATCCCAAATCCAAATTCCCAAATCCCAAATTTCCTCTATTTTCTTTTCGTCGCTTCGGCGAGCGCCTCCCTCAGCGAACCGGTCTTGTCGCTCTTGACGTCCCGGCGGACGAGGATGTCGACGGGGCTGGCGTGCCTGCCGTAAAAGGCCCGGTTGAGGTCCTTCGCGGGTTTCACGACGGTGCCGCCCAGGGCCGCGCCCACGAAGGCGCCCTTGGACCGCGAGAAGGACAGGATGTCGGCCGTGGCCGCCTGGGCGCCCTCGCCGACCGGCCCGGCCGCCACGCTCAGCTCACCGCCCAGCTTGACGCTCGAGTTGAGGAAGGAGTCCAGGCCCTCCTGGGACCGGATGAAGAGGATCACCTGCGAATGCTCTCCGCCTATCTGGAACCCCACCGAGACGCTCGCCAGCCTGTAGAAGGCGGGCTGGCTCCAGTTCCCCTTCGAATCCTTGGCCAGGAGGACGCCCACGCCGCCCGAGCCGGCGATGATGAAGCCGCCCTTGTTGCGGTTGGGCACGATGAGGATTCCTTTCGCGTCCTGGAAGTGCGTCTTCAACCACTTCATGTCGGGGTCGGACATGAAGTCGGACAGCGTGGATTGCGCGGCTTCGACGGTTTGCTGGGCCTCGGCCGCCTTGTTGCCGCGCGCGGCCGCGGGCAACGCCGCCCCGGCCAGAAGTCCGGCGACCATCAGTACCAGCAGGCTCTTCTTCATCATCATGGGATCACCTCGCTCCCCCACAGGAGGGGGTTCAGGTTCATTCACTTTCTCACGGCGCCGGACCCTTGCTCCGGCCCCGCCTGCGAACGGGTACACCCCCATCTTACGACAGTCCCGTCCCGATGTGGCAGGTGTGGGTCGCATCCGCGAAATGTGTGATCCGTTTCACGTTGCCGGCGGCGTTTGTGCGCCAGCCGGGACAGGGCCGGATTCGGGGATAAAAGGGGCGGTAATAATCGAACGGAGGACTGTTCCACCCCCAATGGTCACCCACGGGACCCGCGCCGCTTCCGTCCCGTCTTCCTCGTCACGGGCGGCTTCGTTGTCGATGTCCTCTTGCTGGGATCGAGAAGGTAGGCGTGTGAATCCATTCAACCTGTTCGCGGGCCTCGAGATCCTTGCCCATAAGCCATGGGGTCAGGGCTTTACTCTTGAGTGGTTGAATCCAGGTTGTATAATGGATCTGTCATGGCTAGACCGCTGAGGCTTGAATACGAAGGAGCCGTTTATCACGTTACCTCCAGGGGTAACGACAGGCAAGCCGTATTTCTATCCGACAGGGACCAGGAGTTGTTTCTGGATATTCTC
>JBJKRE010000158.1:0-7121 GCA_046704825.1 Acidobacteriota bacterium
GAGGCGGACGCGATCTTCCTCGAGGAGATCCGCCGGGAGGGCCTTTACGACCGGGTCGCCCAGGCCTTCGCCGTGCTCCTCCCCGTACGCAGCGTCGGCGTCATGGGGGACGAGCGGACCTACGAGCGCGTGGTGGCGCTGAGGGCGGTGACCACGGAGGACTTCATGACGGCGGACTGGTTCCGGTTCGATCACCGCTTTCTCGCGCGGGTGTCGTCCCGCATCGTGAACGAGGTGAAGGGCGTGAACCGGGTCGTGTACGACGTGACGTCCAAGCCGCCCGGCACCATCGAGTGGGAATGATCTTGATATCGGGGAAGCGGAGATGACCGAGAGACCCTTTGCGCACCTTCACCTGCACACGCAGTACTCACTTCTGGACGGCGCCTGCCGGCTGGACGACCTCATAAACCAGACCGTGGCCCACAAGTCAGAAGCTCTCGCCATCACCGACCACGGCAACCTCTTCGGCGCCGTGAAGTTCTTCAAGAAGGCGATCAAGGCGGGCCTCCGGCCGGTGGTGGGCTGCGAGGCCTACCTGGCCGTGGGCTCCCGCTTCGACCAGGACACGCTGACCCCCGGCAGGAAGCGTCCCTACTCGCACCTCATCCTCCTGTGCGAGGACGACAAGGGGTACAAGAACCTCTGCAAGCTCACCACGGCGGCCTTCATGGAAGGGTTCCAGTACAAGCCGAGGATGGACCGGGAACTGCTCAAGGAGCACCACGAAGGCCTCATCGCCACCTCGGCGTGCCTCGGCGGGGAGATCCCCCAGAAGCTCCTGCAGGGCAAGCCGGAGGAAGCCCTCAGGACGGCCCTGGAGTTCCAGGACATCTTCGGCGAGGGTAACTTCTACCTGGAGATCCAGGATCAGGGACTCCCCGAGCAGTCGGACGTGAACCGGCAGATGGTCGACATCCACAGGGAGACGGGCATCCCGCTGGTGGCCACAAACGACGTCCACTTCCTGAGGAAAGACGACTACGAGGCCCACAACATCCTGATGTGCATACAGACCAAGACGACGCGCGAGGACCGGGCCCAGTCCGGCAAGCTGGCCTACAGCCCGCAGCACTACCTGAAGAGCCCGGCGGAGATGTGGGAGCGCTTCGGCGACTACCCCGAGGCCCTGGAGAACACCCTGGCGATCGCGAAGCGCTGCCACTTCAGTTTCGACACCGCCTCCAAGCACTACCCGGTCTTCCACGTGCCCGAGGGCGAAACGCTGGCCACCTACTTCGATAAGGTGGCGAGGGAAGGCTTTGCGCGCCGCGTGGCGGAGGGCCTCTTCCGGCGGCCGGGTTCGCACCGGAAGGAAGACTACGAAGCCCGTTTCGAACGCGAGATGGACATCATCAAGACCATGGACCTGTCGGGCTACTTCCTGGTGGTCTGGGACTTCATCCGCTACGCCAAGGACCACGGCGTGCCGGTGGGCCCGGGCCGGGGGAGCGCCGCGGGTTCCTTCATCTCCTACTGCATGGGTATCACGGACCTGGACCCTCTCCGCTACGACCTGCTCTTCGAACGGTTTTTGAACCCGGAGCGGGTGTCCATGCCCGATATCGACATCGACTTCTGCATGCGCGGCAGGTCGCGGGTCATCGACTACGTCACCGAGAAGTACGGGCGGGAGAACGTGGCCCAGATCATCACCTTCGGCGAGATGAAGGCCAGGCTCGCCATCCGCGACGTGGGCAGGGCCCTGGCCGTCCCCCTCGACAAGGTGGACAAGATCGCCAAGATGGTGCCCGAGGAGCTGGGCGTCACCATCGAGGGCGCCCTCAACCTATCGCAGCAGCTCAAGGCCTTCTACGACTCGGACCCCCAGGTGAAGGAGGTCCTGGACATCGCCCGCCGGCTCGAGGGCCTGACCCGGCACGCCTCGACCCACG
The DNA here is from genome assembly GCA_046704825.1 of Acidobacteriota bacterium. GTDB lineage: Bacteria > Acidobacteriota > UBA4820 > UBA4820 > DSQY01 > CAVRTJ01. Next base: position 1,896 of record JBJKRE010000158.1, read on the forward strand.
CGGCGGGCGTCGTGATCGCGCCCAAGGCCATCACCGAGTTCTGTCCGCTCCACAAGGGGAGCGGCGGCAAAGAGGACGTCACGACCCAGTTCAGCAAGGACGAGATCGAGTCGCTGGGCCTCCTGAAGATGGACTTTCTGGGCCTGCGGACCCTGACCATCCTGAACGACGCACTGGAGCTGATCCGGCGTTCCGGCGGGGAGCCGCCCGACCTGGCCTCCGTTCCGCTGGACGACCCGGACACGCTGGCCCTCTTCGGCCGGGGCGACACGGACGGCGTCTTCCAGTTCGAGTCCGGCGGCATGAAGGACATCCTCCGCCGGCTCAAGCCCAAGCGGTTCGAGGACCTGATCGTCCTGAACGCCCTCTACCGGCCAGGCCCCCTGGACGCGGGGATGATCGGCGAGTACATCGCGAGAGCCCACGGCCGGAAGAAGCCCGAGTACCCGCTAGAGGAGGTGAAGAGCATCCTGGAAGACACCCTGGGCGTCATCGTCTACCAGGAGCAGGTCATGCTCATCGCCCACCATCTGGCGGGCTTCTCGCTGGGAGGGGCGGACAGCCTCCGGAAGGCCATGGCCAAGAAGGACGCCTCTGCCATGCAGACCCAGAGGAAGCTCTTCATGGACGGGTGCCGCAAGCGGGGGGTCGACATGAAGAAGGCCGAGGAGCTCTTCGACAACATGGAGACCTTCGGCCGGTACGGGTTCAACAAGTCGCACTCGGCCGCGTACGCCTTCGTGGCCTTCCAGACCGGCTACCTCAAGGCCCACTTCCCCACCCACTTCATGGCCGCCATGCTGTCGGCCTGGGCGGACAACACGGACGAGATCCTCAAGTACATGAACAGCTGCCGGGAGATGGGCATCAAACTGCTCCCGCCCGACGTGTACCGGAGCGAGGAGGGCTTCACCATCGAGGAGGGGGCGATCCGCTACGGCCTGTCGGCCATCAAGAACGTGGGGCAGTCCTCGGTGGAAGCCGTCATCGAGGCGCGCGACAGGGCGGGGGCGTTCACGGACCTCTTCCAGTTCTGCCGGGAGGTGGACCGCTTCCACGTGAACAAGCGCGTCCTGGAGAACCTCGTCCAGTCGGGCGCCATGGACGTGTTCGGCGTGCCGCGGTGGGACCTCATGGCCTCCCTGGAGCACGCCATGGCCCTGGCGGCCAGGGACCAGGACGACAGGATGCGCGGGCAGGCCGGTCTCTTCGGCGAGGAGGACATGAAGGAGGCCCCGATCCAGTACGAGCGCGGAGAGCCCTGGCGCGACATGGACAAGTTCAGCCGCGAGAAAGCCAGCCTCGGCGTCTACCTCAGCGGGCACCCGCTCATGGAGCAGCAGCAGGTCCTGACCCGCTACGCGACCCACTCCCTGTCGGACCTGGCCGACCTGGGCGAACCGTCCGAAGTCACGGTGGGCGGCATCGTCACCACATGGCACCAGCGCAAGAGCAAGTCCAAGGGCGAGATGTACGGTATCCTGACCCTGGAGGACCTCGAGTCCAGGGCGGAGGTGCTGCTGTTCAAGGAGACCTACGCCACCTACCAGGACCGCGTGACAAAGGACGCCGCGGTGCTCGTGGTGGGCAAGGCGACCCGTGAGGATCAGAAGGCCAAGATCATCGCCAGCGCCGTGGTACCCTTGAGCAAGGCCGACGAGGAGCTCGAGCTCAAGGCGGCCGGCGTGGTGATGAGCGTGCCCGCGGCCCTGTGCGAAGACGACTGGCTGCTCGACCTGGAGGTGCTCCTGAGGCGCCACAAGGGGCCTCTTCCGACCTACATGGACGTGGTGGAAGAGGGCCGGCGGGTGACGAGGATCATGCTCGGTCCGGCCTGCCGGGTGAGGAACGGCAAGGACCTGATGGGGGACCTGGAGTCCCTCCTGGGCAAGGGCCGGGTCAAGTTCCTGTTCCGCCCGGCCAACGGGAACGGCCGTGAGAAATCGAGGCCCCGGAGAGGGGCTTGAAACGACGGGAGCCGTCATGCGTGAGAGGCGTTCATGAAAGATCCCCGGGATTTTGAAAGACCCATTATCGAACTCGAGGCCAAGATCGAGAACCTCGCACTGTTCGGCGAGGGGGAGAAGAGGGACAAGGAGCTGGCGGCTCTCAGGAAAAAGCTCGAAAAGCTCCGCAGGGACACCTTTTCCAAGCTGACGCCGTGGCAGATCGTCCAGGTCGCCAGGCACCCCAGGCGACCCTACGCACTGGATTACATCGAGGCCCTGTTCACCGATTTCATCGAGCTTCACGGCGACAGGGGCTATGCTGACGATCCGGCGATCGTGGCCGGGTTCGCCCGCTTCCACGGCCGGCCCGTATGCGTGATGGGCCACCAGAAGGGGCGGGACACCAAGCAGAAGATCTATCGGAACTTCGGCATGCCCAGGCCGGAGGGATACCGCAAGGCGCTCAGGATCATGCGCATGGCCGAGAAATTCCGCATGCCCATCATCACGCTCATCGACACGCCCGGGGCGTATCCGGGCATGGATGCGGAGGAGAGGGGGCAGGCCGAGGCCATCGCAGCCAACCTCAGGGCCATGGCTCTGTTCAGGACGCCCATCCTGGTCACCGTGACGGGCGAGGGCGGGAGCGGCGGCGCGCTGGCGCTGGGCATCGGCGACAGGGTCAACATGCTTCAGTACGCAATCTACTCGGTCATTTCACCGGAGGGTTGCGCGGCCATTCTGTGGAAGGACGCCACGCAGGCGGAGTCGGCGGCGGCGGCCCTGAAGCTCACGGCCGGCGACCTGCACGAGCTGGGTCTGATCGACCGGGTGATCCAGGAGCCCCTGGGCGGCGCCCACGTCGAGCCTCAACAGGTGTTCGAATCGCTCGACCGGGTTCTCGTGGAAGAACTCGATGAACTGGGAAACCTCTCGCCGGAAGAACTCGTCGCCGCCCGCTACGACAAATTCAGGGCCATGGGGAACGTGTCGCTCCCCGATGCCCCCCCCACGGAGACCGCGAAGGCGGAGTCACCCAGGAAGGCCCGCCGCCCTGCGCGCTGACTTGACTTGAAGCCTGACCTGACCTATCGTGCCGAAGGATAGGGGGGCGAGGACAACGGACATGGCGCTCTACCAAGTTCAGATCGAAAGCCAGGCAAGGACCGTCTACACCGAGTGGGAAGGCGGCGCCCTGGAGCGGCGCACCCCGCTCATCGTGAGGACGGACTTCGGCCAGACCTACGCGGAGGTCCTCGAGAACAGGCAGTTCATGGCCCCCTGCGTGACGCACCTCCAGACCGTCTCCATGCTGCGACTCGCCACCGAGGAGGACCGCAGGAAGCGGGAGCGCCACCGGCAGGTCGAAAAGGACGCCTTCATCTTCTGCCGGGACCAGGCGCGCGCCATGGGCCTTCAGATGAAGGTGGTCTACGTCCACATGTACTTCGACGAGTCACGGCTCCTCTTCGTCTACACGTCCGAGAACCGCGTCGATTTCCGCGAACTCGTACGCTCTCTGGCGCACCAGTACCGGACGCGAATCGAGATGCGGCAGGTCGGCGTGCGCGACGAGGCGAAGGTCCTGGGCGGGTACGGGCACTGCGGCAGGCCGCTGTGCTGCTCGTCCCACCTGCAGCAGTTCTACCCCATCACCATCCGGATGGCCAAAGACCAGGGGCTCAGCCTGAATCCTGCCAAAATCTCCGGACGATGCGGCCGCCTGATGTGCTGTCTCCGCTACGAGTGCCCACACCGCAAAAGAAGCGCCCAGCCCTCCCAGCCGGAGGAGTAGCCCGGCAAGGAGCACGAGATGCCAGATCGCAAACTGATTCGACCCAACCTCCGTGACTACACCGGCAGGCGGCGGGAAAGCCGAGAAATGAAAGAGGACGAGAGCGGTCCCCCGTCCGGGACCTTCTCCCCGGCACGGCGCAAGCAGGTCCCGCCCGAGCAGACCAACGCCGAGAACTTCTATTATCTTAAGCAGATGGGTTCCAAGACCCCGATGGTGGTCGTCCTCATGGACGGCGAGGAACTTCGCGGGTGGATCGAGTGGTACGACAGGGACTGCATCAAGGTCCACCGCAACAGCGAGCCCAATCTTCTCCTATACAAGCACGCCATCAAGTACATCTTCAAGGAGCGCGAGGCATGACGCGTCCGAAAGTGCTCATCACCACGGGCGACCCCGGTGGGGTCGGCCCCGAGACACTGTGGTCCATACTCCAGGACGGCGAGGTCCAGAAGTCCGCGGACGTCACCGTCATCGGCCCTGTCAGATCGGTCCCGTCGGTCCCCGAGGGCGTCCGCTGGGAAGACGTGGACCTCCCGACCCTCCGGTTCCACAAGCGGCCCCATCCCGACAACGGGCGGATCGCCCTGCTGGCGATCGAAGAGGCATGCCGCCGGATGACGCGGAACGAGGCCGACCTGCTGGTGACGGGACCCGTATCCAAGGAAGCCATCCGCCGGTGCGGCATCCCCTTCTCGGGACACACCGAATACCTCGCCCAGGTCTTTCAGGCGAGGACCTACATGGTCTTTTTCACCGGCGTCATGCCGGTCGCCCTCTTCTCGACCCACGTCCCCTTCAAGGACATCCCGTCGGTGCTCACGAGGGAGGCCCTCGAAGAGTTCATCCGGGGCCTGGCCACGGCGTGGAACAGGCAGTTGAGCGTGCGCCCCCGTTTCCGCGTGTCGGGACTCAACCCCCACGCCGGAGAGGGGGGGCTGCTGGGCCGCGAGGAGCGGGAGATCATCGAGCCCGCCATCGAGACCCTCATCGGCGAGGGGGTCGAGGTGGAGGGGCCGGTTCCGGCCGACAGCCTCTTCCTGCGGCCCGAGTCGCCAGAGACCGTGGCCGTGGCGCTCTACCACGACCAGGCCATGATTCCGGCGAAGATGATGAGCAAGGGGCACGCCGTCAACTGCACCCTGGGCCTGCCCTTCCTGAGGACGTCCCCCGACCACGGTCCGGCCTTCGACATCGCGGGCATGGGCAAGGCCGATCCCGAGAGCATGCGGCGCGCCGTGTTCACGGGGATCGAACTCCTGGGACGAAGGCGGTAGCGTGCTGGACATCAACCTGATCAAAAGCCAGCCGGAAGACGTGAAGGCCCAGCTCGCCCGGAAGGGGGCGGACGCGGGCGCCGTGGACGAGGTCCTCGCCCTCGACGGCCGGCGCCGGGAGGCGCTGACCGGCGTGGAGGCTCTGAAGGCCCGCCGGAACGAGACCAGCAAGCGCATCGGACAGCTCAAGCGGGAGGGAAAGGAC
>JBJKRE010000159.1:0-4857 GCA_046704825.1 Acidobacteriota bacterium
CGGGCTGACGCGATGGTTTGAAATCCGTTCCTCAGGGAAGCGTGCCGGCGTAGGAAGGGGGGCCTTTGAAGACGGAAAGCGGGACGAAGACCAGCCGCCCCTTTCCGGCTCCCACGACGGCTTCACCCCCGGCGGGAAGGACGGCAGTCGTGTATCCGTCGCCCATGTCCGTATCCAGGCGACAGGTGACGCTGTATCGAATGCGCCCGTCCGTTCCACGCCGGAAGCCGAGGCGTGCGACACAACCCGAGCCGGCCGCGAAAGCGCCATCGCCGCCCGGAAGCGCCGTGGCCCAGGTGAGGTCCAGGCCGGGATTGGGAAGCGGCGCCAGGCGGCCGCTGTCGAGGTCGTACACGGCCGATTTGTTGCTGCCGAAGACGCCCGTGCACAGAACCGCGTGCACGCCTGGCAGGTAGGCCAGGCTGTAAACCACCATGGCGGGAAAGGGAAGCAGGGATGCCTTCCAGGGACCCCCGGGGCTCCGGGAAAGGACGGCGAGGGCGTGCTGCCATGTCCCGGCCAGGACGAGATTCTGATCCTTGCGGACCCACACGCACTGGAGGGCCAGCCGCTTCCCGGTGAGCTTGCCCAGGTTCAGGGTCTCCTGTTCTTCCAGCCTGGGCCAGGACCATTGCTTGAGCGTACCGTCGGATGAGGCGGACCAGAGGCTCAAGGGATCGCCCGTCAGGCAGAGCCCGTTGACGAGCCACTCGTGCGCCTGGCTGCGCCAGGTGACCGAAAGGCCGGGCAACTTCCAGAGGGCAATGGTCTTGTCGTCCGACGCCGTGGCCAGGACGTGCCCGTCGGTGACGGCGGAGGTGATGCCCTGAAGGTGCAGGGCGTGCCTGGACACCTTGCCGTCCCCAGGATCGACCGCGTACAGGGCGCCGTCCGAGCTCCCCGCGTACAGCATGCCGCCTGCCGGCGCCAGGGCCCAGATCGCGTGGGGCGAGAGTCTTACCACCCGACGCTCCCGCAGGTCTCGGTAGGCGAAAACCCCCAGCATGTGGTCCCGAGCGTCGAGCGTGAAGAAGCCTTCGCCGCTGCACCAGACGCTGTCGACGGACTGCCCCGCCCTGTCCCAGCGATCCACGATCCCTCCGTCGTGCCGCCACAGGCGCAGACCTTCGCCGCCGGCTGCAACGAGGGTGGGACCGTCCGGAAGAAAACGGAGGCTCGTAGTCTTGCCTGCAACCGGAAGGGCCGCGGGATGACCGGGGTCCGAAACCTTGAAGAGGAGGACCTTGTTCGCCCATCCGCCGACGGCGATCAGGCCGTTCTCGTCCTGAATCGCGACGGCGCCCGCCGGACCGATGTCCAGGCGCCTCCTCCACAACCTGCCGAAGGGACGGAGGGTGAAGACGGACAGGGACCCCCCGTCCGCCAGAGCCATATAGTTTTCGTCGATGTCCAGGGCTTGCACGCGACCCACCGGGGTTCTCCCCAGCTGGACGAACCGCCCCCCTTCCGATCGCCCGACCACGACGCCGCCCTTGGTTTCAACGGCGGCGAAGTCTCCATTCGGCGAGAGACGGACCCCGTGGCCGGGCGGAACGCCGTCGGCCCAGACCCGGTGTTTGCCCGACAGTGGATTCAACAGAACGATCCTGCCGGGCTCGTGGAGGACTACTAGGCCGTTCTCGAGCGCACCTGCCACCCGGCGTCCCTGCGTGAGAGGGACGCGGGTAGGCGCCTGCGATCCGCTCCTGTCCCAGAGGTACAGGCAGTCCGCACCGGCGAGGACGACCGTGTCTCCGTCGAGCGTTACGACGGAGCGGGCGTCCGGCGGCGCGGGCATCTCCTTCATGAGCGCGAATCCGGCGTGCCCGACGGGACCGTGTGACCGAGCCGAAACGTGGCGCCGGTGCAGAAGGAAGGCGGTGGCCAGGGCCGCCGACACGAGGACGGCGGCGGCTACGCCGAACCACAGCCGGGCCCTCTTCCGGCTCGGCGCCGCCGTCTTGCGGGAACCGGAAACGACCGGTGCACCACGCTTCACCTTCGTGGCCTCACCCTTTTCGGCCGGCCCTCGTCCCGCCGCCTTTGCGGCCTCCGAAGGCGTCTCCAGCACGCATGTGGTGGCCTCGTCCCGGCCGAGAGGTGGATGGATGGCCGTTCCGGGCGGCGGCAGGACCATTTCGAGGAAGGCCTCCACGGAGGGGAACCGCCGGTCTGGCGCAGGCTCGGTGGCTCTCACGAGGGCCTCCTTCAACTTCTCGGAAATCCCCGGCCTGTCCAGGGCCTCCCGGGAGATCGGACGCCGGATGTCCACGTCCAGGATCTCCCCAGTTGTCCTGCCCTGACGGGCCGGCACGCCTGTCGTGAGCTCCGCCACCACCAGGGCCAGTTGGTACTGATCGGTCCTGGGACTCAGCTCACCCCCGCGGATCTGTTCCGGGGCGAGGTAGTTGAGCGTTCCCATGATCGCGCCCGTGCTGGTGAGACTGCCGGCCTCGTCCTCGGGGTCGGTGAGTTTCACCAGTCCAAAATCGATGACCTTGGTCCTCCGACGCCCGTCCTCATCCGAGATCAGTGCGTTCTCGGGCTTGAAGTCCCTGTGGACGACCCCCCGGTCGTGGGCATACTGGAGCGCCGCCCCTAGGCCGCTAAGAACGTCGGCGTAAGCGGAAAGGTCCGGGGAGGGCCCCTGCCGGCCTATCAGCCCCCTCAGGTTGACGCCGTCGACCAGTTCCATGACGAAGTAGGGCAGCCCGAACGCGCCCGTGTCGAAATCGTAGACCTCGACGATATTCGGGTGCTTGAGCCGAGCCAGGACCTGCGCTTCGCGCAGGAAGCGTGCGGAGTAGCGTTCGTCGTCCAGCCTGGGCATCATCACCTTGAGGGCGACCCGGCGCTCAAGCGATGTGTGGCGCGCCTCGTACACCACGCCCATGCCGCCCATGCCCCTGAAGGCCTCGATGCGGTAGCGCCCGAAGGTCTGTCCGAGAAGGAAGGTCTGGTCCCTGAGCGTGAGCGGGCCGCCACAGCCAGGGCAACTCGTCCGGTCCCTGAAGGTCCGGCCGCACACCTCGCAGATCCTGAATTCCGCCGCCCTGCCTTCGGCCAACGCCGTCTCCGATCGTGAGTGCCGGCGGCGAACCGTCGAAGAGAAGTCCGCCGCAGCCGTCCCCCCGAAGGCCGCGTCCAGTTTACATGAATAAGGGGGACGCGGGAAAACTGCGGGATGTCATGTCACTCGGCGATCACCTCGTAGTCGACGCCCTCCCACCGGTCGGGGGACGACCAGCGAAAGGTGAACAGGACGGCGCGGCCCTGTTCCAGCTTCCCGGCGGGCAGGTCCGCCACGTGGACGCCGAGGCCCGTGTCGCGGGTGGGCGTGTCGCGCACGGTCGCCCACCCGTCGTCGCTCCAGTGGACCGTCGCGGGCGCCAGGGTCTCGACACGCAGGTCCGTACCCGCGGCCAGGCGGCGGCACTTGTGGTTGAAGCGCCAGACGGTGTAGTGCGACTCGTTCTTTCCCCGTGCGTAGCGTTCGGCCGTCTGGGGGGGCATGTCGAAGACCCGGCCGTCCCTGAGCGAGCGCAAGAGCTTGACGTGCTCCGCGTGCGCCCAGACCAGGGGCATGGCCGAACCGGACGGACGGCCGAGGCGCAGTTCCCGTGCCGGTATGTCCGCGGCGTCCCAGACCTGTTCGGGCAGGAGGCCGCCGTCGCCCGAAAAGGCCTCAAGGGCCCTAAGGAGCGACCGGGCGGCGTCGATCCTCCCGGCGGCGAGGTCGTAGTGGGCCCGCTCGCCGGCCAGGAGGGGCCAGGCGCGGCCCACGCCCGTTCCGTCGAAGGGCCCGCCGTCCTCGTGCTCGCCGTAGCCGTCGTCGTTGTAGCGGTGCCAGCACGGGCCGGCGGGCGTCTCCACCTTCAGGAGGGCGTCGATCACCTTGACCGTGTTCACGATGCGGGGATCGTCCGGGGCCCTGAGGCCGAAGCGGACGAGGGCCAGGGCGTCGGGGCTCACGATGTGCGAGGCGGCCTCGAGGCTCTGACCCGGCGGGCGGTTCTTGATGGCGACGAAGCCCTCCGCCGTGGAGCAGGCGTCGGATGTCTCGGGCGGCGCGATGCGCACGTAGTAGCCGTCCACGACGGTCCGTTCGGCCAGGTCCGTGCCCCGCACGTAGATCCAGCGCTCGATGGACGCGTTCCAGTTGTCCGCCGTCTCCCGCAGGTAGGCGGCCGTCCCGGCCTCGCCCGCGGCGTCGGCCATGTCGGCCGCCGCCAGCAGGGCCGCGATCTCCACCGCCAGGGTGAAGGGCGAGTAGCCGGGGTCCTCTTCCCATCGGTCCTGCTGGGTCACGGGGCCGTTCCGGACCACGAAGGATGCGGCGGCTTTCGCCATGGGCCAGTAGCGCGCGGCATCCCCCTCGCCGAGCAGGCCCTCCCGTCTCGCCATGTCGGCCAGCAGGATGGGAAAGGCCGTCTCGTCGAGCTGGACGCCGCCCCAGTAAGGCGATCCGTCCATCCACATGTTTTGCGCCCAGTGGACGTCCGCTTCCTGGGTGGCCCTCAGATAGTCCAACACCCTCCGCGCATCCTCGCCGGCGCCGGCGGCCAGGAGTCCGCCGGCCGTCTCCACCAGGTCGCGCGGCCAGACGAGGTGGTAGCCGCCCAGGTCGTCGTCCCCCTTCGAGAAGCCCCACGGGATGGAGAGGCTCGCGATGATGCCCCCGGGGAAGCTCTTCGATTCGTGGGTCCTGAGCACCATGGCGCTGACCCGGCAGGGATCGTCGGCGTCTTCGCCCCCGCCTCGGGCCGACTCCAGGCGGAGAAGCCCGTCCTGCCAGCCGCGCCAGGCGGAGACGTACGCTTCCAGGGCCGCGCCGAAGTCCTGAAGGAGGGCCGCCCG
>JBJKRE010000160.1:0-9034 GCA_046704825.1 Acidobacteriota bacterium
CCGATCACCGATCCGTCCATGACGTACAGCCCGTCGTAGCCGAAGACGCGGCACGCCTCGTCGACCACGCCGTCTTCGGCCGTTCGGCCCATGGGGCATCCGCCGAGGATGTGCGCCGTGGTCGGCACGTTGAGGAGGACCTCGTTGAGCGCGCTCTGAGGGTACGCGTCGAGCTTCTTCGACACCCTCCTGGCCGTCTCGTTGGCCACGGGGATGTAGGGCGGCGCCGGCGGCTGGCCGGGCGGGATGCGGGAGGACACGGTCCGTCCGAAAGGCCAGAACCACCGCCGCTTCATGACGAGTTGCAGGCGGTTGTCGATGGTCTGCATGACCAGCAGGATGAACGTCTTGCGGGCGCGGCCGAAGGGCCAAAGGGTGCGCAGGAAGTCCGCGGGCCGGCGCAGGCAGTTGCCCACCCACTTGATCGGCCGCGTCAGGGCCGTCCCCCCGTCCGTCAGCGGAGTGCCCAGGAGGCACATGACGTCCGAGCCCCGGGAATACCGGACGGGCTCGATCCGCGTTCTGGGGTCCGGAAAGAAGTGCGACGTGATGGCGATACCCTCGCACATGTCGGGCCCGTTGCCCCGCACCGTCACCCCCAGGAGGGCCTCGCTGTTTGTGCGCGCGTAGGTGCCCAGGGCGTCCGAGAGCCGGGGGAGCGTGCCTCGGTTTCTGCAGTTCAGCAGGAGGGGCACCGAACCCAGGACCCCAGCGGACAGGACCACGTTCTTCGCCCTCAGCTCCCCGCGGCTCTTGAAGAAGAGGGCGGTCGAGCGCTCGGTCTCGAGCCGGTACCCTCCGCCGTCGAGCGGCTCCAGGCCCGTCACCCGCGTTTCGGGCAGGATGGCGGCGCCCTTCTTCTCCGCGAAGTAGAGGTAGTTCTTGTCCAGCGTGTTCTTCGCCCCCGGCCGGCAACCCACCATGCACCCTCCGCAGAAGGTGCAGCCCTTGCGGGCCGGGCCCTCACCCGCGAAGTACGGGTCCGGAACCTCCTTGTCGGGTTCGCCGAAGAAGACGGCCACGTCCGTCGGGTGGAAAGTCCCGTCGACGCCCATCTCGCGCGCCACCTCGAGCAGCGCCTCGTCAGCGCGGGTCATGCGCGGGTTCACCGCCACACCCAGCATGCGCTTCGCCTCGGCGTAGTGTGGGGCCAGCACGGCCTTCCAGTCGTTGAGGTCCTTCCAGCGAGGGTCCTCGAAGGCCTCGTCCTCGGGCATCATCAGGGTGTTGGCGTACACCAGGCTGCCGCCGCCCACGCCGGCCCCGTGCAGGACGAGGACGTCGCGGAGCAGGGTCAACTGCTGGATGCCGTGGCACAGGAGCTTCGGCATCCAGAAAAACTTCCTCAGGTTCCAGTTGGTTATTGGGAAATCGGCGGGCCGCCAGCGCTTGCCCATCTCGACCACGAGCACGCGGTAGCCCTTCTCGGTCAGCCTCAGGGCCGCCACGGACCCCCCGAAGCCGGAACCGACGACGATGAAATCGTATGTGTCTGACACCCTGGCCTCCAACCCGCTGCGGCCCGTTCGGTCACGTCAGGTTCGTCAGGTGACGGCGCGGCGCTCAGATCCGTTCAAAGACCCTGTGGGCCTCGCCGAGTTCCCTGGCCGACGGGGTGAGAATCGTTCTGGCGTGAATGCGTATTTTGCGGCCGTCCCGGGCGGCCGCGCGGACGTCCGCCTCGCACACGAAGTCGGCCGGACCTTCGGCCTGACGCGCCGGCGCCTTTGGGGCGTTGGCACCCAGGGCGCCTCCGCCGGCCGGTGCGAGCCGGCCCATCTTCTGGGCCACGAAGCGCCTGGCGGCGTCCTGGAGCCCCGTCCCGTTCTTCACGAGGGGAGGAAGAGGCACGGCCTTTTCGTCCGTCACTGGCCGCGTCTCGAAGGCCACGCGCTTGCGGTCGATGAGGTGGAGCGGCGTGATGTTGTCGCTCGTGATGTTGTTGCCGAGGGCACCGCAACCCAGCGTCATGGCGGGGGGCATGTTCGTGGAGTACCCGATCGCGCCGTGGGTTCCGGGCGAATTGACGATGATCCTGAAGGCCGGCTTCTTGAGCGCGAACTGCCGGACGACCTCGAGGTCCTGGGTGTGGAGGGTGAGCGTGTGGCCGAGCCCGCCGTACTTGAGTACCTCGATGCAGCGCAGGCACCCGGCCTCCCATCCGTCCGCCTCGTAGTAGGTCAGGATGGGCGACAGCTTCTCAAGGGACAGGGGATACTCCCTGCCCACCCCCTCTTCGGGGACCAGGATGGCGCGGACCGAGTCCGGCACGGCAAAGCCGGCCATGGTGGCGATGACCTGGGGCGAACGGCCCACGACCTTGGGGTTGAGGTGACCTCCCTTGTCCACGACGAGGGCTTCCAGAAGCGCCTTCTCTCTGGGATTAACGAAGTAGCCGCCGGCCTTCTCGAACTCATCCCGGGCCTTGTCTGCAAGGGGCAGGTCGACGATCACAGACTGCTCGCTGGCGCACACCGTGCCCCAGTCGAAGGACTTGCCGGCGATCACGTCCTTCACAGCCTTCCTGAGGACCGCCGTCCGCTCGATGAAGGACGGCACGTTGCCCGGGCCGACGCCGTAGGCGGGTTTGCCCGAGGAGTAGGCCGCGTTCACGAGTCCCATGCCGCCGGTGGCCAGAATCACGTTGACGCCGGGATGGCGCATGAGGGCCTGGGTGTCTTCGATCGTAGGGCTGGCGATAACCCCGATGATGCCCCTGGGCGCACCCGCCGACACGGCCGCGTCGTGAAGGGCGTCCGCCACGACCTTGATGCAGTTCTTGGCTGCGGGGTGCGGCGAGATCACGATACCGTCCAGAGCCTTCAGGGCGATCATGATCTTGTAGATCGCCGTGGACGTGGGGTTGGTGGACGGGATCACGGCCGCCACCACGCCCATGGGCGAAGCCACTTCGTAGATGCCCTGGCCGGGATCGGCGCTCAGGAAACCCACGGTCTTCATGGGCCGGATGTATCGGTAGACGTCCTCCGCGCTCACGCGGTTCTTGACCGTTTTGTCCGCGGTGGTGCCGTAACCCGTCTCCTCGTGGGCCATGCGGGCCCACTTCTCCAGGTTGGGCATGCACACCTGGTGGATGGCGTCGACGACCTTGTCCACCTGGTCCTGGGAGAAGGACGCGAAGGCCTGCTGGGCCCGCCTGACGGAAGTAACGACGCGATCCACCTCAGAACTGGCCATCATCAACCTCTACGCTAGAAGGGCCCGCGATCGCTTGTGACGCCGGTCCCCGTCCCGCCCCGGGGATCTCAGGGGGAATGGGTCAGGAGCCGCGCCGTTTTCGCCCCGCGGGCTTCCTGCCGGCCGCTTCGGGAACGTCCGGTTCGGGAGGCTGGGGAATGATGTCCTCCACCTGGTCGTAGGGCATGGGGATCACGTGTACGGACACCAGGTCGCCCACGCGCCTCGCAGCGGCAGCCCCGGCGTCGGTGGAAGCCTTGACGGCACCGACGTCTCCCCGGACCATCACCGTGACGTACGCGCTGCCGATGTATTCCTTGCCGACGAGGATCACGTTGGCGGCCTTAACCATGGCGTCCGCCGCCTCGATGGCCGCAACCAGTCCCCGCGTCTCGATCATGCCCAAGGCTTCGCGATCTCGCATCCCCTGCCGTGCCTCCCTTCAGAGGTCGAGCATAGAAGACCTCGACAGTCCTGTCAATATTGGCGGGCGGGAGGGCGGAATGGAGCGGCCGGCGTGCGCCCGGGGGACTCTCCGGCGCGGAGGCACCAGGAGGAAAGGATCGGTCCTGCTCATGTGTTACCCGGCGTAACGCTTTTGTCCTGCCGGCTGGGGACTTATAATTGCGAGGTCCGACAGAGAGGGCTCAGCGGCTTGGCACGGAGATTGCCTTTTCCGAGGAGGAGGTATACATGCGCGAAGGGGGTCAGGTGAAGAGGTCCTCAGAACATTCGGGATTTACGCTCATAGAAGCCTTGGTGGTTCTGGCGATCCTCGGGCTGATCGCGACCATTCTCACCGTCGCCGTGAGCAACGCCATCAAGAGACAGCGGCTGGATACGGCCGCCCAGCAGCTGAGAAGCTTCATAGACAAGGCCTACGTTTCGACGACCCAGACGGGAAACGGCGTGTTCGTCGCCATCGGCCCCGTCCAGTCCGACGGCACCCGGCTCGTGAAGCTCGTCGAGGACACGAATTCCAACCACGTTCTCGACAGCACGGAACCCGTGCTCGACACGGAAACCATCACGAGCGACCTGGTGCTTTCGAATTCGACGGTCACGGGCAGCGCCTGGCCCGTGGTGGGCAGTTCGATGGAGATGCTCTGTGACGCCATGGGCCGGGCCATCGATCCCACGACCGGTCGGCAGATCACACAGGACCTGATCATTTCGCTGACCCACGTTGACATGACGGGAAGCGGGACCCTCCGCCCCAGGATCCGGTACGACGTCCGTCTCTACCCGCTGTGGAATCCGTCCCTGACCAAGGTGAGGTACTGACATGAGGCTCTTCATGGTTGAGTGCAAACCGGCGGATCGTGAGGGGGAGAAGGGCAGCAGCCTCATAGAAGTCATGGTGGCGCTGCTCATCATGCTCTTCCTCATGGTCGGCATCCTTCAGATGTTCGCCCTTTCCTACATGGTGGGGCTCGGCTCGGCCGCGCGGACGGAACTGAGCCACAAGTGTGAGCAGGTGATGGAGAGCCTTCGCTATTTCTCCTATCTGTCCCACGAAGGGCTATCCCTCCCCGCCAACACGGGCATCACCTTTGCGGCGGGCACGTACGATCTGCCCTACACGGGGAGCGCGGTGGGCACATCCTACTGGGGCCCCACGGGTGCCGACGTGGTGGAGGGCCCCGACATGCCTTACAGGTTGTCCGTCGAGATTCTTGATGGAGATTCGCACGGCGTTCCGGACGAGTGGATCGTGACCGTCTCGGCCTGGCCGTCCGAGGTTTCGGGCGCCCGCAGATACATCGGGGCGGGCATACAACACAAGAGGGTTAACTATGTGGCGCAGCTACCGAAGTAACACCGCAGAGAAGGGTTTTACCCTGATCGAGGCCACCATATCCCTGACCCTTCTGCTGGTGGTGCTGGTGGTCTCGCTGACATTCCTCTTCTCCATGCGGACCTTCTCGCAGAGGCAGGAAATGTTCACGTCGCCGAGGCAGACGGCCC
Organism: Acidobacteriota bacterium; assembly: GCA_046704825.1. GTDB lineage: Bacteria > Acidobacteriota > UBA4820 > UBA4820 > DSQY01 > CAVRTJ01. The sequence continues at coordinate 5,167 of JBJKRE010000160.1, forward strand.
GGCGGGCGCTGGACTACCTCAACTACTACGTCCGGGGCGCCGGGGACCTGAACACCGTGCAGAACAACCCCAACGCCATCGTCGTGTGGTACAAGAAGAACACCAGTGGAGCGGACGTCCAGGCCACCTACGACAACGTGACGAACAGCAGCTACGCGGACGTGGGGACGGACATGATCTCCCTGGCCCTGCCCCCGTTGACTCCCATCAGCGCCCAGTACGAGCCCAACGGCAGCAACTTCGACGCCTCCACGGGCGATGTCTACTTCACGGCGGGATGTGGCACCACGGACGACGATACGGCCAACATGAATCTTTTCAAGACCCTCACGGGCTGCTGCGACGCCTTCGGCAACAGTCCCGTTCTGACTCTCGTGGACAGCAAGGGCAACTGGGACTACTTCATGATCACGGGCTACCAGGGCAGCTACTGCTCGAGCGGGTACATCCACGTCACGGCGAACCACGGGAACTCGCTGGGCGTGAACCCCCCCGGCGGCCCCGCCCTCGAACAGCCGGCCTACATCCAGGTGGGCGTGTTTTACAACACCTTCAGGGTCAAGAACGGGCAGCTGCAGCAGAAGGCCGGTATCTTCGACCCCTCCAACCCCGACGCCGGGTTCGTCACGCTTCTGAACAACGTGGAAGACATGCAGATCGCCTACATTTTCGACAACGGCACCATCTGGAACACGGCGGACCAGACGCTCACCACCACGGGGCAGGTGCCCACCCAGTCGGGCGTGGCTTCCGGGTATCCGGACATCACGAGCGTTACGGGGCTCCGGATCACCATCGTGGGGCGCTCCGACCGGCTCCCCGTTACCCTACTCAGCCGCGACAAGTATGCCCGTCCCGCGGCGGAGAACCACGCGGGCGGGGCTGCTGATCGCTTCTACCACTACAGGCTGACGGATACGGTCATGATCCGCAACCGCATGCTGGGGAGATGACCATGAGAGAACGTGGAAGCGCACTCATTACTGTGGTCCTCGTCGTCCTGGTCCTGACCATGGTCGGCATCGCCGGCGCCCTCTTCATGCAGGTCGAGGACAGGATATCCAAGAACGACGAACTCCAGCAGGCGGGCCTCTACGCCGCGGAAAGCGGTTTGAGGGTGGCCGAGAAGGTGGTCTACGACGCCGCCGTGGCCGACCCGAACTCCATCAACACCATGCTGGCTCACGTCTCCACGTCGGTGCCGGACCTCCAGCCGCCCGGCGGTGGCTACCCGGCCGTCGTGCTGGCCGACCCGACGACGGGCACGGAGTACGTCAACGTCGCCATCCCGGTTCCGTCGGGGATCGCCGAGCAGGCGACCTACACGCTTTACGTGCGCAACAACCTGGACGACACGACGCACAGTGCCACAGTGGACGGCGACGGCAAGATCAACATCATTGCGGTGGGGCAGATCGACGACCCATCGGGCCGGCACGCGGTTCAAAAGATCATCGAAGAACAGATGGACGCCCACGGCGCCGGAGGACAGGGCGGCCCCCAGCTCGGCGGGAACACGGCCGGGACGGGCGCTGCGGGCGTCAAGTAGGGCACGGGAAGGAGAACCGTCATGAGGCTGTCTATGAGAAAACCGTTGAGGCTGGCGTGGCTGTGCCTTATTCCGGTCCTGCTGTCGGCCTTGCCCGTCGGGGCGGCCGAAGGGTACGACCCCATGCTGCAGATCACCCATCAGTTCGTCCATCCCAACATCCTGATCGTGCAGGACGTGTCGGGGTCCATGTCCTTCCCCGTCATCTACGGGAACCACGATTCGTTCAGTACCAACTCTGGATACACGCGCTGTTTCTGGGGCTTCAACTACAGCGACTCCGTCCGCGGGAGTGCCGTCGTCAGCGCCGACTACACCGTTTACTTCTCCTGGGGAGGTTCCCCGTCTTGGGGGACCGGGCAGGGGTACTGGATGAGGGCCGGTGTCCAGAAGCAGTACTCGACCACGGGGACGATCTACAGCTACTACAAGAACTACGTATTCGTGTACGGGGACACGTCGCTGAACCAGGGAGACGTCATAAACATCACAGGGGTCAGCAACAAGGAAGACGGGACCTACAAGATCGCCACACGGATCTACTACTACGGGTACGGCTGGTACTTCTTTCAGGTCGTCCAGCAGAATGCCGACGGGTCCTGGCAGACCCAGCCGCACTCGTTCAGTATCAACAAGGACACAAGCATAACCATCACGCGGGACGGCGCCTCTTACTGGTACTTCGTGCCGCCTTCCCGCATCGCCATTTTGAAGAACGCCCTCGGCAACAGCATCGACCTGTACAGCGCCGAGGTCCCGTCCGGCGTTGAATCGGGGACCGACAACGACGGCAAGACCTACTACAAGTTCGGACAGTACGGCGGCCCCGTTAACGGCGCCTTCTATGACTACGAGAACGGCGAATGGGTGGGCTGGAGCAACCACAACGCGGCCCCGGTGGGGGATCCGGCGTACACCGCGCATTCCACCCCCCAGGACCTGATCGGCAACACCTCCAGCATGATCAACTGGGGCCTCGTGATCTTCAGCGGCAACCTTTCCGGCTACGCTCAGGAGGAGGTCCAGGTCAACCCGGACGACAGCGCCCAGGCCGCCAACGTATCCACGCTCGAAACCAAGATGGGGACCGTGGCGGGCGGAGGGCTGAACCCCGCCGGGGGCACGCCGACCTCCAGGGCGCTCGACGAGGCCAAGGCCTCGCTCGCCAGTACCTACCAGGCGGATACCAAATCGCACTGCGGGCGGGTTTACGCCGCCATCCTGGTCACGGACGGCCAGAGCAACACGTGCAACCCGAGAGGCAACGAATGGACGGGGTGCTCGGACTCTTCCACAGACTGGAACGAGTTTCCGCCAGGTCGGAGCGACGAGCTGTTCCTGAAGCAAAGCGACGACGGGAGCGACTGCGCGACCAATACGATCTGTCCCGTGAGCGTGCGGACCTTCGTCATCGGCGTCAGCCCGGAGGTCGCCAAGTGCGAACTGAACCACGTGGCCTACATGGGCCGCACCGACGCGCAGGCGGCCGACGGAGGCATCGACTATACCAACGACCAGATCGGCGGCGTGGACCGTCTGCCGCAGAACACGTCGGGGTCCACATCCGTCGCCAACTACCACCCGGAGAACGGAGACTACGCCTTTTTCGCCAACACGGCCTCCGACCTCCAGGACGCCTTCGCCACGATCATCGCGGCCGTGGCCGCGGGCGATTACACCACCTCCGCCCCCGTGGCCAGTTCCACCACCTCGACGGGCTCCGTCGCGATCCTCGCTTCCGCGCAGTATCCCTCGTGGAAAGGCCATCTCTACGCCTACGACCTCACCAAAGCGACCACCGATCCAAACTACGAGATGTGGGACGCGGGGCAGGTACTGGCAGGCACCGACGCCTCTACTCGGCACATCTACACGTGGGACGCCAGCAACAATCTGGTGGCCGTTACCAGCAGCAACCTGTCCACCCTGCAGGGCATCGCGTCGAGTTTCACCCCCTCGTTCAACGCCAGCACGTTCACCGCCAACGTGGTGGACTTCATCCGGGGCAACGACGGGAGCGGGAACGCGAGGTCGTGGAAGCTGGGGGCCATCATCAACTCCACGCCCGCCGTGGTGGCCGCACCGGACAACTACAAGCAGGGTACGGTGATGGACCACACCGGCTTCGAGTCCAAGTATGCTAATCGGACGCCGGTGGTCTGGGTGGGCTCCAGCGACGGCATGCTGCACTGCTTCAACATGTCCGACGGGACCGAGGTCATGGCCCTCCTCCCGCCCAACATACTGGCCAAAGAGGTCCAGCTCTACGACAACTACCAGAGCGATCCGCTCAGGGACCCTCTCGGCGAGCCCAGGATG
>JBJKRE010000161.1:0-8403 GCA_046704825.1 Acidobacteriota bacterium
GGCTCAGCGGGCCCTTCTCCCGCAGGAGGGCGAAGAGCGCGATGTCGAGGGGGAGCAGAACGCCGGCCGCCGCGAAGGGTGCCGCACCGCCGGGCCATCCGTGTGCCGCCCCGAGAGGCGTCACGGCCCAGAAGGCAACCGCCATCGCCGCCAGCGCGGCCACGGCGCGGCCCTGCCCGAAGCGGAGCCCCAGCAGGATGCCCGCACCGATCGGCACGAGCCCGTACCAGGGCAGCAGAACCGAAGACAGCCGTTCCGGAACACCGAAGAATGAAACGGCGACGGCGGCCAGCACGATGGCGCCGCCGGGAAGAACGAAGGACCGGACCCGTCTCATGCCGCCTCTCTCTCCCTTCCACAGGAACTCCCTGAACCGGGAGGCCGGCCTGCGCCGAAGACCATCCAGAGCCGAACACCTGTCACGCTCTTCATTCTAACCCGCCTTCTCAGTCCGCGCCGCCTTGAAAACGGGACTCCAGACGGCTTATGTTTCCACCGAACGATCCTCGTCCATCGACCAGGCGCACCGTACAGCTGCAGAGACCGGCTCTGGAGGGGGTCTCGATGTCAGGCGGGGCGGATAAGAGGAGGGTGTTGCGTCCCCCGAATTCGCGCGCGCAGAAACGCGCGGCGCGGGGACGGCTGTGCGCGCGGTCGGCGGCCGCTCTGGCGGCCCTGCTCGGCCTCCTGCTGGCCTGTTCGCCGCGCCGGATGGCCGTGAAGACGCTGGCGGACACCCTGGCCTCCGCCGGGGCGTCCGTCCAGTCGGACGACGACCCGGAACTGATCCGGGACGCGGCCCCCTTCAACCTCAAGCTCATGGAGAGCGTGCTGGACGAGGCGCCCCGGCACCGGGGACTCCTCCTGGCCGCCTGCAGGGGATTTACCCAGTACGCCTACGCCTTCGTCCAGCAGGACGCCGACGAGCGGGAGGCGACAGACTTGGCCGCCGCAGACGCCCTCCGAACGAGGGCACGGAAGCTCTACTTCAGGGCCAGAGACTACGGGCTGCGCGGGCTGGAGGCCGCCCACCCGGGCTTCGCCGGCACCCTCCGGAGGGCCCCTTCCTCGGCGGCGGCCGCGGCCGGTGAGGCGGACGTGCCGCTCCTCTACTGGACGGCGGCGGCATGGGGGAGCGCCGTAGCTCTCTCGAAGGACGACCCGGACACGGTGGCCGACCTCCCGCTGGTGGAGGCGCTGATCGACCGCGCGCTGGAGCTGGACGAGACCTTTGATCACGGGGCCGTTCACGTCTTCCTGATCGCCTACGAGTTCGTCCGGCCGGGAGGGTCGGCCGGCGCGCCGGCGAGGGCTTCCGCCCACTTCGACCGCGCGGTGGAACTCTCGGGGGGAGACTCGGCGGCCCCCTTCGTGGCGGTGGCGGAAGCCGGCGCGGTCCGCAGGCAGGACAGGGCCCTCTTCGAGTCGCTTCTTCGGCGGGCCCTCGCCATCGACCCCGACCGTCACCCCGAATGCAGGCTGGCCAACCTCGTGGCCCAGCGCAGGGCCCGGTGGCTGCTTTCCAGGACCGGCGAACTCTTTGTGGAGTGACCGGTCTCGAGGAGGAGTCTTCATGGCCGTCGAGAAGAGAGGAAGCGGCGCCTTTGCCCTGTTCATTCTGGCATGCGTGGTCCTGGCCTGGTCCTTCCGCATGCCGGGCGCCGGGGGCAGCGCACGGATCAAGCTGGCAACGCTGGCCCCCAGGGGATCGTCCTTCCACCGGATCCTGCAGGCCATGGGCGAGCGGTGGCGCGGTGCGCCGGGCGGAGGCGTGAGCCTCACCGTCTACACCGACGGGACCATGGGCGGCGAGGCCGACATGGTCCGCAAGATGAGGATAGGGCAGATCCAGGCCGCCATGCTGACGGCCGTGGGCCTCAGGGAGATCGACGATTCGGTGACCGCCATACAGTTCATGCCCATGATGTTCCGGTCCCTCGACGAGATCGATTACGTTCGCGAAAAGCTGGCGCCGGAACTCGAGAAACGCATGCTCGACAAGGGTTTCGTGGTGCTCTTCTGGGGCGACGCCGGCTGGGTGCGCCTCTTCTCCCGGGGGCCGGTCCTCCGTCCCCGCGACCTGAAAGGGATGAAGCTCTGTGCCCTGGCCGGAGACAGCTACCAGATAGACATCATGAAGGCGGCGGGCTACCAGCCCGTGCCGATCGAGACGAGCGACATCCTGCCGGGACTTCAGACGGGCCTCGTCAACGCCCTCTTCACCCAGCCCTTCTACGCCCTCTCGACCCAGGCCTACGGCCAGGCGTCCCACATGCTCGAACTGAACTGGGCCCCCCTCGTGGGCGCAACCGTGGTGACCCGCAAGGCATGGGACGCCCTCCCCGTCGAGACCAGGGCATCCCTGCGGTCCGCCGCGACGGAGGCGGGCGCGGATATCACGTCCAGGAGCCGGGCGGAGTCGGACGAATCCGTGGAAGCCATGCGAAAGCGCGGACTGGTGGTGCACCCCGTCCCCCCCGAACTGGATGCCGAATGGCGTCGGACGGCCGAGTCCTTCTACCCGAAGATCCGCGGGAAGATCGTTCCCTCGGACCTGTTCGACGATGTGCGGGCGATGCTGTCCGAGTACAGGGCCCGCAAGCCGGCGGGAACGGGATGAACGGCGCACCGGCGGTGGAGGGAAAGGGAACACACCCCCTGCGGGGACCGTGGGCGCCCTTCCCGCGCGTCTTTAGCGCCGCCGAGAACGGGCTGCTCACCCTCGCGCTCGCGCTGATGGCGCTTCTGCCGCTCGCCGAGATTGTGCTGAGGACGGGCTTCGGGATCGGTATCAGCGGCTCTACGGCCATCGTCCAGCAGCTCACACTCGTCGTCGGCATGGCCGGCGGCGCCGTGGCGGCCCGGGAGAACCGGCTGTTGTCTCTGGCCACCGACGCGCTCCTTCCGGCGGGATGGCTGAAGGACGGGTCAAGGGTTTTCACCGGGGGGCTCTCCGCGGCGGTCGCCGCTTTTCTGTGCGTCGCGAGCGTGGCCTTCGTCCGGTCGGAGATACCTTCGGGGAAGGTCCTCGCCTACGGCATACCCTACTGGATCGTCCAACTGGCCCTCCCCGCCGGTTTCGCGTTGATCGGTCTGCGTCTGGTCCTCCACGCATCCGGCCGGTGGACCGGACGCGGCGCGGCGCTTGCCCTCGCCGCCGCGAGCATCGCCTTCGCCGCCTTCGCACCCCTTCCGGCGGCCGATCTCCGGCTGCCGCTCCTCGCGGCCCTTCTCGCCGCAACCGCCCTCGGCGCGCCCATCTTCGCCACCCTGGGAGGGGCTGCGCTCATCCTCTTCTGGGGTGCGGACGTCCCCATCGCAGCGGTTTCCGTCGAACACTACCGGCTGGTGACCAATCCGACTCTGCCCGCCATCCCCCTCTTTACGCTGGCGGGCTACTTCCTGGCCGAAGGAGGGGCCTCCACGCGCCTTGTCGCCGTCTTCCAGAGCCTCTTCGGCTCCCTCCGAGGCGGCCCCGCCGTGGTCGCGACGCTTGTCTGCGCATTCTTCACGACCTTCACCGGGGCCTCGGGGGTGACCATCCTGGCCCTCGGCGGCCTTCTGCTGCCCGTCCTCACGGCCGCGCGCTACTCGGAAAGGGACGCGATGGGACTCCTGACGGGGGCCGGATCGCTCGGCCTCCTGTTTCCGCCCTGCCTTCCGTTGATCCTGTACGCCATCGTCGCAAAGGTTTCCGTCGACGAGATCTTCCTGGGCGGAATCGTTCCCGGGATCCTGATGGTAGTGCTTACGGCGTGGTGGGGCGTCCGGCGCATGCCGAAGGGCGGGGCAGGACATCGCCCGTTCAGGCTCGGGCAAGCCGCGTCGGCCTGCTGGCGGGCGAAGTGGGAACTGCTCCTGCCGGCGGTCGCCCTCGGAGGCCTGCTGGGCGGCATCGCCACGCCCGTGGAGGCGTCGGCCCTGACGGCCCTTTATGCATTCGTGGTGGAGGCTTTCGTGTACCGCGACCTCAGCCTCCGGAAGGACGCCGTACGGGTCATGACGAACTGCGGTCTGCTGGTGGGCGGCGTTCTGCTGATCCTTGGCGTGGCCCTGGGCCTGACGAACTACCTAGTGGACGCCCAGGTTCCTGCCAGGGCGGTGGCGTGGGTGACGGCGACAGTCCACTCACCGATTCTGTTCCTGCTTATGCTGAACGTCTTCCTGCTTCTGGTGGGGTGCATGATGGACATCTTCTCGGCCATCGTGGTGGTGGCGCCGCTCGTCGCGCCCATCGGAGCGGCCTTCGGCATCGACCCCGTGCACCTCGGGATCATATTTCTCGCCAACCTGGAACTGGGCTACATGACTCCGCCCGTGGGCATGAACCTGTTCCTCGCATCATACCGATTCGACAGGTCCATGCCCGTGATCTACCGGTCCGTACTGCCCGTCCTGCTGGTCCGGGTCCCCGGCGTGCTCCTGATCACCTACGTGCCCGCCCTCACTACGGGTCTTCCGGCCCTGCTGGGCCGCTGAGTCGGGTGCGCCGACGGGGGATCAGCCCTTGAACGGTTTCGCGGCCTTGTCGGCCGTCCCGCAGACGTGCGCCAGCCGCGCGTCGAGCGCCTGCACGGCCTTGTACATGTCGCTCTTGACGGTGGTCATCTGGAGAACGACCGCCGGGAAGGACGACTTCTCGCAGGTCGCGGGGATGTTCTGGCGGATCACGTCAAGATGCTGCTTCACGAGGGCTCTGTACTGCTTGAAGGTGGCGCCGGCGCGCTGGAGGTAGGTATCGACGGCCGCTAGAGAGCGCTTCCTGATGTCGGCCTCCCGCTTCGACCTGCACGCGGCGTCGCCCTGCTTGCAGGCATACTTCTTCGCGGCGTCAGTCCGGATGGCCGCGAGTTCGTTATCCAGGCTGGTCGATTCGCTCGCGAAGGCCTCACGCACCTGTTTGACGCCCCGGGTGAAGTCCGCGTCTTCCTCCTGCCGGTGCATCATCCACTGGGCCATGTCCTGCATGGCGGCCATGTCCTCCCGGCTGGGCATGGGGGGCGGACCACCCCTCTTCGGGGCGCTCTTCCTGACGTCCGACCGCGCCGCGTCGAGATTCTTGAGTTCGGTCTTGAGTTCGCTCCGGAGTCCCGCGTTGACGCAGCCCTTCTGCGCTTCCTGCCAGTTCGCGGGCACCGTGCCCACCTGGCCGAGCAGGGCTTCGGGCGTAGCCGCTCCGGCGGGAACGGCCAACCATGCGGACACCAGCAGCACCATTACCGCAGCAGTCGCTGTCTTCTTCACGCTCGGTTCCTCCTCGTCAAAGTCCATGACATGCTTCCATAGCCAGTTTCCAATAATGGCTCCTATGGTAACACGGGACAAGGGCGCGAATATGCCTTCCGCGTCGGTCGCCGCCGCAAGACGAGGGGGAGTTCCGGCGGGACGCCACAGCGACTCCGCCGGAGATCCGGACCTCAGTCCTCGCTCAGGATTTCGGTCAGGACCGTTCTCAGGCGGCCCATGGTCTTGAGGTAGCGCCCGAAGTAGGCCTTGGCGACCGCCCTCATGACCCCGCGCTCTACCTCGGGATAGTCCTTGAGGACGGCCATTAAGGGCTTTGCCTCGATGGCGAGAATCGACGCCTTTTCAGCGCAGAAGGCAGATGTCGTGTAGCGTTCGGATCCGAGCAGCGGTGCCACGCCGAACAGGTCCCCCTTGTGAACCGTGCTGATCGGGATGCTGACCTCCCGTTCGCTTTCGCACAGGCTGAGTCTCACCCTGCCCTCGAGCAGGACGAAGGTGTGGGACGCCGGGTCCTCGCACCGGTAGACCCTCTCTCCCGCTTCCATGGACTTGACCGAAGAGAACGAACTGATCCTGGCCACGTCCTCGGACGTCAGCGACTGGAACAGATCATGCCCTTTCAACATCTTTCCGGCGTTCATCGCACACCTCCCCACCGAACGGATCACGAAGTCTTCAGACCTTGCTCGAAGCCCTTGTCGGTGTACTGAGAATGTGGTGCGAAAGGCGACCGAAATCAATGCACCCTCCGTTCGGCCGAGGGATGAAATGCGCGGCGGGTGTAAACTGTTACACAGCCATCAGGGATGACGGCACCCCACGAAAGGAGACTCCTCATGCGACTGAAAAACACCGCTCTCGTCGTAGCCGCGGCCGCTCTTGTCGTATCGTCCGCCGCGTTCGCCCTCCAGGGCAGGAAGGCCGAACCCGCCGCCGACCGCGCCCCGAAGATGAGCGCTCCCAAGGTGAGCCCCAAGGCCTCGGGCATCCAGGTCGAAACCCTGGAAGGGAAGAAGGTGAACCTCGCCGAGGTCTTCGACGGCAAGCCCACCATGCTGGTGTTCTGGGCTAGCTGGTGTCCCGACTGCCGGCGCGAGACCCCCCGGGTCAAGGAGGCGTATGCCCGCTTCGCGTCCAGGGGCCTCAACCTCGTGGCCGTGGACGTGGCCAGGAAGGACCCCGTCAAGAACGTGCGCGCCTACATCCGGAAGCACGGCCTCACCTACCCCGTCTACTACGACGCCATGGGGACCGCGGACAAGGCCTACGACATCAACTGGATCCCGACGGTCCTGCTCATCGACCGTTCGGGCAAGGTGGTGTCCAAGGCCCCGCACGTGGACATGGCGAGGATCGAGGCGTTCCTGAAGACGCAGACGAAGGGTTGAGTCAGGTAACCAGGTGATCTGGTGAATAGCCGGAGGAAATCTCCGAAAGCGCCCTTGGGTAAAGGGCAAAGGGTAAAGGTGAAGACGACCTCGGACGGGTCTTCAAGGACCTCCCGTCCGACGCCATTCCTTTTCCTTCTACCCTCTTACCTCTAACCTGCGTGCGCCGCAGGCCTCAGCGCTCTCTGTGGGCTCTGTGGTTGATTCAAGTGATCGAATGGCGACGTGAGTAAGGGATTCCGGAAGTAGGTGAGTAGGATGTAGGTCAACCTTCGAATGCCACCCCAGTCTTTCTCACTTACTCACCTACTCAGCTACTCACGGCATCATTTTATGAGCCTCAGCGTGAGCGGGTAGCGGAAGGTCTCGCCGTTGGAGGCCTTGATCGAGGCCACGATGATCATCACGAAGTTGAAGAGCTGGACGAGAACGAGCAGCACGATGCCCAGGCACATCAGGATCATGAAGGCCGAAACGATCGTGTAGAGGAGGATGGAGATCTGGAAGTTGAGGGCCTCCTTCCCCTGGTCGTCCACAAAGGCGTACTCGTCCTTCTTCACCAGCCAGACGATGAGCGGACCGAGGATGTGCCCGAAGGGCACGACCGTATAGCCCGCCACGGCGCTCAGGTGGCAGAGCATCCCCCAGGTGCGGGCGTGATCCTTGGGCGGTCTGCGGGGTTCGCCCGTCCCGCCGTCCACGACCTCCGCCTCGTGAACCGTCTTCTCTCCGCTGTCGTCCATGGCTGATCCCTCCTGGATGTTCAATACGATGTCGACCGGTCAGAAGTTCCAGCCGGTTCGGTGGGCAACGCCGCTTCGCCGCTTTTGCCCACCCCACCGGCTGCTCACGTTTACAGAGTTTCCTCATGGAAGGCAGTAAAAGGGATCATCAGCGGTGGCTTTCGATGCGAAGCATCGGAAGCTGCGTTCCGACGCGAGGGGGCCAGCCCGCGCGAAGGACAAGGCGGCCACACCGCAGTCGTACTTTTGTACGTCGAGGATGTGGCCGCCGCAGGCCGACAAAGCGGATGGTCCGCTCCCGTCGGCGCTTTCCTTGAGAGTGGGGGGTGAACTACCGTCGATCCTGCACGAGGTCGAGGCGCGCGAAGCGCCGATCGGCCACGACCGGGGCAGGCGGGAAGCGCCCCAGAGGCATGCCCCCATCCAGCTTCACGGCCTGCTCAGGCGTGGCCGATCGTAGGGTGCCGCAGGCACCGCCGCGACCGTTCCCCCTCGAAGCCGCACCTTTCGAAGGCCTGCATGAACTATTCGCTTGATCACTGGATTACTGGATAACTTCAAGACTCACTCCTCGTCCCGCCCCCAGCGGACGGCGTCCTCCCCGAAGCGGTCCTTCAGCTCGTCCAGCGTCCTGTCCAGCTTTCGGACCCGCGTTCTGGCCTCCGAGCCGAACAGGTCGCCCTGGACGGCCCGGCCCGCCTCCGTCAGGTTGAAGCCCGCGATCCCCACGAGCCGCATGGGGACGGAGAGATCGAACTGCTCGAGCAGGCCGCGGGCGGCCGCCTCCAGGTCCCGCTCCGAGTCCGTCGGGGGGGACAGGGCCGCCTGGCGCGTCACGAGCTTGAAGCCGGAGGTCTTTAGCTTGACCCGCACGCCCCCGGCCATGAGCCCCTCCCTTCGCAGGTGTCGCGCCACCCTGGCGGCCGCCCGGCGCAGGTGCGGCTCGATGGCCTGTGCGCCCTTCACGTCCCGGTCGAGCGTGAATTCTGCGCCGACGCTTTTGGCGTCCCGGATCGGGACGACCT
>JBJKRE010000162.1:0-8172 GCA_046704825.1 Acidobacteriota bacterium
GGACAAGGCGCTCGCCAGGGGGTTCGTGAACTTCCTCCGGAGCGATCAGGCGCGTGCGATCTTCCGCAAGTGGGGCTATCTCCCGACCCTGAAGGAAGCCAGGGCGTTCACCCTGCCCGACACGCCAGTAGGCGGGACCGCGCCTCTGCCCAGGGGATGGGAGGGAGGCTCCTGACCAGACGCTCCATTTCGTGGTTCAGGCTGTTTCTGCTGACGTTCACGGGCATCGCCGTGAGCGTCATGCTCGCGCTCCTGGTGTCGCAGGCGGCCTTCACCGGCATCGGAGAACCGCTGGCGGCCCTTGCGCGCCCCGAGATACGCCACGCCCTCCTGCTCAGCGCGCTCGTGGCGACCGCGGCCGCCGCGCTGGCCATCCTCGTGGCCGTTCCTTCGGCCTATTTCCTGGCCCGGAACCCCTTCCCGGGGCGGTTCATCGTGGACACACTCCTCGACCTGCCCCTGGTCCTGTCACCCCTGGCCGTCGGCTTCTCTCTTCTGCTTTTCTTCAAGACCGATCCGGGCAGCTGGATCCAGACCCACCTCGTCCAGTTCGTCTTCGAGATCCCCGGCATCATCCTGGCCCAGGCCATCATGGCCTTCGCCGTGGCCGTTCGTGCCCTGAAGACCGCCTTCGAGGAGGTGGACCCCAGGTACGAAGCCGTGGCCCGGCTGCTCGGGTGTACGCCCTACAGTGCGTTCCGCCGGGTCACGCTGCCCATGGCCCGGCCGGGGGTGGTGGCCGCCACCGTGCTCGCCTGGGGTCGGGCGGTGGGCGAGTTCGGCGCCACCGTCATGATCGGGGGCGCCGTGGCCGGCAAGACAGAGACCGTCCCGGTGGCCATCTACCTGAGGCTCGCAAACGTGGACCTCAACGGTGCGGTGGGTCTCATGCTGGTGCTCACGGCCGCCGCCCTGCTGGTGCTGGCGGTCGTAAGGCTGGCCGGGAGGCAGTCGTGATCCGGGTGGAGGGGCTGTCGGCCGCCGCCGGAGGGTTCCTGCTGGGCCCCGTCGACCTCTCCGTACCGCCGTCCACGTCGTTCGTCCTGCTGGGGCCCACGGGCGCCGGGAAAACCGTCTTCCTGGAGACCGTTCTCGGGCTCAACCGGCCCACCGCGGGCCGCATCTTCATGGATGACAGGGACATCACGGACCTGCCCCCCGAACGGCGCGCCATCGCCTACCTGCCGCAGGACGTGGCCATCTTCCCGCACCTGTCGGTGAGGGAGAACATCCTGTTCGGCCCGACCGTTCGCAGGCTCCCCAAGCGGGCGTGGCAGGACGTCTTCGAGGTCCTGGTGGACCGTCTCCACCTCGAGAAGATCCTGGACCGGAAGAGCGTCCGAGGGCTCTCCGGAGGCGAGCGACAGCGCGTGGCGCTTGCCCGGGCCCTCGTGGTCAGCCCGAGTGTCCTCTTCCTGGACGAGCCCTTCTTCTCTGCGCTCGACGGCCCCGTGAGGCGGTCCCTGCAGCTGAGCATCCGGGACCTCCAGCGGGAGACGGGCCTGACCTTCTTCCTGGTGACACACGACCAGGAGGAGGCCTTCGTCATGGCCGACCGGATGGCGGTCATGCTCGACGGGCGCATCGAGCAGGAGGGCGCTCCTGAGGATTTTCACGAAACCCCGCGAACCCTTGCCGTCGCCAGGTTCCTGCTTATGCGAAACCTCTTCGAGGGCAGGGTGATGGAAGCGAGCGCAGACCGTGTGATCCTGACCGCGGGGGGCGTCCGCCTGGAGGCCCTCCGCCCCGCTGTGGACGACCCACATGGCTCCTGGCACGTCGGTATCCGGCCCGAAAACCTGGTGTTGATACGGCCCGAGAGACCGCTGGCGCCCTGGATGACGAGCAACCTGCTGGAGGGCGTCGTAGAGCGCATTCTCAACCTGGGGAACCGGCGCGTGCTCAACGTGGCAGTGAACGGCGGGGAGAGCCTTTCACTTGAGGTGGCGCTCTCCCAGCACGCCTACCACGACGTGCGGCCCGCCGAGGGAGACGCGGTGAGACTCCACGTCAAACCGGAGAACGTCTGGCTGCATCGGGAAGGTGATCCAGCGATCGAGTCGGTAGGTGAGTAGGGCGCAGAGCATCTGTCGGGGGCAGAATCTGGACCGCCCACCGCGGACCGCGGACTGTTGAAAAGATTCCGGCACCGTTCGCTGAGGGCGTGCGATCTGGGAGGCAGGACGCAGGCGGGTCTTCGAAGGCCCGTCCCTTGCCGTGGTCCACTTCCGCCTTCAGATTTCCGCCTTTCCCCTTTAGCCCTTAGCCCGTGCGCCTGGCGGCGCAGTGAAGAAGTCAGGAAGTGATGAAGTGAAGGGGTAAAGGCGTGGCTCGCCTCCCGCCGGACTTTGCGGGGTGCGAAGCACACCGAAGCAAAATGGTGCCTCCACTCACAACTCAACACCCAACACTCAAGACCTTTCCTCCCATCCTCCCTGTTCATTCCGCTTTCGAAGAGCTTCCGTCTGCCGTTTCCAAATCCGAAATCCCCCTTCCCAATTCCCAAATCCCGCATGGTCCTGTGTTATCCTCGCAGGGGAGGCGAGACGTGGCATCTTCGGTACCCGTTCTTTCGATCGTGGGGCGCAGCAACTCGGGCAAGACCACGCTCATCGTCAAGCTTCTTCCGTGGCTGACCGCCCGGGGGTGGCGCGTGGGGACCATCAAGCACGACGTGCACGGGTTCACCATGGACCACGAAGGAAAAGACACCTACCGCCACTTCGAGGCCGGGGCGGACCGGGTGCTGATCGCGGGCGCCGGCGAGATCGCATTCCGACAGCGGGCACCCGAGCCTCAGGAACGCGAAGCCCTGGTGGCGCGCTTCTTCGATGGAGTGGACATGGTCATCACGGAGGGATACAAGACAGGCGACTGGCCCAAGGTGGAAGTCGTCCGGTCGGAACGCTCCACCGACCCCCTGTGCCTCGGTGAGGCGACCCTCAGGGCGCTGGTCACCGACGTACCCTGCGACTGTTCCGTCCCCGCCTTCGGCCTGGAGGACGTCGAAGGCCTGGGCCGCTGGATAGAAGAGACCTTCCTGGGAGGCAAGCCATGAGCCGGGCCGACTGTCCGCACTGCCACGGAACGGGATACGTCGTTCAGGACAGGGACGGCGCCCTCTACGCCAGGATGTGCGACTGCCGCCTTCCGGACCGGGTGACCCGGCTCATAGAGAGGGCGGGGATCCCCCTGCGCTACCGCAACCGTTACGTCTTCGCCACGTACAAGCCCGCCAAGGGGAGCAACCAGGATGCCGCGCTGATGATCGCCCGCAAGTACGCCGAAGACTACCCCGCGTTCCCGGACGGGGCGAAGGGGCTCCTGTTCATCGGTCCGTGCGGCGTGGGCAAGACGCACCTCGCCGTCGCCATTCTCCAGGAGATCCTCCTCCGGCGCAGCATGCCGGCCCTTTTTGTGGACCTGAACGACCTGTATCGAGAGATCCGGTCGACCTACGGGCGGTCGTCGGTGGAGGAAACGGAATACGACATCCTCACACCGCTCGTGGAGGCCCCCCTGCTTCTCATCGACGAGCTGGGCTGCGTGGCCTCCCCGTGGGCGCAGGACACGCTGCACTACCTCGTCAGCCAGCGGTACAACGAACAGCGGCCCACCCTCTGCACGACAAACTACCTCGACAGCCCGCCGGCCGGCGAAGTGTCCCTGGAGGACCGCATCGGCACGCGCACTCGCTCCAGGCTTTACGAGATGTGCAAGACCGTGGAGATCAACGGGCCGGACCACAGGCGACACTGAGGTCCTTCCCCGCATCGCCGTGGGCTGTGGAACGACGAGCTTGTTCAGGCGGCTTCGGCGGGTTCGACGGGCCGGCCGAAGAAAAAGCCCTGTGCGAACCTGAACCCCAGGCCGGCACAGACGTCCCTCTCGGCTTTGCACTCCACGCCCTCCGCCAGTGTGGCGACGCCGAGGTCTTCGGCCATCTGCACAAGCTTTGCCACCATCTGCTGGTGCCTTCCGTTGCGTTCGTGGATGTCTCTCACCAGTGAAATGTCGAACTTGAGCACGTGGGGGGGGACTTCCACCAGCTCGAGGAATCGGGGCTGCCCGGCGCCGAAATCGTCGTAGGCGAGTTCCATGTCGAGCGACAGAAGCTCCCTGCGCAGGCGGGTCATCACGGAGAGGTTCGTGATGAACTTCTCGCTCACCTCCAGCGTTACCGGTGTCTCCGGGTTCGCCTCGCGGTATTTCCTCAGGGCGGGAACGAGCGTCGGACAGGCCATCTCGTTGGGGTGTACGTTGATGAAAAGGGCCGGGTGACCCGGCAGGCCGGCGCACGCACTGAGTCCCTGCTCCCAGAGGAGCCTGCTGAGCGACACCGTGTGGCCGAGGGCCTCGGCGATGACGAACAGTTCGGACGGGTGGGCGGGAAGCGGAGGATGCGTCCCGCGGGCCATGATTTCGTAGCCCTGGCGCGTTCCGTCGCTCAGATCGACGATCGGCTGGATGAGGTGCCGTACGCACCGCCTGTCGAGCAGGATGCGCATCTCCCGGTCGGAGGCCAGAAAGTGGTTCGGCAGTCCCGCCTCGAGCGCGTCGAACGAGAGCGTCTGGTCCGTGTCGGAGTCGGGCTCGTTGGTCCACACGCGGAACTCGGAAGACCCGAAGTGGAGCACGTCGCCCTGCGAGAGGGCGACCTCTTCGCGGCTGATCCGCTTGAGGTTAACGAACGTGCCGTTCGTGCTTCCCAGGTC
This sequence comes from Acidobacteriota bacterium, assembly GCA_046704825.1. Taxonomy (GTDB): domain Bacteria; phylum Acidobacteriota; class UBA4820; order UBA4820; family DSQY01; genus CAVRTJ01. The sequence continues at coordinate 4,716 of JBJKRE010000162.1, forward strand.
TCGCACGCAGAGCTCGCCGTCGCGCACATCAAGCAGGGCATGATTTCTGGATACGTCTCCCGAGGCAAGGCACAGGTGGCGGCTGACGCTCCGTCCCACCGTGAACGGCACGGGGATCACGGCTATGATCCAGGGTTTTCCGTCCGACAGGACTCCCTCAAGATACCAGTCCGGCGGCCTCTTCCCGTCGGTCATCTATCCTCCACCCGCGCGTTGCGGCTATCCATTGTGTAATCAACAGGTTAACCGCAACTGACTGTGTAACGTCGGCACTCGTCCACACATTCCCGCATCCAGTCCCGCCCCTGCGGACGAGGCTTGACCGCCCGGCGGGGCGAGGCTATCTTCGTACGAAGGGGGAAGGTCATGGGGGATGCATCGGTAGAGCCGGGCGCACCGTGAGGGCCGGAGACTGGTACCGGCTTCTCCTGAGGCGGGTTCTTCCGGCGGCTTCGCTGGCTGCGTTCGCACTCGGCGCCCTGGGCCAGAGGCCCGCGCTCAGGGTCTATTCCACCGACGACGGGCTGAAGTTCTCGCAGATATTCTGCGTCTTCCAGGACTCGCACGGGTTTCTCTGGGCCGGCACGGCCTACGGTGCGGGCCGCTACGACGGCCGGAACTTCGCAAACCTGACGGCGGTCGAGGGCCTGCCCCACGACTCCGTGAAGGGTTTCGCCGAGGACGACGAAGGCCGGCTGTGGGTCCTGACTCAGGAAGGCCCCGCCGTGGTCGGCGCGACGGCGGGACCGTCGGGCGCCCCGGTCGTTGAGCCCCTCCCGGCGGCGGCGCGGCCGCTGGCGGGCAGGCGCTTCCAGACCGCCACGGGCCGTGACGGAGCCGTCTGGTTCGTGGGACAGGGCGACGTCTATCGCTGGAGCGGGGGGCGCCTCGACAGGGTCGCTCGCGTCCGCGTCTGCGAACCGTACGCCGTCTGCCCCGACAAAGACGGCGGCCTCCTGGTTTCCGACGGCCGGGAGGTAGTCCGCGTCGGACATGGCGGCACCGTGCCCCTCGGGCGGCCGCCCGACGGCGGGAGAATCGCTGGCCTGGTCTCGCTGGGCGGTGACGTGCTCCTCGTGACGCCCCGCGCCGTAGCCCGGCTTGCGGGAGATCGATTCGTCCCCGACAAGTCCTGGGCCTTTCCGCGGGAGTTTTCGGCGGACGGGGCCTCGGCCGGGTCGGCCCGGCTCGTTCTGACTTCGGAGGCAGACGGGGTGGCTGTCCTCCTGAGGGGCAGGCCGCCCGAAGTGATCGACAGCGCACACGGGCTTCCCGCCAGGGGTGCGACGGGAGCCTACGTGGACCGAGACGGCGTGCTGTGGCTCGCGACGGACAACGGACTCGTCAAGGTGTACGACCAGGACCTGCACTCGTGGCAGAGCAGGGTGCCCGGACTGGGAGGCATGGTCCTGGTGTTCGCGCGAGATGCCCGTGGCGTGCTGTGGGTAGGCCATTCCGAAGGGCTCTCCCGGCTTGGGGAGAGCGGTCTGCTCGAGCCGGTGGTTGTGAGCGAGATCCGCGAGGTCTGGTCCCTTCTGCCCCTGGAGGACGGCACGGTGCTCGTCGGCACGCGGAGGGGCCTGGCGGCGCTCAGCGGCGGCGAGGTCCGGCGCTTTCCGGGGCTGGCCCTTCTGGGCCGGAGCCGCGTATACGGGCTGATTCGCGACCGGCGTGGCTGGTACTGGGCGACGGCCCTGACGGGTGTCGTGCGCTTCCGCTGGGACAAAGACCGGCGACGTCCCGCCGACCTGGAGGTCATCGCTGCCGACGTCGAGGGTCGGGGCATCTGCCAGGCCCGGGACGGCACCGTATGGATCGGTACCGACGGCCAGGGACTCCTGGCCTGGAAGGACGGAAAGCTGAGGAGGTACGGCCTCGCCGAAGGCCTGCCCATACTGGTGTCCCGAATCGTCCTTCCCAGGCCAGAAGGGGTGTGGGTGGGGACCGAGAAGGGGCTCTGGCTCCTGTCAAACGGGCGGGCGCGCGAGGTCAAGTGGGTCAACGAAAGCCTGCGGGACCGGTACATCGTGTCGCTCTGTGCGGACGGTGAATCGGTCTGGGTGGCCGCGACCTACGATCTGCTCAGGCTGACGAACGGGCGGGTTACGGCCCGGCTCGACCATTCGCGCGGCCTCGCCGGTGCATCGTGTACCGCTGAGCACTGCCTTTTCGTTGAAAAGGGACGCGTCTGGCTGGGGATGACCGGCGGTTTTTCGGAGGTGGATACCACTTCGGCGACGCGGGATCTGCCTCCTCCCGCGGTGGCCGTCCTGCGGGCAAGCGACCGGGACGGGCGCGCGGTACAGTCCGGGGGGCGAATGCGCTTTCCCGCCCGATCGCTCACGGTATCCTTCTTTTCCCCTACGTACCTCGCTGAAGAGAAAACGCTCTTCTCGTACCGTCTCCTGGGGCAGGACGACCGGTGGTCGCCGCCTCAGAAGAGCACGGAGGCGCGCTTCACGAACCTGCTCCCGGGGAGTTACGTGTTCGAGGTGCGCGCGCTGGGGGCGGGCGGCAGGACCAGCGTCGCACCCGCGCGCATACCATTCTCAGTCGCCATGCCGTGGGGACTTGCCGCGTCTGCCCTCGGCGTTCTTCTGCTCCTGCTTGCGGCGTCGGCGTGGGCCGTGTCCGGACTTCGGACGCGCGCCATCAGGCGCCGGAACCAGGCCCTCGAAGGACAGGTGCGCCAGCGCACGGCCCAGCTTGCGGAAGCCAACCGGCGGCTCGAAGCGCTCGCGGCCAGCGACGGATTGACCGGTATCGCCAACCACAGGCTCTTCGAGCGTCACCTTGCCGGTGAGTGGGCGCGGGCGACGCGGGACAACTCGGAAATCGCTCTCCTGATGATCGACGTGGACCACTTCAAGGCCTACAACGATGCCTTGGGCCATCCGCGGGGCGATACGTGCCTGAAGGCCATAGCCGCGGCCGCCGCCGCGAGCGCATCTCGGCCGGGGGACCTGGCGGCGCGCTACGGCGGGGAGGAGTTCGCCGTGATCCTTCCCGGTACGGGCATCGAGGGTGCAAGAAACGTGGCCGAACAGATCCGGTGGGACCTCGCCAGGCTCGCTCTGCCCCATCCCGCTTCGCCCGTGGGGAAGTGCGTGACCGTAAGCATCGGCGCCGCGGCGCTCCGCCCCGCGGAGGGCCGCGAGGCGTCCGACCTGGTGGCCGCCGCGGACGAGGCGCTCTACCGGGCGAAGGGCGAGGGCCGGGATCGATGCGCAGTGGCCGGAGGGGTGGGAGAGCCGTCCGTTAAAGCACCCGCACGACGACGAGTGTGATGTCGTCCGCCTGGGGCGCTTCCCCCGCAAACCGGGCCACCTCGTCGAGGATCCTCTCGAGAACCGTCTGGGCCGGGAGGTTCGCAAGGGGCGGAAGCAGGTCCAGCAGCCGGGACTCCTCGAAGAAGTCTGCGTTCTCGTTCATGGCCTCGGTCACGCCGTCCGAGAAG
>JBJKRE010000163.1:0-6943 GCA_046704825.1 Acidobacteriota bacterium
GTCGAGCGCCACCGGGGCACGGGAAACGTGGGCCTGGGATTTGCACATGGCTTCGACATGGAGGGGGGCGCCTTCGCCTCAACCGTGAGCCACGACAGCCACAACCTGGTCCTCGCCGGCACATCCCCTTCGGAACTCGCCCACGCCGCGCGGACGGTGGAAGAGATGGGCGGCGGCTTCGCGGTGGTCCGGAACGGGAACGTCCTGGCCAGACTCCCCCTGCCCGTGGGAGGCCTCATGAGCCGGGGCGACGCCCGGGAGACGGCCCGTGCGCTCGAAAAGGTCCACGACGCCGCCCGGGCCTGCGGCTGCGGCCTGCCGGCGCCCTTCATGACCCTGGCCTTCCTGGCCCTCCCGGTCATCCCCGCCCTCAAGCTGACGGACAAGGGCCTGGTGGACGTGGACCGGTTCGGGCTGGTGCCCCTGACGGTGTGAACAGGATTTACCGGCCCCAACCGGCTGCGCCCGCGCTCCCGCTCAGAACAGGCTGATGCTCACCGATTGGGGAACTGCGGCCATTCCCGTCCCGTTGGATGCGTTGATGGTGACCGTGACGGCCCCGCTCCCCGTCTTGCCCCCTCTTTCGTAGAGAACGGTGACCTGTGTTCCACTCGGGACGGTGCCGGTGGATGTATTCAACGTGCCGAGGTTGCCCGTGGCCGTTGCACCGGAGAGCGTGGCGGTCCACGTCACGGCGCTCCCGTCCGGGCTGGAGACGGTGAAGGTCACCGTGCACGATCCGTTTGGATCGGCCAGGCTGCCGGGGTTGGCTTGGAGCCCTGTGATCGCCGGCCTGGGGCTTCCCGAGGGCGCGAAATCGGCATGGATGGTATGGTCCTCCTGCACGTTGTAGAACGTGTAGCTGGGCACCGCTCCGACCGGGAGGCCGTCCACGCTCACGTTGGAGACGACGTAACCGGTGTCCGGTGTCATGATGAAGACCTGGTAGTTGCCCTGCACGACCGACACGTCGCCGCCGGGGGAGATCGATCCGCCGCTCCCCGCCGTGGAGTGGATGATGAAGATCTGCGGGACGTCGAGCACGAAGGTCGCCGATATGGTGTGGGCGGTCTGGACGTCGTAGAACCAGTACGGGGTCACCGGTCCGACCGATGTTCCGTCCACCTCGACGTCCTCCAGTCGGTAGCCGGAATCGGGCGTCATGATGAAGGCGATGTCGTTCCCGCGCAGTACGTTGACCGTCCCCGAGGGAGCTATGGTGCCGTGGTCCGTCACGCCGACCGTGATGGCCAGAGTGTCCGGTTCGAACACCGCCTCGACCGTGTGGTCTTCGTGGACGTCGGAGAAGGTATAGGCGTCGAGTGGGCCCTGCGAAACGCCGTCGACCTTAAGGTCCGCGATCCGGTAGTCGGGATCCGGCGTGAGCGTAAACGCCTGACTATCTCCGGGGGCCACCTCAACATCACCCGCCGGGTCCAGGGTGCCCCCGGGGGTGGCCGCCGCCGCGATGAGGTAGACGGACCTCACGAATGTTGCGTGAATGGTGTGGTCCGACTGCACATCCGTGAAGGTGGCCCTCGTGACGGCCCCTATGGAGATGCCGTCGATCTGGACGTCCTGGACCGCGAACAGGGGATCGGCTGTGATGGTGAAGACCTGGTCCGCGCCGGGCAGAACCGTTGTGGCGCCGCTGGGGTCGATGGAACCGCCCGCCCCGGCCGTCGCCGTGATCAGGAAGGCGCCGGGCACGTCCCGGGCGAAGGTGGCCAGAATGGTGTGGTCCGCCTGGACATCGGTGAACGCGTAATGACCCAAGGGCCCGACCGCCGCGCCGTCAACCCTGACGTCGACGATGTGGCAGCCGGCATCCGGTGTGATGGCGAGGGCCTGGTCCTCTCCCTTCTGGACAGGAAGGGCTCCCGCTGGAGCGATGGATCCGCCGGGGCCTGCCAGCGACGAGATGACGAACGTTCCGGACGCCCTCTTCGAGAAGAGGGCGCGAAGGGTGTGATCGGCCTGGACGTCCGAGAAAGTGTAGGCGGCGAAGGGCCCCACGGAAGCGCCGTCCACGAGGAGGTCGTCGAGGTAATAGCCCGCGTCGGGCGTCATGTGGAAGGTCATCCCGCCCCCTCGAGCGAGGGATACCGTGCCGGACGGATTCACGCCGCCGCCCGGGCCGGCACTTGCGGTGACCGTGAATTCGGCCCGCTCGAAACTCACGTCCACGCGGTGGTTCGACTGGATGTTCTCGAATCGGTAAGACAGCGCGGGCCCCACGGAAACGCCGTCCACCGAGACGTCCTTGACGGCGAATCCGGTGTCCGGCGTTACGGTGAGGTCGAGCCCGTCGCCCTCGTAGACGCTGACGGAACCGGAAGGTGAGACGGAGCCGCCGGGGCCGGCGCTCACGGTGACGACGTAGCTGATTCGGGTGAAGGTGGCGCTGATGGTGTGGTCCGCTCTCACGTTCCTGAAGGTATAGGCGGCCACGGCGCCGATAGACACATCGTCGACCCTGACGTCGGCGACGGCGTAGCCGGCCTCCGGCGTGATCGCGAAGCCCAGATTTCCGCCTTGTTCGACGGAGATCGAGCCGCTGGGCGTGATGGTGCCGCCCGGACCCGCGGACGCCGTGAGTATGTAGGTCGGCAGGACGGCGATGATCGTCTCCGAACAGGTCGCGGTCTGGTTCCCGGACGTAACGGTCAGACGTGCGTCGAAGCTGCCCGCGGCGGAGTAGGTGTGGCCGGGGGAGGGAAGGGAGGAGCGCGTCCCGTCGCCGAAGTCCCAGGCGTAGGCGTAGTCGCCGTTGCCCCCCTGGGCGGAGGCCGAAAAGGACACCGTGAGCGGTAGGGTGCCGTCCGTCGGGGCGGCCTGGCATCCCACGAGGAGTTCGGGGTAGTCCACGGAGACCTCGATCGTCCTTGTGACGGCGCCGCCCAGGCCGTCCGTGACCGTGACGGCGGCCGGAAAGCTTCCCTGTCCGTCGTAGGTGTGGTCCGGATTCTGGAGGTCAGACGACGTCCCGTCGCCGAAGTCCCAGGTGTACGCATAGGGCGGGGAGCCCCCCGAGGCTTCGGCCTGGAACGTCACGTCCAGGGGGGCGCGGCCCGACGTGGCGTCCGCCGAGGCGTCAGCCGCCAGGTCGTAGTCGAGAGGCGCCTCGTCGGTGGCCTTCACCACGCCGCCGACTTTGAGGACGACCTTCCCCCTGACGTCTCCCCTCTGAGAGGCGAGTGTCGCCGCGCCGGCGGGGACCGTCAGGTGGATCGTGTTTTCACCCGGGACCAGCGTGACCGCCACGGCCGGCAACTTGACCTTATTCCGTCCCCGTTCGTCCATGAACTTGAGTTTGATCTTCGCCGCCTTGGCCGTGCTTTTCGGGCTCGATACGCCCACGTCTACGGCGCTCGCGCTCGTCGTGTAGAGCAGGGCCGGCTTACCCGTGAAGCCTATGCTCCACCGCGAGGTGAGGGACCGTGAGGGCTGGGGCAGGAGGGTTGATTCCAGTTCCGCGGTCGCGCGCCCTCCTCCGGCCAGCGACAATACCAGCCGGATCGAGAAATCGCCGAACAGCGGCACGCTGTGCAGACTCTCGGGGTCCAATGAGAACGTCAGGTCGTTACGGCCCGTCTTCAGCGAAACCGCGCAGTCCAGCAGGCGGACCGGGGCGCCGTCCGCGGGCTGCAGAAGATAGACGGCCAGCGTGCCGTCAGCCGGGTCGGAGGTCTGGATCCGGCAGGTAACGGGTGTTTGCCCCGTCGCCGAGACGTATTCGGGCTGCAGAACCGTCATGGTGGGTTCGGCCGCCGTTTGCAGCGCCGCCGCCGTCAGTGAGATAGAGAGGCAAACAACAGCGATAAAGCCGTGCAGAACAGTCTGCTTCATGGAAGTCGTCCCCCGATCGAATGACACGCTCTCTTCCGTTCCTGATGACCGATTCTATCACGGCCCCTCCACCGTCTGCCCGGGCCGCCGTTTTTGTCCACCCTCTCCACCCGTGCTATGCTGAGCCTTATTGATAAGGGGACAGCATGCCCAACGCGACGCGTGTCGAAAAAGCCATTCTTCCCAACGGGTTGACGGTTGTCGTCGAACGCATGCCCCACTACCCGTCGGTCACGGCCGGCGTCTGGGTGAAGAGCGGTTCGCGGCAGGAGACGCCCAGCACGAACGGGGCGAGCCACTTCGTGGAGCACCTCGTGTTCAAGGGTACGCCCACCCGGACCTACACCGACATCTACAAGTCCTTCGACAGGATGGGGGGCGTGCTGGACGCCTTCACCTCGCGGGAGATCATGGGGTTCTACTTCCGGGTGCAGAAGGCCCATTTTCCCGAAGCCTTCGAGGTCCTCGGCGACATGCTGGAGAACGCCACCTTCCCGGAGGGTGAACTGGAGCGGGAGCGCGGCGTCATCCTCGAAGAGATCAAGATGGTCAACGACACGCCGTCGGACGTGGTCGGCGACCTGTTCCTCGCCAGGGCCTACCCCGGACATCCTCTCGGGCGGCCCGTTCAGGGCACCGACCAGTCCGTGTCCGTCATGACGCGCGACGTAGTCAGGAAGCACTACAGGGCCATGATGCAGCCCCAGAACATCGTGGTGACGGCCACGGGCGACACCACGATCAAAGAGACCCGGGACCTTGTGGCGGATCTGCTGGGCGGGCTCAAGAACAAGACCCTCCGTCCCCTCAAGGCGCCTTCCTTCAAGACCGGCCAGGAGGTGTTCAAGAAGAACCACCTGGAGCAGGCCCAGATCGTCATGGGCTTCGGCGCCGAGCCGGCCTCGGGTCCCAACCGCCACCTCCTCATGGTGCTCGCCAACTGCCTGGGCGGGACCATGTCCTCCCGGCTCTTCACCGAGGTCCGGGAGAAGCGGGGCCTCGTCTACTCCATCTCGGCAGAGCACATGGGCTTTACGGACACGGGCCTACTGAGCATCCAGGCCGCCACGAGCCACGCGAAGGCCGAGGAGACCCTTCAGGCCACCATCGGCGTTCTCCGTGACGTCATCGACAACGGCCTGTCCGAAGAGGAGATCGAGATCGCACGGGACAACCTCGTCGGCGGTATGATCCTCTCCCTGGAATCGCCGGCCGCCCGGATGGGCCGTCTCGCGCGGAACGAACTCTACTACGGCGAACAGCGACCGGCCAAGGAGATGATCGACGGCATACGAAAGGTCACCGCCACGCGCGCGGCGGCGGCCGGCAGGAAACTCTTCCGGGCGGACAACGCACTGGTCTGCGTCATGGGCCGCCCGTCGGTCCTGAAGAGGGACGTAATGGCGCCCCTGTCGGAGCGGCCGTGACCACCGTTCGAATCAAAAGGCTGCCGCACGGCTCGGGGCTCCCGGCGCCCGGGCGGGCGACCGAAGGCTCCGCCGGCATGGACCTCTGTGCCGCCGTGCAGGAGCCGGCCCGACTGGGCCCCGGGGAGCGCGCGCTGGTTCCCACGGGCTTCGTGTGGGAGATCCCCTCCGGCCACGAGGGACAGGTCCGGCCCAGGTCGGGCCTCGCCCTAAAGCACGGCCTTACGCTCCTGAACGCACCGGGCACCATCGACTCGGACTACCGGGGCGAAGTCTGCGTGATCCTGTGCAACCTCGGGACGGAACCCTTCGTGGTGGAGCGGGGCATGCGCATCGCGCAGATGGTGATCGCCCCCGTCGTCCGGTGCGAGGTCGCGGAGGCCGGGAGCCTCTCGGACTCGGAGCGGGGGGCGGGCGGCTTCGGTCATACCGGGGGGATGGGCTGATGAGCCTGCGGGTCCAGGTCCTGGCCTCGGGGTCCTCTGGCAACGCGGCGCTCTACGTGGCCGGACGCACCCGACTGCTGGTCGACTGCGGACTCTCGGCGAGGCGCGTGACCCACCTGCTTCGGGCGGCCGGCGTGGAGCCGGACGACCTGTCCGGAATCCTGGTGACCCACGAGCACTCGGACCACGTGCAGGGCCTCAGGGTGTTTCTCAAGAAACGGAAGGTCCCCCTGTTCGCGGCGCCCGAATGCCTCGAGAGCCGGGCCATGGCCGACGTGGAGCCGTGGCACGTCGAGCCCGTATCGGGCGGGAAGACCCTGCAGATCGGAGACATCACCGTGACGCCTTTCCCCCTTCCCCACGACGCGCAGAAGTGCTTCGGCTACGTGCTGGAATCGGGGGGCGTGAAGGCGGTGCAGGCCACCGACCTGGGCGCGCCCACGGCGCTGGTCCGCGAACGCGTCAGGGGCGCTCACTGTCTGCTCCTGGAGTTCAACCACGACGTGGACAGGCTCATGGCGGGCTCTTACCCCCTGGACGTGAAGATCCGTGTGAAAGGCCGTCTCGGCCACCTCTCCAACGAACAGGCGGCCGGTCTGCTGACCGAGACCGTGAACGGAAGTACGCAGGCCGTTTATCTCATGCACCTTTCACGGGAGAACAACCTGCCCGAGCTGGCGGCCCTGGCCGCCAGGGATGCCCTGGGAGACAAACCGGTCAGGGTGGAAGTGGCCAGGCCCTTCGAGGCGGCCGCGCCCTGGGAGGGATAGACCATGATACCGCGTTATACCCGGCCCAAGATGGCCGACCACTGGTCCGATCAGAACCGCTACGCAAACTGGCTCAAGGTCGAGCTGGCCGCGCTCTCGGCGCAGGCCCAGCTCGGCATGGTCCCGCAGGACGCCGCCGAGCAGATCGCCGCCAGGGCCCGCTTCGACGTCGACAGGATCGAAGAGGTCGAAGCCAGGGTCAAACACGACGTGATCGCCTTCACGACCTCCGTGGCCGACTCCATCGGCGACCTCAGCCGGTACTTCCACTACGGGCTGACGTCCTCCGACGTGGTCGACACGGCCCTGGCCATGATGACCCGCGACGCGCTCGACCTGATCCTGGAGGACGTGGACAACTTCCGCGAGACGCTCAAGAAGCAGGCACACGCCTACAAGGACAGGGTGCTGATCGGCCGGACGCACGGCATCCACGCCGAGCCCACGACCC
>JBJKRE010000164.1:0-11197 GCA_046704825.1 Acidobacteriota bacterium
AGGGCCACGGCGTTCAGCTCGTCCTTGAGGTTGGCCCCGAACCGTTTGATATCTTCGGGACCGGGTTCGGCCGGCCGTCCGGCGCCCGCCTTTTCTTCCGTGTCTTCGCCGTTCATGCCCCCTCCCGTCTGGTCAGCGAACGAGGAACCTGGTGCCGGAGACCGGGATCGAACCGGTACGGCCTTGCGGCCAGGGGATTTTAAGTCCCCTGCGTCTGCCAATTCCGCCACTCCGGCTGACGCCAGTATAGCGCGTCTGCGCACATTGAAGCACCCGAAAAGAATCGCTCTGACGGACCATCGGAGGGAGGGGAGAGGGGTGTTTGGAGGCGCCGACCGGATTCGAACCGGTGATGAGGGCTTTGCAGGCCCCTGCCTTACCACTTGGCTACGGCGCCACCTGCACAGTGGATTATGCAGACCGGGGGCGGACCCTGTCAACCTCGGGAGGCCGCTGCGGCCCGAGCGCCCGAGCGCCGCCTTGGCCGGGCGGCCGTTTCCTGCTAACCTCCTTCTTCACCAGGGGAGGGGCCGGGAATGGACGGAGCCGGTCCAGCGCAACGGGAGGAGAACGACGAATGGTCCTGAAAGGCGTATTCCGGAACAACCCGCTGTCCCGTCCGTTCGCGGGCCGCACGTCAGGGGCCTGGGCACCCGCGGTACTGCTGCTGCTTCTGGCGGGGCCGCTCGCGGCCGTGGGCGCGATGGCCCAGACCCACCGGATTCCCGGCGTGGAGGTCGTGGTGACCGCGGCGCGGACGCCCACGAGCTTCAAGGACACGAACCGGAGCGTGGTGATCATCACGCGGAAGCAGATCGAGAGCGCCCCCGTGGACAGCGTGCAGGGACTCCTGGCCTACGTGGGTGGGGTGGACGTCAGGCAGCGCGGACCTCTGGGGGTGCAGTCGGACCTGAGCATCCGGGGGGCGACCTTCAACGAGACGCTCGTGCTGGTGGACGGCGTCCCCGTGAACGACCCGCAGACCGGACACCACAACATGGACCTTCCCCTGACCCTCGACGACATCGACCACATCGAGATCCTGCGCGGCGCCGCTTCGAGCCTGTACGGCCCCGGCGCCTTCGGCGGCGTGGTGAACATCATCACCCGGAAGGGCAGGCGCGAGGAAACACTCCTCAGGGGCACGGCGGGGGAGCACGACCTGCGGGGCTACAGCGCCTATGCGGGTGTGCCCCTCGGCGCATCGGGCAACCGGTTCTCCTTTTCGAGGGCCACCTCCGGCGGGTACCGTACGGGGACGGACTTCGACGTCAAGACCGCCGCATGGGGGTCCTACATCCCCAACGGGCTGGGCCACCTCGACCTGTCGGCAGGCTACCTCGACAAGGCCTTCGGGGCGAACGGGTTCTACACCAGCATCTTCCCTCAGGCCTGGGAGCACACCCGCACCACGCTTCTGACGGCCGGCCAGCAGGTGAGGCGGGGGCGCTTCACGCTCACCCCCAAACTGTACTGGCGGCGCCACACGGACGAGTTCCTCCTGGACCGCAACGATCCGGGCTTCTACCGGAACCTCCACACCACGCGGGAGGACGGGCTCCAGCTCCAGGGCACCCTCGACCTTAAGAAGAACGTGCTGATCGTCGGGGGTGACTGGGGGCGGGAGTCCATCGCGAGCAACCGTCTGGGCGATCACAGCCGGACGCGGGGCGGTCTGTTCGTCGAGGACCGCGTCGCCCTCACGAGCCGCCTCAACGTGGTGCTCGGCGCATACGGCTACCACTACTCGGACTGGGGCTGGCGCCTCTGGCCGGGGCTGGACGTGGGCTACGAACTGGCTCCCGGCGTGAGGCCCTATCTGTCGGTGACCAAATCCTTCCGGGTGCCCACCTACACCGAACTCTACTACGAGGATCCCGTCAGCAGGGGCAATCCGGCGCTCCAGCCCGAACAGGCCTGGAGCGTCGAGACCGGGGTGCGGTGGCAGCGGGAGGCTTTTCAGGGCTCGGCGAGCGTCTTCCACCGCGAGGGGCGGGACCTGATCGACTGGGTGCGCCTGACCCCCGTGGATCCCTGGCACGCGCGCAACATCGCCAGCGTGAACGCGAACGGGATCGAGGCCGACGTGACGTGGCGCCCCGGTGAAGCCCGCCCGGGGTCCGCCCTCACGCGCGTGTCCCTCAGCGTGACCCACCTGGACCAGACCCACAGCCCCACACCCTACCAGTCCGAATACGTCCTCGATTACCTCAGGGATCAGGTCAGCCTGGACCTGGAACAGGCCTGGACGTCCACCCTGTCGCAGAACTGGCGGGCCCGCCACGAATCGAGGGTGGGGTACAAGGCGTACACGCTGGTGGACACGCGGCTGAGCTGGCGCCGCGGGCCGCTCGCGCTCTACCTCCAGGTGACCAACCTCTTCAACACCCGCTACCGCGAGGCGGGCTACGTCCCCATGCCCGGCCGCTGGGTCAGCGCCGGCATCCGCCTTGGCTGGGGACCCGGTATTCACAGTGAGACGGTGAGGCGGTGAGGGGTACAATTTGGGATTTGGGAATTGGGATTTCGGATTTGGGATTTGAAGGACGGCGGGGGTGTGCCTCCGGAGCGGCCGGCGTTCGCCGGCGGACACCCTCAACCTGACAGCACCCTATCCTTAAGTCAGGCCTAAGCCTCGGATCCCTTCCGCCCTCCCGGTTCATTACTGTTTCGAAGGCCTGCCCTCTGCCGCACTTAAATCCGCAATCCCAAATCCCAATTTCCCAATCACCCCTGCCGTCTCACCGACTCACTGTGAAGACCTGCCGGGCGCCGTGAGGCCTGCTTGACAGCCCGGGGGCGCTTCATTAAGATATGTGTCCGTTGGGGAGTAGTTCAATGGTGGAACGCCTGGCTCTGGACCAGGATGTTGGGGGTTCGAGTCCTCCCTCCCCAGCCACCGTGGCCCGTTCGTTCAGCGGTTAGGACGCCGGCCTCTCACGTCGGTAACACGGGTTCGAGTCCCGTACGGGCTACCACGCTGGATTCTGCCGGGAGGGGGATGCCCCCCTCCCGAATTGCAATGTGACGTTCCCCCGGTACGAAGAGCAGGGAAAACGGGCCTTGCGGGACGGCGTCCTCTCCGCGGCGCCCCCGGTTCGCCGCTTGACGGGGCGGACGTCGGGCCTCTCTTCGAACGGGGGTTTTCGAGCCGCCTGGGGAAAGGCCCGCCGTGTCCAAAGTCCTCCTTGACGCCCTGAACCCCGAACAGATGGAGGCCGTGACCCACGGCGACGGTCCCGTGCTCGTGATCGCGGGCGCCGGTTCGGGCAAGACCCGGGTCATCGCGCACCGGATCGCCTGGCTGCTGACAGAGAAGCACGCCTCGCCCCGCAGCATCCTCGCCGTGACCTTCACCAACAAGGCGTCGGACGAGATGCGCGGCCGCGTCATGACCCTCATGGACAAGCCGGCCCTTCCCTTCCTGTGGATCGGGACCTTCCACTCCATCTGCGCCCGCCTCCTGAGGGCCGACGTGGAAGCCCTGGAAGGCCCATACAACAGAGATTTCACGATTCTGGACGCGGACGACGCCGCGGGGCTCGTGAGGCGGATTCTCCGCGACCGGGGCGTATCCGAGCGGAACTTCCAGCCCAAGGCCGTGCGCGCGGCCATCAGCCGGGCCAAGACAGAAGGCGTGGACGCCGGGGCGTTCGCCGCAAAGGCCAGGGGGCACTTCGCCCAGACCATCGCGCCGATCTACCGGGCCTACGAGAACCAGTTGAGGTCCTCGAACGTCATGGACTTCGACGACCTCCTCCTTCTGGGGCTCCGGCTCCTCGAAACCGTGGAGGCGGTCCGGGCGAAGTACCAGGAGCAGTTCCACCACATCCTCGTGGACGAATACCAGGACACGAACCGCATCCAGTACCGCCTTCTGCGCGTCCTGTCCGCGCGGTGGGGCAACATCTTCGCCGTGGGCGACGAAGACCAGTCCATCTACCGCTGGCGCGGGGCGGACATCCAGAACATCCTGGATTTCCAGCGGGACTTCGAGGACGCCAAGGTCGTCAAGCTCGAACGGAACTACCGCTCCACCCGGCCCATCCTGGACGCAGCCAACAACCTGGTGGCCCACAACACCCAGCGGCTGGGCAAGAACCTCTGGACCGAGCGGGACGGCGGTCACGCCGTCAAGCTCTACGCCGCACCGTCCGACAGGGAGGAGGCGGCCTGGGTGACGGACACGATCCAGGGCCTCAAGGCCCGCTTCGCCTGGCGCCAGATGGCCGTCCTCTACCGGACCAACGCCCAGTCCCGGAGCTTCGAAGAGGCCTGCCTCAACAGGGGCATCCCCTACCAGGTGATCGGGGGCCTCAGGTTCTACGAGCGCAAGGAGATCAAAGACATCCTGGCCTACCTCAGGATCGCCCTCAACCCGCTGGACCGCGTTGCGCTGTTGCGGGTGCTCAACGTTCCGCCCAGGGGTATCGGGAAGGTCACGGTGGAGCAGCTTGAGAAGATGGCCAGGGAGGGCGCCGGTTCGCTGCTGGACGCCGTCCGGCAGGCGGCGGCCCAGGACGTGTTCTCCACGCGGGCCACCTCGGCCCTGAAGGGGTTCCTCGACATCGTGGACGGGATCGCGGCCCGGCTCCCGAACGCCCCGCCCGCCGACCTGGTGGAGTGGGTCCTGTCGGCCACGGGCTACGTGGACTACATCACCGAACAATCGCAGGCAGGGCCGGACCCCGAGACCCGGGTGGAGAACATCCGGGAACTGGTGTCCGCCATGCGCGAATTCGAGACGCAGGAGGGCGGCGACCTCCGCCTCTTTCTGGAGAGGCAGGCCCTTTACAGCGACCAGGACGACCTGAAGAACGGCGCCATGGACGCCGTCAAGCTCATGACGCTCCACGCGGCCAAGGGGCTCGAGTTCCCCGTGGTCTTCCTCGCGGGGCTGGAGCAGGACCTCTGCCCGCACGTCCTCTCGTCCCAGTCCGAAGACGGCGTCGAAGAGGAGCGGAGGCTCTGCTACGTGGGCATGACGAGGGCCATGGACACGCTCCACCTCAGCTGGGCCAGACAGAGGTACGTCTACGGCCAGGTGCAGGAGCGCCTGCCGTCGCCGTTCCTGCGCGAGATACCGGCCGCCCTGCTCGACGAGGTCAGGGGCGTTTCGGCCGCACCGACGGGGCTCCAGGCTGCCGCGGCCATGCTCGAAAAGGCCGGCCGGCAGGAGGCGGCGCCGAAGATGAAGATCGGCGCGCGCGTCCACCACGCCAAGTACGGCTTCGGCATCGTCCTTTCCACCGAAGGGAGCGGGGAGTCCCTCAAGGTGACCGTGTCCTTCAACCGCTACGGGCGGAAGAAGCTGCTGGCCAACCTGGCCAGGCTCGAGATCGTATAGCCGAGCGCGGCCCCATGCTGGCTCCCCGGGGGCAAATGCCCCGCTCGGGCGCCCGGCGCGGGCCCTCGCACAAGGCTTGGAAGTGCTGCCTTTCGGTCGTTCTGTGAAGTCCGTTCCCGCTTCTTTCAGGGCGGGAATAAACTTGACAGAAATGAATCAGGAGCGTAAGATTCGCCCCTCGTGGGTGCGAGCCCACAATCCAGCAGACGGAGGTCCTTCACATGATGTCTTACCTGCCAATCGGCATCTTTCTGGGCATAGCCCTGCTGATCGTTCCGGCCACGATGGCCATCGGCTGGCTGCTCCGACCGAAGAAGTACGACCCGGCCAAGCTCAGGCCCTACGAGTGCGGGCTCGACATCCAGGAGTCTCCGGCCGGCAAGGTCTCCGTCCATTTCTACGTGGTCGCCGTCGTCTTTCTCGTGTTCGACGTCGAGACGGTCTTTCTCCTCCCGTGGGCCGTGGCCTTCGACAGGCTCGGGCTCTTCGGCTTCGTGGAGGTGATGATCTTTCTGGTGCTCCTGGTCGCCGCATTCATTTATGTATGGGCCAAGGGCGCGCTGAGGTGGGAAGAATGAACGACAGCTATCCCTCCTGGGTGGGCTTGACCAAGCTGGACACCGCCCTCGACTACTGCCGGCGCAATTCCCTGTGGCCCATGACCTTCGGGCTGGCCTGCTGCGCCATCGAAATGATCTGTACGTCCGCGTCGCGCTACGATATCAGCCGCTTCGGCTCGGAGGTCTTCCGTCCCTCGCCGAGGCAGAGCGACGTCATGATCGTGGCCGGCACGGTGACCGAGAAAATGGCTCCGCTCGTCAGGCACCTCTACGACCAGATGCCCGAACCCAAGTGGGTCATCGGCATGGGGGCCTGCACCATCGCCGGCGGGCCCTACGACACCTATGCCGTTCTCCAGGGCATCGCGGACCTGGTGCCCGTGGACATCTTCATCCCCGGTTGCCCGCCGAGGCCCGAAGCGCTCCTCTACGCCCTGCTGAAACTGCAGGACAAGATCCGCAACCCCGAAGTGGCCGGCGAGAGCTTCTACCGCGGTGTGAAAGCGGACTCGCCCACCAAGGGCTGGATGAAGAAGGGCGAGGAGATCCCCGAGGTCGTGGCGGAGTACGAAAGCAAGGGACACGTGGTGCAGAGCAACCACCTGGTGAAGGGGTAGCCATGTCGGACGAACACAACACGCCCGAACGCCCGGACGAAACCAAGGACAAGGTCGAAGGCGAGCCGAAGGAGGCCGCGGCCAAGGCCGAGAGCCCCGAATCCGGTGAGAGGTCCGAGGCGAAGCCCCCGGTGAAGACCGAAGGGAGCGAGCCGGCCCCGAAGGCGGATGCCGGCGCGCCGGCCGCCAAGGCGGCCGCACCCGAGGCCGAAGCCGACGCAGCCGCACCGGCCAAACCCGCCGCAGCGAAACCGGCCGCCGCCAAGCCGGCGCCCAAGCCCGCGGGACCCAAGCCGTGGGAGCCGACGGGCGAGGTGGTCACGTCCCCCGCGACGGAGAGGCTCGCCGGCACTTTCGGCGACGCGGTGGCCGGCGTGAAGAACCCCTGCGGCGAAGCCACCGTCCTCGTACCGAAGGACAGGCTCATCGAGGTCCTGACCTTCCTGAAGAACGACCCCGACTGCGCCATGAACTACCTCTCGGACGTGACCGCGGCGCACTACCCCCACAACGAAAAGAAATTCGAGGCGGTGTTCCACTGCTACTCGATTCCCAAACAGCAGGCCCTGCGCGTCAAGGTAGCGCTGGACGACGGCGAGGCCTGCCCGTCGGCGACGGCCGTCTGGCGCTCGGCGAACTGGCTGGAGCGCGAGGCCCACGACATGTTCGGCATCGTGTTCGAAGGGCATCCGGACCTGAAGACGATCCTCCTGCCCGACGATTGGGAAGGCCACCCGCTGCGCAAGGAGTACCCGCAGGGCGGCCCCAAAGAAGAGGCCATCCGGGCCGACAAGTTCGCCAAGCCGGGATACATGCCCGACGACGTCGAAGAGGCCGCACGCATCGTAGAGGAGGGGCGACATGGCCACTGAGAACTCCCGAACCGCCGCCACCGAGCCCCTCAGGAAGGTCCTCGAGACCAAGCGCGTCGAACTCAACTTCGGCCCCCAGCACCCGGCCACGCACGGCGTGTACCGCGCGGTGCTCCAGCTGGACGGCGAACGGGTGGTCGGCGTGGAATCGATCATCGGGTACCTGCACCGGGGCATCGAGAAGTGGAGCGAGGCCCGAACCTATCCCAAGTGCGTGCCGGTCTACGACAGGCTCGACTACGTCGGTGCGGTGCTGAACTCGCACGCGTTCGTGAACGCGGTGGAAAAGCTCCTCGGGGTTGAAGTCCCGAAGCGCGCTCAGTACATCCGGGTGATCCTGGACGAACTTCAGCGCATCGCCAACCACCTCCTGTGGCTGGGCACCCACGCGCTGGACCTCGGCGCCATGACGGTCCTCTTCTACGCGCTGCGCGAGAGGGAGGTCATCATGGACCTCTTCGAGGCCATGCTGGGCCAGCGCCTCCTCCAGAACGCCTATCCGATCGGCGGCGTCCGGCTCGATTTCCCCAAGGGGTGGGAGCGGATCTGCCGGGATTTCATCGCCGAGTTTCCGAACCGCGTGGACGAGTACGAACGCCTCCTGTCCGAGAACAGGATCTGGAAACAGCGCACCGTCGGCGTGGGCGTCATCAGCGCCGAGGACGCGGTCGACCTGGGGCTCTCGGGACCCACGCTCCGAGGATCCGGCGTCTACTTCGACGTGCGCAAGGCCATGCCCTACTCGTCCTACGAGGACTTCGACTTCGAAGTGCCGCTGGGAGAGAACGGGGACGTGTACGACCGGTACATGGTGCGCGTCCGCGAGATGCGGCAGAGCGTGCGCATCATCCAGCAGGCGCTGGACGGTCTGCCAGAGGGAGACCTCATGGCCAAGGTGTCTCGCATCATCCGCCCCCCTGCCGGCGAAGTGTTCGCCTCCGTCGAGGGGACCAAGGGCCAGCGCGGCTTCTACATCGTGACCGACGGCACGGACAAGCCGTGGCGGGTCCACGTGAGGGCCCCGTCCTTCGTGAACCTCCAGGGCCTGGAAACCATGTCCGTGGGCGGCCTTGTCGCCGACGTCGTCAGCAACATCGGTTCGCTCGACATCGTCCTCGGCGAAGTGGACCGCTAAGGGGGAGCTATGCGCGAGTTCATGATCTACGTCGGAATGCCCCTCATCAAAATCGTGATCCTGCTGGGCGTGGTCTCCTTCTGCGTGGCCTACACGGTGTGGCTCGAGCGCCGTCTCCTCGGCTTCTTCCAGTCGCGGGTCGGCCCGAACCGCGTGGGGCCGGCCGGCCTCATCCAGCCCATCGCCGACGGCGTCAAGCTCATGCTGAAAGAGGACATCATTCCCGCCAACGCGCGGCCGTTCCTCTTCCGCATCGCCCCCATGTTCGCCATCGTCCCGGCCTTCTTAGGATTCGCCATCATAAGCTTCGCGCCGGCCTGGGTTACGGACTCCGGGAAGGTCCACCCCTTCGTGGTCTCGGACATCAACCTGGGAATTCTTTTCCTCCTGGCCATCACCTCTCTGGGCGTGTTCGGCATCATCCTGGGCGGCTGGTCCTCGGGGTCCAAGTACCCCCTCATGGGGAGCCTTCGCTCGGCGAGCCAGATGCTCGCCTACGAGATCCCGCTGACGCTCGCCGTGCTGTCGGTGATCCTCATGGCCGGTTCCTTCCGCCTGAGCGACATCATCGCGGCCCAGCGCCACGTCTTCTTCATCCTGCCGCTGATTCTGGCTTTCGGCGTCTACCTGATCTCGGCCGTGGCCGAAACCAACCGCGCGCCCTTCGACCTCCCCGAGGCCGAGAGCGAACTCGTCGGAGGGTTCCACACCGAGTACTCGGGCATGCGCTTCGCCTTCTACTTCCTGGCGGAGTACGCCAACATCATCCTGGTGTGCTGCATCGCCACGAGCCTGTTCCTCGGCGGGTATCTCATCCCCTTTTACCCCTATCAGACCTTCGGGGCCGCCCACCCCTGGCTGACGAGCATCCTCGGACTGCTCGCCTTCGGCGTCAAGGCGGCCATTTTCCTCTATTTCTATATCTGGATCCGCGCGACCTTCCCGCGCTACCGCTACGATCAGCTCCTGAAGATAGGCTGGCTGGTGCTCCTGCCCATCGCGCTCGCCAACCTCTTCCTGGTGGCCGGGATCAAGCTCTTCTTCCTGAGGTGATGACATGGCCGGAGCCTTTCAGCGCCTCGTGCGCATGATGACATTTCCCGAACTCGCCCAGGGGCTGGCCGTCACCTTCAAGTGGTTCCACAAGCCGAAGGTCACGGAGAGCTACCCCGACGCGCGGCCGGTGCTGCCCTACCGGACGAAGGGCCGCCTGCACGTCGAGCTCGAGACCTGCATTTCGTGCAGGATGTGCGAACGGGCCTGCCCGACCGACTGCATAAAGGTGTTTCCGCCGCCGAGGGAAGTCTTCAAGACGGACAAGCGTCCCGTGCAGTTCTACATCTCGCTGGAGCACTGCCTCCACTGCGGGCTGTGCGTGGACCCCTGCCCCACGGGGTCGATCCACCATTCACACGAATTCGAGCTGGCCTCCTACAAGCGGAACGATTACCTGTTCGACAAGGAACTGCTGCCCTGCGATCTTGACATCAAGCACTTCCGCCAGGGACT
The DNA here is from genome assembly GCA_046704825.1 of Acidobacteriota bacterium. GTDB lineage: Bacteria > Acidobacteriota > UBA4820 > UBA4820 > DSQY01 > CAVRTJ01. The sequence goes on from JBJKRE010000164.1 coordinate 10,041, forward strand.
GCTCGAGAACGTGGAGGTCAACTCGCGCAAGGATTGAGGACCGCGGGGAACCCCTGGGGGCCGCGCGGCTGGTACTATGCGAATTAAGCTGATCCCGGCTAAGGAGGAGTGGGGATGACATTGGGCTGGATTCTCCTTTCAATTCTCATCGGTGTGTGCGCCCTGGGCGTCGTGTTCTCGCGCAGCCCCATCTCATCCGCCATCTCTCTGCTTGTGGGCTTCATGGGCGTTGCGATTCTCTATCTCGCCCTCCGGGCGGAGTTCGTGGCGGCCGTACAGGTGCTCGTGTACGCCGGCGGAATCATGGTCCTCTACCTGTTCGGGATCATGCTGGTGGACAACGACCTGCTGCGGCTCACGCGCCAGGTTCACTACCAGGCGTGGCCCGTGTTCGTGCTGGTTCTGGTCCTCTTCCTGTGGATGGGGCACAAGCTCTATCACAGCGACTACACCGCACAACCCATGACCCCCGCCGCGGTCACGGCCGAGGTGGCGCCGGTGTCCGGCGCCTCTGCGAAGACGGCGCCGCCGGCCAAGGCGCCGACGAACCCGCAGAACGTCGCCCACGTCCTGTACGGCGATTTTCTGTACCCCTTCGAAGCGGCCTCCGTGCTCCTGCTGGTCGCGGTGGTCGGGGCGGTCTTCCTAGCAAAGAAGGAGGTCTGACGTGTCCACAGCCGCTTTCGTCATGCTCGGCTTCCTGCTGTTCTGCCTCGGGCTCTTCGGAGTCATGGCGAGACGGAACTTCATCGTCGTGCTGCTCTCCATCGAGCTCATCTTCGCCGGGGCGGGCATCAACTTCATCGCCTTCTCCGCGCTGTGGCACAACCTGACCGGCCAGGTCTTCACCATCTTCCTCATCGCCATCGCGGCCGGGGAAGCGGCCATCGGCCTCGGCCTTCTGATCGCCCTCTACCGCCTCAAGCACACGGCCAACGTGGACGAAGCCCGGGAACTGAAAGGATAGGCCATGACAGCGATAACTCTCCTCTGGCTCATACCGATCCTTCCGGCACTGGGCGCCACGATCAACGGCCTGTTCGGCTGGCGGTTCGAGCACGGCCGGCGCGGGGTGATCACGGCGGTGGCGCTGACGTCGACGGCGCTGTCGATGGTGCTGGCGCTGTGGAACATCGTGACGCTGGCGACGCTGGACT
>JBJKRE010000165.1:0-3197 GCA_046704825.1 Acidobacteriota bacterium
CGGTCCGCCTTAACCCTTGCTTGCACTGCCCGTATCGCCTTCGTGGGACCGCTCTCCCTGGAGGGCGCCGAGAATTTTGTAGAAGTCCTCGTGGACCTTCTCGAACGCCTTGTCCACCGCCGGCCGAGCCTTGCCGTTCACGGCGGTATCCAGGGCGTCCACGCTACGGGACAGAGTCGCGGCCATGGTTTCCCTGGCCTTCGCGGATTGTCTTTCGGCCTCGGTCCGGGCGTGCTTCGCCACCTGGCCGAAGGCCAGGACCAGGGCGTCGCGCTTCGCCTTCATCTCCGGCAGGTAGTCCTTGAGCAGGGACTCTCTGCCGTCCCTCACGGCTGTGTGCATCTTGTGGAGCACCTTGTGAAAATCGTCCACGGCCCTGTCGCCGACCAGCGGGCACCCGTGGCTTTCGGCGGCCTCGGCCTCGTACCCGGACTTCCTGACCGCCGCCACCAGGGCGTCGACCCCCGTCCTGCTCTCGTCGAAGGTGACCTCGGCCTCGGCCTTCTTCAGGTCCACCCTGGCCCCGGTGACCCCGGGCACGGACGTCAGGGCCTTCTCGACGGTTTTCGCACCCATTGGGCAGTGGACTCCCTTGAGCTTGAGTGTGGTGACTTCGGACGCCAGCGCGCCGAGTGAAACGAGAACGAGTGCCGCGGCTACAAACGATCTGCGCATGATTCCCCCTCCCTGACATTCATCGGCCGGTTTGAATCTTTTCACGCCCAAGGATACCCCGGGCGAGGCCCTTTCGGAAAGCCCCGCCCCGGCTCCCCGATCAGGAAGAAAACGGCGGCCCTCCGGCCGCCGTCGTGCGGTGCCGTGGATTGTGCAGTCCGCTCACCCCTCCAGCGCCAGCAGGAAGGGCTGCTCAAGGGCCTCGACGACCCAGCGGAGGAACCGCGCGCCGTCCGCCCCGTCGATGATGCGGTGGTCGTAGGTGAGCGAGAGGGGCAGCATGAGCCTGGGCGCGAACTCGCCGTCCGTCCAGACCGGTTCGATGCCGGACCGGGACACCCCCAGGATCGCCACCTGAGGCGGGTAGACGATGGGCGAGAAGGCCGTGCCGCCGATGCCGCCGAGGTTGGAGATGGTGAAGTTGCCGCCCTCCATGTCGTCCGGCGCGATCCGGCCCGCGCGGGCCTTTCCGGCCAGCGTGTTCAGTTCGGCCGAGAGCTGGACGATGTTCTTGCCGTCCGCGTTCTTGACGACGGGCACGAGCAGGCCCCGGTCCGTGTCCACGGCCACGCCGACGTTCACGTAGTCCTTGAAGACGATCTCCTGGGCCGCCATGTCCACGCTGGCGTTGTACTGGGGGAAGACCTTGAGGGCCGAGGCCACGACCTTGAGCAGAATGGCGGTGACCGTCAGCTTACCGCCCGCCGCCTCGGCCTTGCCGGCGTATTTTTTCCGGAAGACCTCCAGCTCCGTGATGTCGGCCTTGTCGTACTGCGTGACCTGCGGCACGGTGGCCCATGCGCTCGCCATGCTCTCAGCGGTGATTCGGCGGACCTTGGACATGGCTTCGCGCCGGACGCCCCCCCATTTCGTGAAGTCGGGGAGGGGCCTTATCGCGCCGAAACCCGCCGAGGGAGAGGCGAGGGCCGACTTGGTGAAGTTCTTGACGTCGTCCATGGAGATCCGCCCTCGCGGGCCGGTCCCCTGGACGCGGTTGATGTCCACGCCGAGCTCGCGCGCCAGGCGCCGCACCGACGGCGCCGCCGGGGCGGGAGGCTTCTTGGGCCCCTCCGCCGGTTCGCCGGCGGCCGCGGGACGAGGCTCCGACGGAGGCGCCGCCGCGACGGACTCCTCGGGTTCGGGCTCCGGAGCCGGCCGGGGTTCCTGTTCCGGTGCCTCCCGGGGTTCTTCGGGCTCCTTCGCAGCGACCGGCGGCCCCTTCTTCTCTCCGGCTCCCTCGGTTTCGACCTTCATGAGCACCTGACCGACGGTGACCTGGTCACCGGGTGCCACGAGGATCTCCACGACGGTGCCGGCCTCCGTGGACGGCAGTTCGAACATGGCCTTCTCGGTTTCCACCTCGAAGAGCGGCTGGTCGACCTCGACGCTGTCGCCCACGGCCACAAGGAGCTTCACCACGTCGGCGGACTGTATGTTCTCCGATACTTCGGGCAAGCGGATGTCTTTAATCATGCCTTTTCTCTCTTTTCCTTATTCCCATCTCAACGCCGGGAATCCTCCCCGCGGGCGGACGACCGAATCCCCCGCCTCAGCTCACCACCGGATTGGCCCGCTCCGGGTCCACGTCCAGGTCGCGCGCGGCCTTCTTGACCACGGAGGGCTTGAGGTCGCCCCGCCGGACCAGGAGCGAGAGGGCCGCGAAGGCGATGTGCCTGGCGTCCACCTCGAAGAAATCCCTGAGCGCGGCCCGGCCGTCGCTGCGGCCGAACCCGTCCGTACCGAGCGCCGCGAAGGGGCCGGGCACCCAGCGGGCGACGGACACGGGCAGAGTTTTCACGTAGTCCGAGGCCGCCACGAACACGCCCTCTTCGCCGGAGAGCGTCTCCTCCACATAGGGTTTCTTGGGCGCCTTGTCGGGGTGCATGAGGTTCCATCGCTCCACGTCTGTGGCGTCGCGGTGGAGTTCCTTGTAGCTGGTCACGCTCCAGATGTCCGCGGCCACCCCGTAGGTCTCCTCCAGGATCCGGCCCGCTTTCACGGCCTCGTTGAGGATCGTGCCGCTGCCCAGGAGGTGCGCACGGGCCTGAGCGTTCTTCTTCCGGGATGCGCTGAACCGGTATAGACCCCGCAGAATGCCCTCCTTGACGCCGCGTCCCGCGGGCATGGGCGGCATCTTGTAGAACTCGTTCATCACGGTGATGTAGTAGAAGAGGTTCTCCCGCTTCTCGTACATGCGCTCCATGCCGTCCCGGATGATCACCGCCAGCTCGTAGGCGTAGGCGGGATCGTAGGCCTTCAGGTTGGGCACGGGATAGGCCAGCAGGTGGCTGTTGCCGTCCTGGTGCTGCAGCCCCTCACCCGCGAGCGTCGTCCGGCCGGACGTGCCGCCGAGCAGGAAGCCCTTGGCCTGCATGTCCCCCGCGGCCCAGATGAGGTCGCCGATCCGCTGGAATCCGAACATGGAATAGAAGATGAAGAAGGGGATGGTGTTGATGCCGTGGGTGGCGTACGCCGTGCCCGCCGCCAGGAACGAGGACATGGCCCCGGCCTCGGTGATGCCC
>JBJKRE010000166.1:0-6537 GCA_046704825.1 Acidobacteriota bacterium
CCCCCGCACTCGAAGGCCCGGATCACACGCTGTCATATGGATCGTCCTTGCACTCTATACATCCAGGTTCGTCACGTTTAGTGCGTTGTCCTCGATGAACCGCCGCCTGGGTTCGACCGAGTCCCCCATCAAGACCGAGAAGAGGTCGTTGGCCTCCACGGCGTCCTCGATCCTCACCTGCAGGAGCCGGCGCTTGGTCGGGTCCATGGTCGTGCCCCATAGCTGTTCGGGGTTCATCTCGCCCAGACCTTTGTACCGCTGAACGTGGTACTTGCTTTTCACGGCGCCCAGCAGGGCATCGAGGATGGCCCGGCGGTCTGTGACCGTCTCGTCCGCCCCGCCGTTCTGCACGACGAATGGGGGCTTCATGAAGTCCCCGAGCTGCTTCTGCATGGACTGGACGGTCAGGAACTCGGACGCGTGGTGAAGGGCGTGGCACACGAGGGCCGGGATGGGCAGGTCCTCGTCCTGCGCCGTGAATTCGTACAGGCTGTGCTCCTCGTCGTACTTCAGGTCGGTGACCCCGAATCCCATCTCCTTCAAGCTCCGGCGCATGTCCTGCACCCGCCCCATGTCCATGAAGAGGGCGCGGCACAGGTCCTGGTCGAAGAGGAACTTGAGCAGGCGTTCGGAGAAGCCCTTCCTCTCGAGCCGTTGGAGAAGCCGTTCGTACCGCTGAAGGAGCTCCAGGGCTTTGCCCAGTTCCTCTCCCTGGTAGGTTTTGTCCAGGGCCGGGATGGTGATCTTGTAGCTGTCCATGGCCTTCTGGATGAAGAACCGCGTCAGCTCCTCCTCCGTGCGGATGTACTGTTCGTCCTTCCCCTTGGCCACCCGGTAGAGCGGCGGCTGGGCGACGTAGACGTGGCCTTTTTCGATCATCTGCGGGAAGTGCCGGTAGAACAGGGTGAGCAGGAGCGTCCTGATGTGGCTGCCGTCCACGTCGGCGTCCGTCATGATGATGGTCTTGTGGTACCTGAGCTTGGAGACGTCGAAGTCCTCCCGGCCCGTTCCGGCCCCCAGGGCCGTGATGATGGTGCGGATCTCGTTGTTCGACAGGATCTTGTCCAGCCTGGATTTTTCCACATTCAGGATCTTGCCCCTGAGGGGCAGGATGGCCTGCGTCTTCCGGTCGCGCCCCTGCTTGGCCGAGCCGCCGGCCGAGTCTCCCTCCACCAGGAAGATCTCGCTCTTGGCCGGGTCCCGCTCCTGGCAGTCCGCCAGCTTGCCTGGAAGGGACTCGCTGTCCAGGGCCCCTTTGCGCCGCGTGAGTTCCCGGGCCTTCCTCGCCGCCTCGCGGGCCCGCGCGGCCTCGACCACCTTCCCGATCACCGACTTGGCGATGTCCGGGTTCTCCTCGAACACCTGGCTGAGGAACTCGTTGAGCGCGGTCTCCACCAGGCCCTTCACCTCGGAGTTGCCCAGCTTGGCCTTGGTCTGGCCCTCGAACTGCGGGTTGGGGATCTTGATGGACACGACCGCCGTCAGCCCCTCCCGCACGTCGTCACCGGAGAGGTTCACCTTCAGGTTCTTGGTCAGTCCGCTCGACGAGGCGTAGGCGTTGACGCTTCGGGTGAGGGCCGCCCGGAAGCCGGCCAGGTGCGTGCCGCCCTCGGGCGTGTGGATCGAGTTCACGAACGAGTACACCATCTCGTTGTAGCCGTTGTTCCACTGGATGGCGCACTCCATGATGATCTTGTCCTGCTGACCCCGGTACACGATGGGGTTGGGATGGAGCGTGGTCTTGCCCCGGTTCAGGTACTCCACGAAGGCCGCGATGCCCCCCTCGCTGAAGTACTCGACCTTCTTGTCCTCTTCGCGTTCGTCGGTCAGCGTGATCCGGACGCCGGCGTTCAGGAAGGCCAGTTCCCTGAAGCGGGTGTTGAGGATGTCCCAGCTGAAGGTCGTCTCCTCGAATATCTGGGGGTCCGGCTTGAAGGTGATGCGGCTCCCGTGCTTGCTCACTGGCTTGGGCACCCCTGTCTTCGTCAGGGGGCCTTTGGGCAGGCCTCGCTCGTAGCTCTGCACGTAGACGCCCTGGTCGCGCCAGATCTCCAGGTCCAGGTGCTCGGACAGCCCGTTCACGACGCTGACTCCCACGCCGTGGAGTCCCCCGGAGACCTTGTAGGCCTCGTTGTTGAACTTCCCGCCCGCGTGAAGGACGGTCATGACCACCTCGGCCGCAGGCCGGCCCTCCTCCGGGTGCATGTCCACCGGGATGCCTCGGCCGTTGTCTTCGACCGTGACGGAATCGTCCGGGTGAATGGTGATTTTTATGTCGTCGCAGTACCCCGCCTGGGATTCGTCGATGGCGTTGTCCACCACCTCCCAGACCATGTGGTGGAGGCCCGCGGTCCCCGTCGAACCGATGTACATGGCGGGGCGCTTGCGGACCGCCTCGAGGCCCTCCAGCACCTGGATGGAGGATGCGTCGTACCGCTTCTTGTTATTCTGGGGCAACTCTTTGGCTTCGCTCACGGTGCAGTCTCCCGGGTCAGGGGCGGACCCCTAACCTTCGTCTATGATTCGCCCGGCTTCCACACGGAACTGGTGCGGATGGACCCACTCGTCCGAAAGGGGGCGGGTTGCGGTCATGATCAGCTGGGCTCTGTCCTGCATCAGGCGCATCATCTGCCCGACGCGGCTGCTGTCCAATTCGGCCTCAACGTCGTCGAGAAGGAACAGGGGGGCTTCGCCGCCCTTCTCCACGACCATCAGCACGCTCGTCAATTTTAACATCCAAACGGCCGTTCTGACCTGCCCCGCAGATCCGAACGCGCCCATCGGCTTTCCGTTCAGGAGGACGTCCACCTTGTCTCGGTGCGGGCCGGCCAGCGTGGTGCCGGCCCTCATCTCGTCCGGACGGAGCCTCTTCAGAACGTCCGGGAGGTGTTCCCCTCCACTGGGATTATAAACGATCCCGGCGCGTTCCGGGCTCTCCAGTTCTTCCCCCAGCCTCCCGAGCAGGACGTTGATCCTCTCCGTGAGGTCCCGCCGTTCGGCGCGGATCTCTCCGGACAGGTCCACGAAGGTGCGGGTCCACGCGTCGAACTCCCGCTTCGGAACGGGGTCCGATTTGAGGAGGTGGTTCCTCTGCCTGAGGCACCGGCCGAAGGCCAGCAGCGTGTCCAGGTAGGCCGATCGGCGCCGGACGCCGCAGGCGTCGAGAAAGTCCCTCCGGTGCCTGGGCGGACCGCCGATGAGACGCCTGTCCTCCACGCTCAGAACGACCACGGGAAACGTCTCCAGGTACGCCGACAGGGACACCTGCCGGCCGTTCTTAAGGTATTCCTTGCCGTCCCTCCGGATCGTCACTTCCAGTTCGTGGCTCACGCCGGGATGTTCCACACCGGCCTGGAGCAGGGAGGCCTCCCTGCCCTCCCCGATCAGGAAGTCGTGGCGGTTCTCCCTGAACGACCTCGTGGTGCCGAGGACGTAGATGGCCTCGAGAAGGTTGGTTTTTCCCTGGGCGTTCCGGCCGTGAAACAGGCTCACGGCGGCGTCGAACCGGAGGCTGGCGCCGTCCAGGTTCCTGAAGCCGTCCACGCTGAGCGTGCGCAGCCTCAATCAAACCTCAGCGGCATGACGATGTACTTGTGGACGCCTTCCTCTTCCGGCCTGACCGGCTGCAGGAGGGCCTGGTACGCGCCGTCCTTCATGCTCACGCTGATCTTCTCGTCGGTGCTCTCGGACAGGAAGTCGATGAGGTAGTCCACGTTGAATACGATATTGGCGGCTTCACCCTCGAAGTATTCGCAGTTCACGTACTCGCGCCCCTCGTCGCCCGTCTCCTGGTTCCGGACGAGGATCTCAAGATTTCCGCTGGGGTCGAAATCCAGCGTCACGGCGCGCGTCTTGCTCTCGGTGACCATGGAGACGCGTTTGAGCCGTTCAAGCAGGGTGACCCTGTCGAGCACGGCCTTCTTGTCCAGGTCGGACGGCAGGACCTTTTCGTAGGCCGGGAAGGTCGTGTCCATGAGCCTGCTGTACAGGAGACGGCTGCCCATTTCCAGAAAGACGTGGTTGTCCTTGACGGTGAGCGTTACGTCCTGGGCCTCGTCCAGCTTGAGGAACTCGGTCAGCGTCTTGCGGGGGACAAGCACGCGCAAAGGCGTCTCCACGGGGAGCTCGCACTTGCGCTCGGTGTAGGTCAGCCGGTGGGAATCGGTGGATACCATGGCGATCTTGTCGGGCTCCAGAATCACCAGGCCGCCCCTGACCGAAAAGCGGCTGTCGTCGACTCCCACCGACACGAGGGTCTCGGCGATGGACCTCTTGAAGGCCGCGGCCGGCAGCGTCAGTCGCGTACCGTCAGCCGGCTGCAGGAGGGTCGGGTAGTCCTCCTCGGGGAGGGTCTGCAGGCGGTATTCCTGCTTGCCCCCGACGGGCTGCAGGAAGAGCTTGCCCTCCGGCGTAGTCTTCAGGGAGAGGGATGTGTCCTGGCCAAGGAAAGCGCGGACGATGGATCCGAACTTGCGGGCCGGTACGGTGATGCCGCCGGGCTCCACAACCTCGGCGGGACACTGGGTTCTCAAGGTCACCTCGAGGTCCGTGGCCGCCAGTTCGACGTGGTTGTCTTCGGCCCTGAGCAACAGGTTGGAGAGGATGGGGATGGTGGCCTTGCTCTCGACGATGCCCAGGGCAAGATTCAACTCGGACTGCAGCGTGCGTGTTTCTATGCGGATATCCATGGATATTACTCCTCTCCCAGAAAGAAGAAATAGTAGGGCCTGTGGATCTGTGGAAAAAGGCACAGGTCTTTCCGGCTCCTGAACTTACCCTCCGTACCATCCTGTGGATAAACCGGCGATTCTCTGTGTATATAAGGCCTGGCGGCGTCTTTTCCAACTTTTGCACAGGATTTGCACACCAGGTTTTGCACAGTCACGGCCTAACCTCAACGCAATGAGCGGATAAAGTTGTGGACCTGCTGTTGAAGCTGGTGGTCCTTGTTCATTCTCTCTTCGATCTTCTTGATGGAATGGATGACGGTCGTGTGGTGCTTGCCGCCGAACTTCCGGCCGATCTCCGGCAGGGAGGCGCCCGTGAGTTCCTTGCAGAGGTACATGGCCACCTGCCGTGGCAAAACGATATTGGCCTTGTTGGTCTTGGATTTGAGGTCCTGGACCCGCATCTTGTAGAAGGCCGCCACGTGCTTCTGGATGCTCTCCACCGTGACCGCGCGGCCGTCTTCCTTGAAGAGGTTTTCGAAGGTCTCCTTGGCGAGGTCCAATGTGATGGGCAGACCCTTGAAGGACGAAAAGGCTATGAGCCTGAGCAGGCAGCCTTCGAGTTCCCTGATGTTGCTCTTGATGCGGCCGGCGATGTAGAGGGCCACCTCCTCCGGGACGTTCACCCGGTGGGCTTCGGCCTTCTTGTAGAGGATGGCCACCTTCGTCTCGAGCTCGGGCGGCTGGATGTCGGCGATCAGGCCCCATTCGAACCGGGAACGCAGCCTTTCCTCGATGCTCTGCAGATCCCTGGGCGGGCAGTCGCTGCTGATGACGATCTGCTTCTGGGATTCGTACAGCGCGTTGAAGGTGTGGAACAGCTCCTCCTGCGTCCCGGCCTTGCCCGCCAGGAACTGGACGTCGTCCAGGAGCAGGATGTCCACCTTCCGGTAGCGCTCGCGGAACTCGTGCTGCTGGCGGTGGGCGATGGAGCTGATCATCTCGTTCATGAACCGCTCGGTCGAGAGGTAGGAGATTTGCAGATTCGGGAAGATGGCTCCCAGTTCGTGGCCGATGGACTGCATGAGATGGGTTTTTCCAAGTCCCACCCCGCCGTAGATGTAGAGGGGGTTGTAGGAGTTGGCGGGGTTCTGCGCCACGGCCTGGCAGGCCGCGTAGGCGAAGCGGTTGGACGGACCCACGACGAAGGTGTCGAAGCGATACTGGGGGTTGAAGGACGGCTTCTGGCCGCCGTTGCGCCCTTTGGGTTGAGAGGCGCCGCGGCCCTTCCCCCTGGCGGGCTCGGGGGCCACCAGCACGAGGTCGTTGTCCTCGCCGTCCTCGAACTCCACCTCGAAGTCGGGATATCCCAGCTCCCGGGCCGTCTCCTCGAACAGGCCCCGGTAGTTCTTTTCGATCCACTCTTTGAACAGGGGGTTGGGCACCAGGACCCACACCTTGTGCCCCTCTTTACGGATGGGCTTGAGGGGTTTGAACCAGGCGTTGAAATTGCCCTCGGGAACCCGTCCCTTGACCCCGTTCAGAATTTTCGTCCAGATATTATACGGCATGATTCTTTTTCACATGTTTATCCACAGAGTGTGGAAAAGAGCGAACCTCTGCCCATACCCATCTTCGCGATACGCCCGCAACCTGTTCCGAGGCAGACCGCCGGTCCGCCCCCCCAATGCTGCCGGATAGCCCTGGTTTCCATTCCAACCCACAGTATGCTCTAAAACACGGCGTAAATAAAGACCCGCCGGAACGCTCGCCCGGCCGTGCCGGGGAGGCTGCGGGCCGGCTCACGGGGCCTCACGGGCCGGTCGCTCGCCCGACGCGGAAAGGCCGGAGAAGGCACCCGCTTTTCCGA
>JBJKRE010000167.1:0-8786 GCA_046704825.1 Acidobacteriota bacterium
CTGAACTAGGCCAATGTCCTGTCCGGGGGCTCCAATATGATCGTCGTTAACTGACCCATCCCCCCCACCCCCCGCCTCTTACCGGACGCTCCCCTTCAGGGCCGCCCTCGGGCGGCCCTCTTTTTACGTTTTCGAAGGGAAAGATCCGACGGGGCGGACGCCCGCGGTCGCCGCGCACGCGGTGTCGACCCGTAGCCCCTGCGCTCAGTGGCCCGACTTCTGCCGCTCCCTGTCGCGCGTGACGTTCATGACCCTGACGGCCCTGTTGACGCCGTCTTCCGTGCGGTAGGCCACCCGCACCTCGTCGCCGGGGACCGGCGTCGCGCCCACTTCCGCCCCGCTGATGTCGATGACCAGCGGCGGCGCCCCGGGCTCGCGCTCGTTCCGGACGCGGATCACCGCCCCGTCCCGCTCCACAGCCGTGACCTGCCCCTGGACCACCTCGGCCATGGGGACGCACGAAACCGCCAGGAGCAATCCAAGCAGAAGCATCACCCGTGCCCGGCGCCCCACGATTCCCGTTACGAACCTGCCGATGCCAGCCATCTCACACCCTCTTCGCCCTGAGTTCGCGAACCGCCCCCCGGACCATGCCCGTGATCACCACCAGCGTCATGACGGTCACGGCGGTCATGACGACCCACGCGGCCACGCCGCCCCGGCCGACCTGCTTGAGAACGACGGAGACCATGGCGCACACCACCGTACAGCCGAACATGAGGCGGATGCCGTAGCCCCGGATGTACTTGGTCGCTATGGTGCCGATCTGCGCGCCCGGCGCGGCGCCCAGGAGCATGATGATCACGGCCAGCAGTTCGATGCGGCCCTTCATGCCGTAGGTGCACGCACCGTAAAAGCCCGCCAGCATGACGGTGAAGAGGTCCGTCCCGACCGCCACGTAGGTCGGGCACCCGATGAGGTAGACCAGGGCCGGCATCATGAGGAGACCGCCTCCGATGCCCAGCAGTCCCGCGAGGATGCCGACCATGAGCCCCACCGAGGCGGGCAGCCACATGGAGCACTCCACCTGGGCCACGCGGAAGCGGACGATGGGCGGGATCCGTATCTTGTGCAGGGTCTCGTGCCACCGGACGCCGCCGGACTGGGCACCGGAAGGGTCCGGGGCGCTCTTTTCCGCCGCCTTCATCTTGAAGTAGTCGAAGAAGACCAGGCCGCCGATCAGGCAGAGGAAGACGACGTAGATCCAGCGGATGACGGGTCCGGCCAGCCCCAGCCTCTCGAGGTACATCACCAGGCGGGCGCCGATCTCGATGCCCATCACGTCGAAGGCCAGCATGGTGAGGCCGAGCCTGGCGTCCACGTTTCCGAACTTGGCGTGCCGCCGCGTGGAGATGATGGACTTGCCCGCCATGTGGCACAGGTCCGTCCCCACGGCGAAGGGCATGGGAAACCCGAAGATGTTCAGGGCGGGCGTGACCATCCAGGCCCCGCCCATGCCGAAGAAGCCGCCCAGGACGCCCACCGCCACGCCCAGGAGCACCAGGAGCAGGATGTTGATGGGCACGCCCGATATGGGCAGAACGATCGTGAAGGTGTCCAGCATGGCCGCCCCCTATTCCTTTCCGCCGTGCTTCGTGAGATCCAGGCCGATGAACCCGACTATGACGTCCATCAGCCATCCCAGGAGCAGCCCGAGGAGGGCCGTTATGAGCACGGTCTCCAGCGTAAACAGAAAGCGGTTGGTGTTGTAGAGGTTGGCGAAGTACAGGTTAAAGCCGTGCAGGTTCCGGGTGTCGGCCACGTGCACGAGATTGCCCTGTTTTTCGCCCCCCGCGGCGAACACCGCCGCGGGCGCCAGCTGCAGAGCAAGGCCCCAGGCCAGACAGCGAAGGGCTTTCAGCCTCCCCATGGTCCCCCCCTTGCCGATCGTCACCGGCCGACCCCCGGCCGGTTCTTTTCAACTACGGTGTGCCGAAAATATGGTCAGCCTCCCACGCTCAGTCAAGTCCCCCTCTCGAAGAGGCTCCGCCCGGAGCCTCGGAACCGCGGCGAACTTCCTCAGAACATGAACTGGTACTGGATCCTGAACACGTACGTCCGATACGGCGAGGTCCGGTCCTCGAGGCGCTGGCAGTCCGCCTGGAGCTTGTAGGCGTTGCCCCTGAAGTACCAGGCGGCGCCGATCCCCGTGGCCGTCTGCCTGTCGCCGATGTTCGAACGGGCCGGATCGTAGGTCCAGCGGCCGAGGAACACTTCGAGCCGCCTGGGGATCAGGAGGAAGCCGAGCTGCGCGTTTACGCCGGTCGATTCGGTGCGCCTTCCGCTGAAGTCGTGCTGGAGCCGGTCGAAATACTCGCCGTAGGCCGTGAACCAGCGATACTTGTACAGGACGTCGTAGCCCAGCACCTGGTACTCCGCACCCGACTCGAAGCTTCCGCTCCGGCCGCGGAGCCGCCTGTCGTTGTGCTCGTAGTCCGCCCCGAGCGAGAGCCTGGCGCGGGGCGCCCCCTCCGGGTTCGACTCCTCGTAGCCGGCGCTTCCCCACGGGCTGACCACGAGCCGGAGGTCGGTCTGAACTTTGCCGTCCGGATTGGTGTAGACGCCCTGGCCGTTTCCGTTGAAGACCCCGGCGCCGTATTCCACGAGGTCCGGGACCCCCGACGGCCCGAAGTGGCCGTGGGCCATGATCCCCACGTCGCGAATTTCGCAGAAGAGATAGCTGACGAAGGACCGGTCCGCGAACATGTCGTCCCGGGTGGAGGCGATGCTCTGCCGGCCGAAGGGCGTCTTGAACTGGCCGGCCCGCAGGTGGAAGAGTCCCCTGCCGCCGCTGAAATCGTAGTCTACGTAGGCGTCATCCAGGACGCCGGAGGATTTGTTCGAGTGCGTCCAGTCCACCTGGAGCTTGTAGGTGAGGTCTCGGCTGTAGACCCAGCCTTCGACCTGCGTTTTGAAGCGCCGGACGTCGAAAGCTCCGTTCGCCGTTTCCGAAGGATCACCGGGATCCGTGCCCGTCCACCTGAACTGTAGGCGGTTTGAGAAGGCGATTTCGGCGCTGGCAAAGCGCACCGTCGTCCGTCCGTCCTTCCACGTGACGGAAGGCCCCGGAGCCGACGATCCTCGGCCGGCCGCCACGGCCAGGTCTTCCCGGCTTCCGCCCCTGGAAGAGCCGGGCCCGGCCTCGGGAACCCCGCCTGTCTCCCGGGCAGTCCGTTCGAGCTCTTCGACCCGTTTCTGGAGCTGCTCGATGACCGCCTGCTGCGTTGCGATCGCCTCGCGCGCCTTCTGCAGCTGTGCTTCGAGATTCTTCAGCGTATCCGCGGTCGTCTGGCCGAACGACCCTCCCGCGGCCAGCAGTCCCGCTGCGAACAACAACCAAGCCCTGAACGAACGCATGCAAACCCCTTTCTCTCCGTGTACGTCGATCGTGATGGTACGTCGGGTCCGCAGGTCCGCCACGTCTCCCCCCCGGGCTTGTTGGGTAAATATCAGCCGTTCCCTCGCGCCGTGTCATCCGGGTTCACCCGAATCGGAGAACCATGGGCGAATTCGCCCACATCGGCGGTCGTGACCCTCAATCAGCTTTGTTTTTGCAATACTCTTTCCGGGGTGTTGAGCCCTCGCGCAACGATTCCGCCTTCCGTCGATGACTCCCCCCGTTGCGCACCCGCTTTGCCTACCCTATCTTCTGGGTGCTACATTCTGGACAAAGGACTGTGCCGACAGGGGCCGGGGGGATCGCGTGAACGGGGAGCACGGAGTTCGCAGGAGGACGACCATACGTCCCGGCATCCGGAACGCGATGGCGGTGTTCGCCGCGTGCGTGTCCCTCGTTCTCGTCCTGAGCGGTGCCCTCTCCCTCCGCCTCTTCCCTGGCGGTCCCGGCCCCGTGCTGATAACCGTTTCCGCCGGCATCGCGGCCGGCATCGCGGCGGCCGCGGGCGCCGGCATCGCGCTCTCGAGGCGCTTCGCCCGCCTGGAGAGCCAGAGGGACGCATTCTACGCGGAGCTGACCAGGCTGTCCAAGGTCGCCTCGCTCGGGGAGGTTTCCTCCGGCATTGCGCACGACCTGAACAACCCACTCGCCGTCATGAACGAGGAGGCCGGGTGGATCGCGGACCTCCTGGGCGCCGCGGAGCAGGATCCCGCGCACGCCAGGGAGGAGATCCTGAACTCGCTGGACCAGATCCAGCTCCAGATCAGGCGCTCGCGGGACATCGTGCGGCGCGTCCTCAACTGGGCCCGCGACGCCGGTGAGGAGGCCGGCGCCGTCGACCTGAACGACCTGCTCGACAAGACGCTCTACCTACTTGAAAGCGACCTTCAGACGGCGGACGTCCGGGTCGTGAGGCGCCTCGAGGCGGACCTGCCGCAGGTGGCCGCCGGCGCCGCGGAACTCCGGCAGGTCCTGGTGAACCTCATGAAGAACGCACTGGACGCCATGGAGGGGGGCGGCACGCTCACGCTCACGACGGAGCGGACCGGCGAAGGGAGCGTCCGGGCCGCCATCTCGGACACCGGCCGCGGCATACCCGCCGAACAGGTTCCTCGACTGTTCGAACCGTTTTTCACCACCAAGCCCGAAGGCCGCGGCACGGGCCTGGGCCTGTCCATCAGTTCCTGGATCGTCCGGAAGCTGGGAGGCCGCATAGACGTGGCAAGCACAGTCGGACGGGGGTCGACCTTCACGGTGACGCTGCCCGCCGCGCCGGCCTCTTCGGCACGCACGGAGGGAGGTATGCCATGAGGGTCGTCCGCCTTCTTCTGGTCGACGACGAAAAGCGGTTCGTCGACACGCTGTCCAAGCGGCTCGCCGCCAGGGGGTTCTTCGTGGAGGGCGCCTACTCGGGAACGGAAGCCCTCGGCATCCTGCAGGCCAAGCCGTTCGACGTGGTCCTCCTGGACGTGCGCATGCCCGGGATGGACGGCGTCGAGACCCTCAGGGCCATCAAGAAGATCCAGCCCTGCGTGCAGGTGATCCTCTTGAGCGGGAACGCGTCCATCAACGCGGCCATCGAGGGCATGCGGCTCGGGGCCATGGACTACCTGCTCAAGCCGGCGGACCTGGAGGACATCCTGGCCAAGGTGGAGGAAGCCTGCGAGAGGAAGGAAATCCAGGAAGCACAGGCGCGGGAGCAGCCGGAAGGCTGACCCTCCGGGGGCCGGCGCTTGCATTGTGAGTGAAGGGGGTCCTCAGGGTGGGGATCAGGCGCGTCATCCGGCAGTTTGTGGGGTTGGATAAGTGGCGTCCCGTGGTGGTGGGCCGCGACAGGCGGTCCTCGCTCAAGCTGAACTACCTCACCTTCAAGGACCTGATCACGTCCAACGACGAGATCCTCGAGATCATCGCCGACGTGGAGCAGAAACTGGAGGGGGGTACCTACTTCGGCATGCACTACATCCGGTCGCGCTGCGTGATGGCCACCACCCACGCCTTCCGCATGGTCGCGAACCTCAACAAGCTCTCCAGCAGACGTTACCCCAACCTCCAGCGATCCTTCGCGGGGGTCCGGCGCGCCATCGAGGCGGTGCTGGAACCGGCAGGCACGGCCGACGAGCCTACGGGGCCACTCGTCTTCGACCTGGGCGAGGTCGACCGCTCGATGGACGAGCGCGTCGGGGGGAAGAGCGCCAACCTGGGCGAAGTGAGGAACCGGGCCCGGCTCCCCGTGCCCGACGGCTTCGCCGTCACCATGGACGCCTTCAGGGCATTCCTGTCCCGCGGCCAGCTCCGGGAGGAGATCCGGGCGCAGATGATCAACGTGGACCTGGACGACCTGGAGAGCCTGACGCGGGCCAGCGAGAACATCCGGGAGGCCGTACTGGCGGCGCCCGTCCCCGCCGACGTGGAGGCGGCCCTCGTGGAAGGTTACCGCAGGCTCTGCGGCAGGCTCGGGTACTCCCCCAGGGTCTCCGTCCGCTCGAGCGCCATGGGCGAGGACAACGTGATCTCCTTCGCGGGCCAGTACGTGAGCGTGCTCAACGTGACCCGCGACCGCATCCTGCCGGCCTACAAGGAGGTGGTGGCGGGCCTCTACACACCGAGGGCCATCTTCTACAGGAACGTCCACGGCATACCGGACGAGGACGTGCCCATGGCGGCCGCCTGCATGGCCATGGTCGACGCGGCGGCATCCGGTGTGGCGTGCTCCCTCGACCCCAATCGCCCCGGCGACCCGGTGCTCGTCGTCAACGGATCATGGGGCCTGGGCGTCGGGACGGTCTCGGGATCGGTGAGCCCCGACCTTTGGGTCGTGTCCAAGGGGGGCGACCTGCCCTTGCTCCGCGCCGTGCCGGGCGCCAAGCAGACCAGCGTGGAACCGGCCGGCGAGGGTGGCACACGGTCCGTGCCCGTGCCCCCGGAGCTCTCCGGCAGCTACTGCCTCACCGAGCCCCAGGTGAGGGACCTGGCCTACCTGGTGCTGGCGGCCGAGGAGCACTTCGGCAGGCCTCAGGAGCTGGAGTGGGTCCTGGACAGGGGGGGCAAACTCTACATCCTGCAGTGCCGTCCGCTCCACATCGGCCCGCCCTCGACCGCGACCCGTGAGGAGGCCCCGGAGTCCCTCGACGGGCACCCGCTCCTCGTCAGCGGGGCGCCTGCCTCAAGCGGCTGCCGCAGCGGCCCCGTACACGTGCTGGACGACCTGGACGACCTGGGCTTCTTCCCGGACGGGGCGGTCCTCGTGGCCCGCCACTCCTCCCCCCAGTTCGTGAAGGTCATGGGGCGCGCGGCCGCCATCGTGACCGACATCGGCGCGCCTACGGGGCACATGGCGTCGCTGGCCCGGGAGTTCGGGGTGCCCGCCGTCCTGGACGCCAGGGACGCCACGGCCCGCCTGAAAGAAGGAGAGGTGGTCACGGTGGACGCCGACCGCGGCGCCGTGTACGACGGCCGGATCGAACGCCTGCTGGCCCGATCGCCCGCCCAGTCGCCCAGGACCATGAAGGGGACGCCCCTGTACGCGACGCTCGAGGCGGCGGGCCGGCACATCCTCCCCCTCAACCTCACCGACCCCAGGAGCCGGGACTTCAGACCCGAAGCCTGCCGGACGCTTCACGACGTCGCCCGCTTCGCGCACGAGAAGGCCTTCGAAGAGATGTTCCGCATGAGCGACCGCGTGACGGACCTGGACTACCGCGCGCTGCGCCTGCTCGAAAAGCTGCCCTTCGAGGTCTACATGATCGACCTTGGCGGCGGTCTGTCGAAGCGGCGCAGGGGCGAGCAGGTCCGGACCGAGGACGTCAGCTCCGAGCCCATGAAGGCCCTGCTGTCCGGCATGACCCGCCCCGACCTGAAGTGGTGGGAGCCCAAGCCGATTTCCGTAAAGGGGTTCCTCTCGGTGGCGAGGCAGTCGCTCTTCACGCCGTACCACGAGTACGGCGAGAGGCGGCTCGGCGACCGGAGCTACGCCATCGTGGCGGACGCCTACTGCAACTTCAGCTCCCGCATCGGATACCACTTCACCGCGGTGGACGCCTACGCGTCCGGGACGCTGAACCGCAACTACATCAGCTTCCGGTTCAAGGGCGGGGCGGCGGACGACCAGCGGCGCGCCAGGCGGTGCCTGCTGATCGGGAAGATCCTCAAGGCCCTGGACTTCCAGATCGAAGGCACGGGCGACCTGATCAACGGGCGGTTGAGGAAGTACGGCAGGGAAACCATCCTCGCCCGCCTGGACCAGATCGGCCGGCTCATCGTCGCCACCCGCCAGCTGGACATGCAGATGGGGCCGGACACCCCCGTGGACTGGTACGTGGACGCCTTCTTCTCGGGCAACTACCTCTTCGACCCCGGCGCCCCGCTACCGGGGAGCGGCGCCCGGGAGGCACCGCCATGACCCTGGAGCAACTGATGCGCTCGCTCAGGGGCCGGTTATCAGGCGGCGGGCGGGGTGCGGCGACGCGCGACGCCCTGCTCGGGAAGTACGAGGCTTTCAAAGCCCTCATGGCCGCCAACAACGAAGCCCTGGAGGTGATCGCCGACATGCAGGCCAAGGCCACGGGCGAGTTCCTTTTCGACATGAAATACGTCTCCGAAGCCTCCAGGGGGGCGGTGGGGAGAGCCGAGGCGGTCGCAGGCGCCCTGGCCGCGCTCTCGGAGGGCGGTCAGGGCAAGCTTGCCGACGCGCTGGCCCGTATTCGTGCGGAGATCGAGGGACTCCTGGCGGAGAGGGTTGCCGTGCCGCCGGGCCCCCTCGTGGCGGACATGGAGCGGATCGCGGACCTGCCGGTCGAGGCCGTCGGCGCGAAGAACCACAACCTGGCCAGGATCAGGCGGGCGCTGGGCATCCCGGTCCCCGACGGCTTCTCCGTCACCAGCGCGGCCTGCCTCCGGTTCCTCACCGACAACCGGCTCCTCGACGACATCCGCGGCGTCATCGAGCCGATGGCGGTCTCGGACAAGGGCGCGCTGTCGGAGGCCAGCGCGCGTATCCGCAGGGCTGTCCAGGCGGCCCCGTGGCCCCGCGACGTGGCCCGCGACGTCGAAGCCGCCTTCGACGATCTCGTCGAGCGGACGGGGCGGCCGGACCTGCTGGTCTCCGTCCGTTCGAGCGCCGTGGGCGAGGACGGCGAGTTCAGCTTCGCGGGCCAGTACGTCTCCGTCCTGAACGTGGAGCGGGAGGGGCTCCTCCAGGCCTGTAAAGAAGTCCTTGCCAGCCAGTTCGGCCCCCGGGCGGTGGTCTACTACAAGGCCAGGGGGGTCGCGGGCTGGACCCTGCCCATGGCCATCGGCGTGGTCGCCATGGTGGACGCCCGGGCCAGCGGCGTGCTCTACACCCGCCCGCCCGACGACGCTGCCGGGGACGTGCTGACCATCGCGGGCC
>JBJKRE010000168.1:0-6054 GCA_046704825.1 Acidobacteriota bacterium
AGTTGAAGGACAGCAGGGCCAGGAACCCCCCGGCGGCGGGCCCGACGCTCATGCCGAGGTTTATCGCGAGCCTGTAGAGCGAGAAGGCGGGCTTGCGCTGGACGGGCGTGGTGAAGTCGGCGATGAAAGTCATAGCCGCCGGCCGGAACCCCTCGCTGAACATGGACCAGACCAAGACTACGGCGAGTATGACCCAGTAGCTGCGGAGGAAGGGCAGAAGGATCAGAAAGAGCCCCGACGCCAGAAGGGACCCCAGGAAGACCGAGGCCGCCCCCACGCGGTCGCAGAGCCGGCCGGCCAGCGGGCCGCTCACCAGCCCGCCCACGCCGTAGACCGTCAGACTCAGACCTGCCCGGCTGGGAGAGAAACCCCGCGCTTGCGTGAGGTACAGTACCAGGAAGGGAAGGACCATCATCCCCACGCGGTTGATGAGGCTGGCCGCCGCCACCACCCAGACTTCCCTGCGAAGTCCCCGCAGTCCCTTCCACGGATTCATGCCCGATTCTCCCGTCCGCCCCGCACAACGCCGGCGCGGACACTACTATGGCACGAATCGGGACCGCGCGGCCCTCCCGCGGGGCTCCCCTCGGCATGTCCGCTATGGGGGCAAGGCTTGAAGGCTCGAATCGCGCCGGCGGCCGGCGGCCCGCTCCCGGCTCAGGAACGCCAATGGACGTCGAAAGCGGAAGGCCCCCTGGACACCGCATCCACCCGCCGTGCCAGCAGGCGCTCTATCTCGGCAATGACGGAGGCCTCCCGGCTCTCGCATTCCCTGTAGCGGGGCGCCGACTCGAAGAGGAGTCGTGTCAGGCGGGACTGCCCGGGCAGCGAAGGACCCGGGACGAAGGAAAGCCTCTCGAAGGAACCGTCGCGGTTCGTCCCCGCGACGAGGCCCTCCGGGACTCCCTTCGAGGGAGGTGCATAAGCCGACGCCAGTTTCCACACGGGCGTTCGCGGCGGCACGTCGAGGTGCGTCACGGCCAGCGCGTCTACGGAGCCGGCCACTTCCAGCGCGTAGCGCGCAAGTACCCCATCGAACCAACCGTACCTGACGGCGCCCTGCCAGGTGCCCTCCCGGTTGTGCTCCGAAACAATCCGGGCCAGGGCGTCGTCCTCGGTCGGCAGGGGGCCCGGTCCGTGGCGCACGGCGTAGGCGCGCATGACGCCGATCCGGCGCGCCTGAACATCGGGAATCGCTTCGGAAAGGATCTCCAGCGCGTTGTCGAACGTGCACCGTGACCAGGTCGTGTAGGGATGAAAGCCCATTGATTCGTCCAGCAGTACGCCCTGCGCCCCCTCGAACACGATTCCACCGGCGCTCCTCATCCATCGGGCCAGCATGGATTCCGGCGCTACGAGCCCCATCTCCGCCAGGCGGACCGCCTCGTCGATCCAGGCGTCCGGCACGTCGCTACGCTCGAAGATGGCCCTTTCCCTCACGGCTCCGGGGGATTCCAGGCGTTCTCCGGGAAGGCTTCGCACCTCGCTCCACATGCGATCCTTCACGCGGAGCAGCTTCTTTCGAAGCCTGGAGCGGTCCCGCAGGTCCCCCGCGAACAGCGCCTCATCGCCCGCGCGGAGCCCGTCGTGAACCGTCTCGCCGAATCCGATGCCGCAGCTTCCGTGCCGGTCGGCGCCGCGGGCCGTTTCCCTCAGCCGGCCCGCAGCCTGGTGAAAGGGCGTGATGAGCGGGGCCCGGTCGCTGATCAGAAGGCGCGAAAAGATGTCCGAGAGCCCCTTTCGGCGAAGCGCTTCGCCTTCGAGCAGAAGCGCCGTGGGATGAACCGCCACGTAGCGCGACAGGATGGTCCTGGTCCCTTCAACGAAGCTGCCCGAGCCGAACTGGGCAAAGGTGTGGTGCCGGCCGTCCGGGCAGACCACGTTGTGCCCCGCCTGGGCGCCACCGTTGAATCGCACCACCAAGTCCGCGCCTTCACGGCGGACGAGATGATCGGTCAGGAGGCCCTTGCCCCCGTCCCCGAACCCGAGGTCCACGATGATCGCGGCACCGGCGGCATGCGGCATCAGCGGTGAAAGAAACTCTTGAGTCCGCGATCGGGAAGGATGAGGGGTTTGAGCGCCCTGACGACGGGGCCCGTGCGGCTTTCGTCCATGCCGGCCGCCAGCAGCCGCTTCGTCAGGTCGTCCAGGGTCCCGGCCAGTCCCTCGCTCAGCAGGATGGCGCCGGCCGCGGCGTAGCTGACGTCGTCGGGTGACTCCAAGCACAGCACATGGTCGCCGAGCAGGTCGCGCCAGGCCCGTTCGCAGTGCTGCCGGTACCGCCTCTCGCCGTCGGGAATAACGAAAAACGGAACGTAGCTCTTCTGAACTTCGGCCAGCACCTCTTCGACCTTCAGGTCGTCGTCCAGGCGATCGCCGATGATGCCGTCCACGATGTGGCGCGAAAGGGTGGGGTAGGGGCGTTCGTCGCCCGTGACGAAGAGGTACCCGCGCTTTTTGCGCTTGACGACGCAGTCCATCTCCGTGTGGAGCGCGAGGAAGTAGAGCGCCAGCTCGTACGACTCTTCTCCGGTGCCTCCTCCGCGGCCTTCCAGGTAACTCCACGTGAGCCACTGGTCCATGAGCTCCGCGCTCGACTCGAACTGCCCCACCTGAAGGGGCGCCTGGTCGCTCGTTGCGTCTCCCACGGCCATGAAGAGGAGCTGGGGATCCGGCACTCCGCAGTCCATAAGCACTTTCATGAAACTCGGCAGCTGCCGCGTGGCCAGGAGGTGAGGGATGTCCCCCATGGACCCGGTCACATCCAGGGCGAACACGATGCCCAGGGAGTTGGGGTGGTCGGCGCTGTCCCGGGATTCGCGGAGCCTAACGCCCTTGGGATTCATTAGGGGGTGACACTGCTGCTGGCGGAACACCTGCTGAACCGGGAGATCCTTCCGCCCCCTGAGCAGAGCCTGGTGGGCGTCGTGACTGTAGCTGCCATGTCCCATGTCTAGTCCTCCTTTCCTCTCATGACGATCGGGCAGAACCTGGGCGGCCCGTACACGTCTTTCGCCAGCCGCCCAAGCCGTTCCCGCAGTGACCACGCGCTTCCGGCACCGGCGCCCGGCCTCCAGCGTGCCGCATCTGCTATCAGCGCAGAAAGAGGCGGCGGCACGGCATCCGGGAACTCCCCCGTCCCCGGATCTCTTCCCAACAGCGCGGCCACGAGCCTCGCGCTCATGACGACATCCAGTTCAGGCGAAAGCCTCACCTTGCCCGCAGCGACTTCCGGATAATAGCCGCCGTAGCGCGGGGACGCGTGGCGTAGTGGTCCCCCGGTTTCCCCCGAGCAACCGTACCCTACAAGCCTTACGCCGTGCTCGCCGTCTTCCACCAGGAGGTGGGGAGGCAGAACGGCGCCGTGGACATAGCCCGAGGCGTGGAGGAACGAGAGGACCTCGAGAACTCGACGCCACAACCAGATGGACGACCTGGGCGGAATCCCCGCGGGGTAGGCCCGCATGACGCC
Source organism: Acidobacteriota bacterium (assembly GCA_046704825.1). Taxonomy (GTDB): domain Bacteria; phylum Acidobacteriota; class UBA4820; order UBA4820; family DSQY01; genus CAVRTJ01. The sequence goes on from JBJKRE010000168.1 coordinate 3,473, forward strand.
CTCCAGCGTGTGGTTGAAGCCCTGGGCCCACCTGAAGGCCATGACGCGGGTCCCCGCGAGCAAGCCCGACTCCGCCCTCCCGTCGAAGACCGGCTGGGGGGTCAGTTTGGAAAACGTCTCGGCCCCCCGCGCCAGGCTTCGGTTCAATTGGACGAGCGTTCGCCATCCGTTTTGGAAGCGCTCATAGTCGCCCTCGCTGCGGAGCACTTTCACGAGGACGCACTCCGTCGGCCAGCGAGCCCTCTGCGCAAAATAGACGTCCGAAACATGCCCCGCTGCTATCTTGTCTCCGATGGCCCAATGCATCCCGTCCACCGTGAGCCAATCCGTAATACCGTAGGCTTCCGGCGAGTTCCAGGCACGGTATGCGTTTCTAAAGCGCTCGGCCTGCACGGTCTGTTCGTCGAGCGCGATGGTCGAACCGCAGTGGGGGCACACGGCAATGCGGGCGAACCTGCCCGGCTGAAGAGGCCCCCCGCACTGCGGGCACTTAAGGGCTGTTTCTGACATGGATAGACTCCAAGGACCAAATGGGATGGGCGGACTTATGAAATTTGGGGATCCCCTTAGATCTGCTCACTAAGCGTCCCTGCCGGCTGATGTCTGCAGTATACGCTCAGGGGACGCATTTCCAAAACAGAAGGGACTGGACAGGCATACGTCATCGCTCGGCCGCAATTCCGGGGCATGCCATCGCCGTTTGCGGCAATGTCAACACATCGACCTTCCCGTTAAGGTATAAAATATCGGGGTGCAGTCCCGGATGGCCCCCCGGGGGCCATCCGGTGCCCCTGCGAAGCAGGTGCCAGGTACCCTGAAGCGCGGATAGGTTTCGTGACGAACGACAACCACACCCCAAGCGGAGGCCGACGATGAAGTACAGGACCTTCCCGAAGATGCCCGACCTGCCCGTGTCCGTCCTCGGGTTCGGATGCATGCGCCTTCCGGTGCTGGACGGCGATCCCGCCCGAATCGACGAGGAGCGCTCGACGCGGCTCCTGCGCGCCGCCGTCGACGGCGGCGTCAACTACCTGGACACGGCCTACCCCTACCACGGCGGTCAGAGCGAGCCCTTCGTGGGGCGGGCCCTGAAGGACGGCTACCGGGCGCGCGTCCAGCTCGCCACCAAGTGCCCCACGTGGGCCGTCCAGTCCGAAGCGGACTGGGAGCGCTACCTCGACGAACAGCTCGCGCGCCTGCAGACGGACAGGGTGGACTTCTACCTCCTGCACGCGCTCAGCGGAGAGCGGTGGGAGACCGTCAAGCGCTTCGACGGCCTGGGCGCCCTCGAACGGGCGAAGGCCGACGGGCGGATCGGCCACGCCGGGTTCTCCTTCCACGGCTCGCCCGACGCCTTCGCGGACATCGTCGACGGCTACGACTGGGACTTCTGCCAGATCCAGTTCAACCTTCTGGACGTGGACTTCCAGGCCGGCTACGACGGCCTGCGCCTCGCCGCCTCCAGGCGGATCGGCGTCGTCGCCATGGAGCCGCTCCGAGGGGGGCTCCTGGCCGGTGACCAGCCCGGGCCCGTGCGCGAGATCTACGCGTCCGCCGGGCGCCGGTGGACCCCTGCCGAGTGGGCCTGGCGTTGGGTCTGGCACCACGGGGACGTGGTCACGGCCCTGTCCGGCATGAACACGGAGGAACAGCTCCGCGAGAACCTAGCCGTGGCCTCGTCGGCCGCGGCCGGCGACCTGGACAAGGGCGACCTGGGCGCCGCGGACCGGGTCCGCCGCTTCTACGCCGGCCGCATGACCATCCCGTGCACCACCTGCGGCTACTGCACGCCGTGCCCCAACGGCGTCGCCATCCCGGACGTCTTCGCCATGGCCAACACGGCCGCCATGTTCGACGCCTGCGACAGGACGTCCCGCCTCTACAAGGGCATGCTGGTCGCCGGCGGCCGGGGCGCCGGCGCCTGCATCCAGTGCGGCGAGTGCGAACCCAAATGCCCCCAGGCCATCCCCATCCCCGATGCCCTGGCCGAGGCGCACGAGCTGCTGGGCTGTCGGCCGGGACTTCGGCCATCCCGGACCAGGGGAAAACTAGAAATAGCCCCTGATTTCGAGGAAGAGGCGCCTTCCGGGCCCATACCGGGCGGGCAGGGCACTGGACAGCGGCAGGCCGCCGAACTCGGTGCCCTTCGGCCCGACGGGCGCCTGGAGGCCCATGTCGAACAGGAGGTCGTCCGACAGGCTCACGTGCAGGTTGACCTGCGCCAGCAGGCTGCGGTCGTTCAGGTTCGCGATGAGGACGGGCGAGAGCGTGACGAGGGGCGTCCACTGGACGTCGGCGCCCGCCGCCAGGTAGTCCCGGCCCGTGTCGAACAGTTCGCCGCGCGCGAGCCGCGCCTTCAGAGGCTCGGACAGGGACGCCAGGGTGTAGGTCCGCCGGCCCGTGCCGAAGCCGCTGTGAAAGTACTCCACGTAATCCGAGGTGCTGCGGCCGAACCAGGTGGCCGCGCTGCGGAGGTTGGCGACGACGGAGAGCCGGGCGCCGCCGCCCTCCAGCCAGGTGGTCACGGCCGCCGCGCTCCACGTGGCCCCGCCCGCGGGGCCGGACGCGTCGACCCCGAAGAC
>JBJKRE010000169.1:0-6552 GCA_046704825.1 Acidobacteriota bacterium
ACCACATGATCACCCACGGCCTCGAACCGGTACCCCACCCCGACCTGGACAACCTGCCTCAGTGGGAGTACGACCTGATCGCATCTTTTCAAAAGCGCGTCGTGGACCACCTCCTTCAGCGCGTCAAGAAGGCCGCGCTCCTCTATCGCCCCGCTTCGCTGGTCATGGCGGGCGGCGTAGCCTGCAACAGCCAGTTGCGCAGGAAATTCACGGCGCTCGGTGACGAACTCGGCGTACGGGCAGCTTTCCCGAGCCCTCGCTTTTGCTCTGACAATGGTGCGATGATAGCCTTCTACGCACATTCCGCGACGGCATGCCGGAAGCCTTCAGGCCTCGGCCTCGACGCCTTCCCGACCGCACGATGGCAGCAGGCGGCCGCCCGCTGAGAGGAGGAAGGGAGCATGTACCCTCTGTTGACCGACAGTCAGGTGGAGAGCGCGCTCAAGGACCTGGATGGCTGGCGCGTCAAGGACAAGGCCCTGACGCGGCGGTTCCGCTTCGAGAACTACATGGACGCGCTCAAGTTCGTGGAGGCCGTTGCCGTTGACGCGGCGTCCCGGGAGCACTATCCCGACGTCCTCTTCACCTATCTCGAGGTGGTCATCGTGCTGTCTTCCCACGACGGCGACGGCCTTACCGAACTCGACATCATCACGGCGCGTGCCGTTGACAAGCTCGCCGGGACCTTCGGCGCAGCCTGACCGCCCGACCGATCCGCGCCGTCCGCTGCAGCCGTATCTTCGCCGGCCTCCCTGCCCAACTCCAACGCTCCCATGAGTTTAGAGCAGGCGGTCCGGAGCAGCGAGGCGGCAAATGCCTCCGGATCGATGAAAACGCCTGCCCACCGATTTGACACGCACCTGAAAATCTGTATAATTGCCCACGGACCGCTAGCTCAATCGGTAGAGCAGCGGACTCTTAATCCGTTGGTTCGGGGTTCGAGTCCCCGGCGGTCCACCAAGCTGAATCGATCCAGGGAGTCACCGCCTCCCTTTTTTGCTGCCCACCGCATCCCCCTGCACCAGGGGACGAGAAGGGCGGGGATGGTCCGTGCTTTTTTCCTTTCCTTTCACGCCTTTACTTGCCTGAATATGTGCATCCGCGCTATAATAATGCGCTTTCTGGAGGGGCTATGCCTCGTCGGTTTCTCGTTCGCGCGGCCCTCAAGGGACTACTGGTCCTCGGGCTGGCGCTTTTTCTCGCGGTCGTGCTGTTTCACTTCGTCTTCCAGCCTTTTCAGGTTTCGGGGCTGAGCATGGCCCCCACCCTCGAAAACAAGGACTACATCCTCATCGACCGGCTCTTCTTCCGCGACGAAGGCATCCATCGGGGCGACCTCGTGGTCTTCCGCCTGAAAGACCGGGGGCGATTCATCGTGAAGCGCGTCGTGGGCCTTCCCGGTGAGACGCTCCAGATAAGAAAGGGGAAGCTTTTCATCGACGGGCGGCACATGAAGTCGCTGGATGAACACATGGCCCCGAACTCGAATTTCGGCCCCGTGGTCGTGCCTCGCGGCAGCTACTTCTGCATGGGCGACAACAGGGCCGTGAGCTACGACAGCCGTCAGTTCGGCCCCGTAAAGGCATCCAGCATCTACGGCAAGGTTCTGCTTAGGTACCTGCCCGTGGGTTCGGGTGTCCTCCTGCTCGGAAGCACTCATGACCGCTAGCGCCCGTTTCGCTCATTGCCTTCTCCGGAGGTCCGAAAGGTGAGCCTTTCATCGACACAGCTACAAGGCGATTTCTCACAGCTCGGCTTGCCCGAGATCCTCGACTACCTGACCACCACCGGTAAGACGGGCGTACTGCTACTCCGCAACGGAGCGGTGACGAAGACCTTGCACTTCAAGAACGGCATCGTGGTGTTCGCCTCGTCGAATGTATCGGATGAGCGCTTCGGCGACATGCTGCTGCGGGAAAACAAGATCACCCGCGAGCAGTTCGACGAGGCCAGCAAACACGTCACACGAGGCAAGCGGCTCGGCAAGATACTCGTAGAAATGCAGGCGCTCTCCCCCAAGGAACTGTGGAACGAAGTCCGTCGTCAGGTTCAGGAGATCGCCTACTCCCTGCTCCAGTGGGATTCCGGCGCGTTTCAGTTCTTCGAGGGGGAGGAACGCACGGGGGAGAACATCACCACCTCGCTGACCATCCCCGAACTCCTTCTGGAAGGGCTGAGAAGGATAAACTCGCCCGCCCTCTTCAACGAGCGAATTCCCAAGAAGGACGTGGTCTTCGAGCGGGTTCTTCCCGCCCATCGCCCATCGGGGCTGCACTTCGAGGAATACGAAAAGCACGTGTTCAAGCTCGTCGACGGCGCGCGGAGCGTCCAGGAAATCTGCGACCTCAGCGAGATCGGCGAGTTCGAGACGCTCAAGACGCTTTACATTTTCTTCAGCATCGGCTACCTCCACGTCAAGGGCCGTAAGGATCGGTTCGAGGAGGAGCAGCGGGAGATAGGCGACCTCTCGGAGTTGATCAAGAACTACAACGAGATGTTTTCGTTCCTCTACCACTACCTCCTGAGAGAGATCGGTCCTATCGCGGAAAACATACTCGAAAAGTATCTAGGAAGGCTCAAAACCGCCCAACCGGAAGTCTTCGGCCGGGTCACCATCCGGTCCAACGGGGCCCTCTCGGAAGAGCGGATTCTGGAGAACATGCTGGCGCTCAAAGGGGACCGCTCCGCTGCGCTCGTCAGGGCCCTCAACGAGTACCTTTACTCCGCCCTGCTGGCCATCCGCAGGACCCTGGGCGCGGACCACGAGTCCCGGGTCATGCAGACTCTGCGCAGTACCCGAAAAGACCTGTTCCGTGACCAATCCCCGTGACCCCTCATCCGCGGGCCCCGTTCTGAGTATCGTCGGCCCTACGGCCGCCGGGAAAAGCGGATTCGCCATGGCGGCGGCCCTTCGCTTCGCCGGAGAAATCGTCTCCTGCGACTCCATGGCCGTCTACCGCGGCCTGGACATCGGAACCGACAAACCCTCACTTGAAGACAGGTCCAGGGTACCGCACCATCTCGTCGACGTCGCGGCCCCCGGATCCTACTTTTCCGCAGGCGCTTTCCGGCGCAGTGCGCTCGAGGCCATGGAAGGCATCCGCCAACGCGGCCGCCTGTGCATCCTGGTGGGCGGAACGGGTCTCTACTACCGGGCCCTCACCCAGGGACTCATCGCCGTTCCTGGCCGGCAGGAGGCACTGCGGGAACGTCTGAGCGCGCGCATCGCCCGGACAGGGCCCGAGAGGGTTCATAGAATTCTCGAGCGCTTTGACCCGTCCACGGCCGCACGGATCGGCACACGCGATTCCCTGAGAATAGTGCGGGCCCTGGAGGTGCTCATCACGACGGGCAAACCCCAGTCCCAGTGGATCCTTGAGAACCCCTTTGGAAATCGAGTCATGCCGGGCCTCCGACTGGGTTTGACGGCGCCCCGGAAGTTCCTTTACGATAAGATCGAGAGCAGAGTCGACCAGATGATGCGGAGGGGTTTGCTCGAGGAAGTCAGGGAGCTCCACGCTAGCGGTGTGCTCGTGGGCCCCGTACGGAAGGCCATTGGCTACATGGAATTAGCCGGCTTTCTGGAGGGTTTGTTTAGTCTCGATGAGGCGGTGTCTCAAATTAAACTGCACTCGAGGAGGCTGGCCAAAAGGCAGCTCGCATGGTTCAGAAAAGAAACGGACATTAAATGGTTTGAAATAGATAAGGAGGCCTGGAAAGATGATGCAATGGAATTCATCAAAAGATGGGACGAAAAAGCCGGCCGCTAATCGCGAGGTGAACATCCAGAACCAGATCCTGAACTTCGTCCGCAAGGACAGGGCCTTGATCACCATCTTTCTGGTGAGCGGAAAGAAGTTCGTCGGTCAGGTTCTCGGCTTCGACAGGTACACCATCCACATACGCGGACGGGACTACGACCAGATCGTGTTCAAGCACGCGATCACCAACGTCTCCGTACCCAGGCACATCATGCAGAAGCTGCAGGGTGTGGAAGGCGAGGACAACATGGACTCGGACGACGAGTTCGACACGCGCGACCTCACCACGGGAGACGATGACCCTGTTTCTTGACAAAACGCCCCTCTCGTGTCCACAAGACGGGTACGAGAGGGGCTTTCACCAGCCGGACTCCGTGACGCCTTAAGGGGGGAAGCATGCGGACGGAACTCCTCAGGAAAGTAGACTTTTTCTCCTCCCTGGACGACATCCAGCTCGGAGCCATCCTAAAGGTTGGGGAGACCCGCGCCTACAAGAAGAACGCTATGCTCTTCCAGAGAGGCGAGCCGGGAGACAGTCTCTACGTCATCCTGAGCGGCCGGGTGAAGGCCATACTCGTCGGGGAGGACGGGCGGGAAGTCACCCTCGCCTTCCTCTCCGCCGGTGAAATCGTAGGCGAGATGGCACTGTTCGATCCCGGCGAGCGCAGGTCGGCCACCGTAGTGACCGTGGAACCCTCCGAGCTCCTCATGCTCACTCGTGACCAGTTCATGAGGGCCATAGCCGCCAACCCCACCATCGCCCTTTCCGTAATGAAAACGCTGGCCCGGAGAGTCCGGGAAACCTCCCGGCGTGTGGGCGACCTGATCTTCCTGGACACGTTCAGCCGCCTCGCACGCTACCTCGTGGAACTCGCCGAGAAGGAGGGCCATCCTCTCGCAGACGGATCCACGCTTATCACCCGTCCGACCCAGGAGGAAATCGCCCACTTCATCGGGGCCAGCCGCGAAACCGTCAACCGCGTGCTGAAAGAACTCGAGAACCAGGGGTTCATCCGCCTCGTGCGGCGCAAGATCATCATCTACCGCGTTCCCCGCTGACAGATTATCTTCCTTCCGGGGCACGCCCTCTCGCATCCGCACTCCCCTCTCCCGCGTCCACTTCAGCCCAACGGCCTGTTCTGCTATAGTTGAAATCTTCAATTCACCAAGGGAGGGATAGTATGCGAAAAATCCACGCGGGCAGGATTATCGCTTTGGCAGCGGTCGTGACACTCACCGTCATGGCCGTGCAGGGTCCACTCAAGCCTTACAGAGAAAAACTCCCCGAAGGAAGCGTCGACTGGGACCAGGGCTGGATAAGGGCCAGCGTCACCGTGCCGCTCAAGTCTGGCGTACCGGAAGGCCAGGCGCGCGTTCAGGCCAGGCGCGTAGCCGTCATGAAGGCCCAGGCGGCGGCCCTCCGCATCGCCATGCGCCTGCCGGTGAACAGCGAACGCAGGCTTGACTCGTATGAGGCCCTCCGCATCCACGTGCGGGGTATCGTCGCCGGCGGCGAAGTAATATCCGAAGGCGTCAGGGGCCGCAGGTACGAACTTGCCTACCAGGTGCCCATCAACGGCGTCCGAGGGATCGCCTCGGAGGTGGCGACGGTAACCCTCCCTCCGCCCGAGGCCGTTCCGGCACCCCGCAAGGAGACGGCACCGACGCACCCGAAGAAGCAGGCAGAACCACGAAGGCAGGCAGCCGGGGAGCCGGGCCCCGGAGCCAAGGCGCCGGAAAAACCCAAAGTGGCCTCGCTGGCAAGTTTTTCGTCCGTCACGGTCGACGCCAGCCACACGGGGGCCCGGCCCGCCATCCAGGGGCGCATCCTCGATCCCGACGGGAACGAGGTCTACGGCGTCAAGACCGTAAAGCCTCTGGTCGCCAGGGAGCGGACTCTGGCGCGCTACGTGACGAAGAATCCATCCGAAGGGTCGTCCCAGGGAGCGTCCTGGCTCGCGCCCGAAAAGCTCGGCGCCTTTCCTCTGGCCCTCATCTCGCCTCCGCAGTTTCTCTTGGCCCAGCGAAAGCCATCCGAACGACCCAGGGGGCGGGAACAATCCTTCGTCATTCACGCCGAAGGGGCCTCGGGCAAGCTCAAGTCGGACATCGTGGTGACCAGGGAAACGGCCGAGCAGCTCAGAAAGCTCGACGCCGAAACGGGTGCGCTGACCAACGGGCATGTCGTCGTGATCCTCAGGGCTGACGTGGGGGGCGTAGAGAGCCGGAGAAACGTCCGGACGGAGAAGCCCGTCCTGTCTCTCGCCAGTCGCTGAATGCTTTGGGATAACGTGCAGTGAGACAGCGCTCTTCGTTCATCGCGGGACTTGCACTCGGTCTGGCCGTCACGCTGGTGGCGGCCCTGCCGCTGGCTGCCGGCCTCGTTTCGGCCGGCGAAGGTCGCGTGTACGACATCCTCATGCGGCTGCGCGAAGGGGCGCCGTCGGGAGACGTCTATCTCGTATGCCTCGACGGACGGACTTTCAGCGCACTGGGCGACCGCCTTCCCTCCCGGGCCGAACTCGCCACCGCCATCCACAACATCTGGCAGGCGGGCGCCAACCTCATCGGCGTCGACATGCTCTTCGACCAGCCGCGGGACGAAGGGGGCGACGCGGCTCTCCAGAAGGCTCTCTCCCAGGCCGACACCGTGCTCGCGTGCAGTCCCGCCAACGGCACCATGCCCATCGAGCGTTTCCGCAAGCAGGCAGTAGGACTCGGCTCCGTCGACCTCCTTACCGGCAGCGACGGCATCGTCCGAGCTCTGCCCGGCCCATACGTCGAGAGCGCG
>JBJKRE010000170.1:0-9896 GCA_046704825.1 Acidobacteriota bacterium
CCTGAGTGGCGAGGAGCCCTTCGGCCTGCTCTTCCTGGACTGCGACGACTTCAAGACCATCAACGACCGCTTCGGGCACCTCGTCGGCGACCGCTACCTGCAGGTTCTGGGCAGCGGAATCCAGTCTCAATGCCGCGCCTCCGACGTCCCCTGTCGCTACGGCGGCGACGAGTTCGCCGTCCTTCTCAGACCCGCCACGGCCGAACAGACCCGGGCCGTCGCGCGGCGCATTCTCGAGGCTGTGGACCACATCCGCTGGCAGGTGGACGGTCGGTCCGTGCACACCACGGCCAGCATCGGGCTCCTCTGGTCTTCCGGCGCCCAGGACCAAATGCCCGTCGAGGACGTCGTCCGAATCGTAGATCGCTGCCTTTACGAGGCGAAGGCGGTCAAGCACACCATCAGGGAAACCGCCCTCTGAGAGTCACTCAAGGCTCTTCCGGTCCTTCGCCTCCGGCGCCCCCTGACGAAGGCATGTGCTCGGCGTAAAAACTTGCGCGGGCTTCGAAGGGTTCCAGGTTTGTAGAGGTGCGGGTTGCCCCCTGAAGCACGAGGCGCGCTGCGATGGTGGCGAGAAGCAGTTTGACGCCTGCCGTCCTGAGAATGGGATAGGACCTGTCCAGCTTTACGATCCACCCGCTCTCCGTGCCTGCGATCAGCACCTGCACGTACTGAACCAGCCGCCCTTCGACCACGATGTACCTGAGGATCAGAGAGTGCTTCGTAGAACTCAGGTAACACTCGAGGTATTTATAGTGAAGGTCCTCTTCTGCAACCGAAAACCTGAATGCCGGAGGGTCCTGCCAGACCCGTTCCAGATCCAGGTCTCCGGACAGTTTCACGTGCGGCATTGCTACTCCTTCCGCGTGTAGACGAGATAGTGGAGGGGGCGTCCTTCCCTTATCCACCTGGTTTCGTATCGGGTTTGAACCGGATAGGGTGAGCTGTCCAACCAGGGGCGGTCCCGGTGAGTGCTCACGAGAGCAGGCACGCGCCCGAGCGCGTCGACCGCCTGACGGGCGTACGGCCGGTCGTCCGTCGCGAGGTAGAGTGTGCCGCCCGGCTCCAGTTTACGTGCGGCGATCCTGAAGAATTCCTCCGTGTAGAGCCTTCGGCGCGCGTGCCTGGCCTTGGGCCAGGGGTCCGGGAAGTTGACGGTTACGGAGCGGAGGCTCGCGTTCTCGAAAGCAAGATTCAGGATGATGTAGGCGTCTCCCACCACCGTGAGCACATTGGCGACCCCCTCGGACAGGGCACGCTTCACCAGCTTCCTGTGGCCTTCCGCGAAGCGCTCTATCCCGACGTACCGCATGTCCGGCCTGCAGCCGGCCATGGCCAGAAGGAATTCTCCTTCCCCGAAGCCGACCTCCGCGTTGAGCGGACCTCGACCCATAAGGCGGTCCCAGTCTACGGGAAGGTCCTCTTCCTTCCACCAATCGCCGTGCATGAGCCTGGACGGCGGATCGCCCGGACGCGCCTGCTCGTCTTGGCCGCGCCCTTCCGGCGCACCCGAAGGCCCTGCATCCATACCATTCGCTCCGTGTATTGTTATGTCCGCTGGTCGGCGACGCCCGTTTCAGGGCCTGCCGAACGCCACGTAAGTGAACCCGGCTTCGCGCACTTCGCCGGGGTCGTAGAGGTTTCTGAGGTCGACCGCCAGAGGACGCTTCAGGCGCTTCTTGAGCTCGGGCCAATCCAGCTTCTTGAACTCGTTCCACTCCGTGGCCACGACGAGCCCGTCTGCCCCATCCGCGGCATCGTAAGGATCTTTGGCGATTTCCAGGTCGGGCAGTTCCTTCAGTGCCGTTTCCGAGGCGGCAGGATCGTAGGCCTTGACGCGCACCCCCGCATCGATGAGCGCGGCAGCGATCTTCAGCGCCGGCGATTCCCTCACGTCGTCCGTGTCGCTCTTGAAAGCCAGGCCCAACAGAGCCACCGTAGCCCCTTCCATCGTTCCGAAGGCGTGCTGAATCTTGTTCAGAGATCGCTGGACCTGGTCATCGTTGGCCATGACGGCAGCCTCTACGATCCTGAGCCCCACCTTGTGCTCGCGGCCCACATCCAGAAGAGCCCTGGTGTCTTTTGGAAAACAGGAGCCGCCGTAGCCCGGGCCGGGATGCAGGAACCTGGGACCGATCCTCGTGTCCATGCCCATGCCCTTGGCCACGGCCATGACGTCCGCGCCCACCTCCTCGCAGAGGCGCGAGATTTCGTTGACGAAGGAGATCTTCACCGCCAGAAACGCATTGCTCGCGTACTTGATCAGCTCCGCCGAGTCCCTGTTCGTCGTGAGGACCCGGACGTTCTGGTCGATCTGGGGTTTGTAGAGCCTCATGATGATGTCCAGCGCCTTCTCGTCGTCGCACCCTATGACGAGCCTCTCGGGATGCATGAAGTCCGAGACCGCCGAGCCCTCCCGCAGGAACTCCGGGTTCGAGACGACGGCGAAGGTCTCGCGCGCGTGCTTCTTGGACATGATCGCTTCTATCCTGGCTCCCGTCCCCACGGGCACGGTGCTCTTGGTGACGATGACCTGGTAGCCTGCGTGGTTTTCGGAAATGATGTCGACCGCGTCGAAGATGTAGCGCATATCTGCGCTCCCGTCGGGCAAGGGCGGCGTCCCCACGGCCAGGAACAGGACCTGCGCGCTCGGCACCGCGCTCGCGACGTCTGCGGTGAAGCGGAGCCTGCCCGCCTGGACGTTGCGGTGCACCACCTCTTCGAGCCCGGGTTCGTAGATGGGAATCTCGCCGTTGACCAGCTTGTCGATCTTGTCCTTATCCACGTCGGCGCAGGTGACCTCCAGGCCGAAGTGCGCCAGACAGGCTCCCGTGACGAGTCCTACGTAGCCTGTTCCCAGAACAGTTACTTTCATGGCATTTGCTCCTCGCGGTACCACTGAATGAATGCTTTCAAGCCGTCTTCGATACTTACCTTCGCCGAGAAGTCGAGCAGGCGCCGGGCCTTCTCCGTGTCCGCGAAGGTGCGCACCACATCCCCAGCCGGGATCGGCCTCTCCACTATGACCGCCTTTTCGCCCAGCTGCTCCTCCAGCATCTCGATCAGCTGGTTGAGCGTCGTCGTCTGGGCGCCTCCGATATTTATGATCTCGTAACCCTTCACGCGCTCCGCGGCCTTCACCACGCCCGCCACGATATCCCCGACGTAGGTGTAGTCCCTGACCGTTGACCCGTCTCCGTAGCGTTCGATCGGCTCGCGCCTCACGATGGCCCTGACGAACTTGTGTATGGCCATGTCGGGGCGCTGCCTGGGCCCGAACACGGTGAAGAATCTTAAGGCATACACGCTGATCCCGTAAAGGTGGTGATAGGTGTGGCACAGGACCTCGCACCCCTTCTTCGTCGCCGAGTAGGGTGAAACCGGCGTGTCGGCGGGGTCGCTTTCACGGAACGGTCCTTCGCTCCGGTTGCCGTAAACGCTCGAGGTGGATGCGAACACGAGACGGTCCGAGCCCGACTCCTTCATGGCCTCCAGTATGTTGAAGGTCGATACGTAGTTGTTCTTCACGTAGGCCGCGGGCTCCTCGATGGATCGCCGGACCCCGCCGCGTCCGGCCAGGTGAACGATGCAGTCCCATCCCTGGGCGATGAGCGCGGCGGTTGCGGGCGCTTCCGAGAGGTCCAACTCGACGAAGTGGAACGCGTCCTCACCGAGGCACTTGCGGAGGTTGCTCTCTTTTATGCTCCTCGCGTAGTAAGGATCGAAGTTGTCCACGCCCGTGACGGCGTGTCCCTCGCGAAGCAGCGCCTCGCAGAGGTGCGAGCCTATGAACCCCGCAGCCCCGGTGACCAGTATCTTCATGGACGGGTTCCTTTCTGTTCTTTCTCCTGCTTCCGCTGCTCGGCACGCTCCTTGGCGTGCCTGGCCGCCTTTTCGGCCTTCCGCTTCAGGTACCACTTGACGATCGCGCTCTGGTTGATGCCATCCGCGACGGCCGAAAGAGAATCATACACCCCCCGGTCGTTGATGAGGGCGCCCAGCGTGCCCTGCCCCGAGTCGATCTTCTTGAGGATGGACGCGAGTGAGTCGCTGATGGAAAGCATGTTGGCCGCCAGATGCTCGCCGTACGCGTCGTCCAGAAGGAGCTTGTTGCCGAGCGTGCCGGGCTTTTCGATGGACGCTGCCACTTTCTGCAGCGTCTCGGAGGTTTTCGCGAGATTCGCCACGATGAGCGCCCCCTGACCGTTCTCGGCCACAAGGGCTCCCGCCCCTCCCTTTCCGGCCTGGATGCTGGCGAGGATCTGATCAGTCCTGCGGACGGAATCGGCGAGGTCGTTCGACACCTGCTGGCCGTAGGCCTTGTCGGACAGCATCCTCCCGGCTAGACCCTGTCCGGTGGCGATGCTGGTTGAAATCCGGTCGAGGCTCTGTCCTATGTTGTTCAGGTGCTGAATCGTGAGGTGCCCCAGCTTGGGGTCGTTGAGCAGCCTCGGAATCGCGCCCTGCCCCTGCACGAAGAGTTCCACGAGTTTGTTGATGTTCTTCGAGAGTTCGATGGTGTTCTCGATGAGGTCCTGCGCACCTCGCCCAAGGACCTCGAGGTTCACGGTCTTGTCGATGGGGATCTCGTGGCCCGGCAGGATGATGGGTTCGTTGGCCGTGTCCTGCGGCGTGAAGAGAGCGAGGTACTTGTCCCCCAGCAGTCCGAGCGTGCGGATCGAGGCACGTGTACCAGAGCGGATCCTGGGCACCAGATTGGCCGTCACCTTGTAGTAGACCCGGACCATCTGGTTGTCCACGTCCTTCGTGAAGGCTATGTTGGTGATGAATCCGACTTCAACCCCCTGGTACCAGACCCCGCTGCCCTCTTTGAGGCCTGCGGCGTCAGGAAAGAGGCTGTAGTACTCGACCTTCCGTTCGAACAGCTTCTGTCGGCTCGTGATGCCCACGATGACCAGGGCCGCGATGCACAGCGCGCCGGCCACCAGCAGCCCTATCCGTACCAATCGCCATTCAGGTGTCTGGTTCATCGGGGTTCCTCCCCTCAATAAAGCCCCTGAGAACGGGGTGTCGGGTACTCCGCGCCTCCTCCGGCGTACCGGTGAAGGCCATGGTGCCCTCGTACAGAAAGGCCAGCCTGTCGGCGACGTGAAACATGCTGTTGATGTCGTGGGTCACCACCACCGAAGTGACGCCCAGGACCTTCTGCATGCGCCGGATCATCCTGTTGATGGTGTCCGCCGTGATGGGGTCGAGCCCCGACGTCGGCTCGTCGTACAGGATGCAAGCCGGTTCCGTCACGATCGAACGGGCCAGGGCGGCCCGCTTTCTCATGCCGCCCGACAAATCCGCCGGATAGACGTCCGCCGAGTCTTCCAAACCGACCAGCTCAAGCCTTTCCATGACGCGTTCGCGGATCTCTTCCTCTGAGAATTGACGGCCTTCGCGCAGGGGGAAGGCCACGTTGTCGTACACGCTCATGGAATCGAACAGCGCCCCCCACTGGAACATGTAGGACACGCGATGCCGAACGCGCATCCACTCACGTTCCGAGAGGCTGGTCACGTCATCGCCGTCAACAAGGATGGTCCCCGAATCGGGCGCCATGAGGCCGATCGTCAGCTTAAGAAGCACGGACTTTCCCGTCCCGGAACCGCCGAGTATGACCAGCGTCTCTCCCTTCTCCACGGTCAGATCCACGCCTCTCAAGACGTCGTTGGTACCGAACGATTTGTGAACGTCCACGTACTGAAGAAAGTTATCCATGTCAGAACGCCAGGAAGAGTTTCGTCAGGAAGAAGTCCGAAATCAGGATGACGATGGAGGACAGAACCACCGTGAAGGTGGTGGCCTGACCGACGCCGTCCGCGCCGCCGCGTGCCTTCATCCCGTTGAAACAGGCGATCAGCGTGATGAAGAACGCAAAGAAGCCCGTCTTGGCCAGCCCCGAAAGCACGTCGGAGAACTTCAAAAGCCTGAAGACGTGCGTGAAATAGAACCGGCCACCGATCTGGAGCTCGAAGGTCGAGATCAAGTACCCGCCGAACACGCCCAGGGCATCGGCGAGGAGCACGAGCAGAGGCAGCGTCACCACCACGGCGACGAGCCTCGGCACGACCAGTTTTCTAACCGGGTTGGCCCCCATGGCCCTGAGCGCATCGATCTGTTCGGTGACCTTCATTGCGCCGATCTCGGCCGTCATGCCCGCCCCCACCCGGCCTCCCACCATGAGCGAAATGAGCACGGGGGCCAGCTCCCTGGTCATGGAAAGGGTCACCACCTCGCCTACGTAAAGCTTCGCACCGAAGGCCTGCAGGGCGTAGGCCGTCTGCAGGGCCAGGACCATCCCCATGAATACGGCCGTTATGAGCACGATGGAGAAGGACTCCACCCCCAGAAGATCCATCTGGTAGGTGATGAGCGACCACTCCCACCGGCTGGAGAACATGACCTTGAGGGTGTCTTTGGTAAGAATGGAGATTCCCCCGAGGTAGTCAAAGCCTTTCCAGAAACGCCAGCTCCGCCAATTCAAAGGGACCTCCAAGCTTTAGAGGGTATCGCGCCGCCTCTCTGACGGTCAAGCCTGCACTGCCCCCGGCGTCTTTCTCGCCCCTCCATGACCTCTCGGGCCGCCCCACGCGGCGGTCGCGCCCGGAGACAACCGTATCGTTTTGGTGTATTCTTATATTTCAGAGGAGGTTATGGTGGCCGAGCGAGATGGCTTTCCGCCCGATCCGCCTCAGCCGCTCGTCGATATCCTGGACCGCCTGGGAGTCGGCTTCTACCGGAGCGACAAGGCGTCGAGAATCCGATTTATCACCGGGGCCGGGGCCGCCATCTACGGCAGTACGCCCGAAGAGATGACATCCGGGCTGCACACCTACGATTTCGACGCCGAGGGGTTTGAACGAGGAACCCTCCTGGAGCAGGTGCTGAAGGAGGGCTTCATAGACTCCTACGTTTCACCGGGGGTTCGGCAGGACGGGACGCGCATCTACACCACCTCCACGGTGCGCTCCATCTCTGACGACCGGGGGCGCATTCTGGGCTTCGAGGGAGTCTTCCGGGATTCGACAGAGGAAGTGGAGCGCATCCGGGAGCAGGCCGAACTGATCGAAGAGGTGAAAGCCACCAACCGCCGCCTGGTAAGGATCTCGGCGCTTCAGGACCAGCTCCTCTCCTCGCTTGCGCACGACCTGGTGACGCCGCCTGTGGTCATGCAGGGATTCACCGAACTCCTGCTGAAGGGGCGCTACGGTCCCATGGCGCCCGAGCAGGAGAAGCCCATGCGCACGATCCATCGAAACGTCAACCTCCTCTCGGCCCTGGTAGGTGAACTGCTGGAATTCACCCGCTTCCTCAAGGCCATACACTCGGCGGAGGCGGGCGACGCCCTCCTCGGTGACGCATGGCGCAGGGTGACGCGCGAAATGGTGGAAAACGGATGCGCGGCAAAGGACACATTCGTGCTGCCCGAAGACATGGGGAACCCCCGCGTCGACGTCCCCGACGACATCCTGACCCGCATTCTGATGAACCTGGCCCGTAATGCCCTGGGGCTGCTCGCGCCGGATTCCAACGTATCCTCGAGCGTGCAATCGTCCCCCGGCCGCCACACGCTGAGCGTGACCGTCGAACGGCTCAGAGAGGATCATCCGCCGGTCGACCGCATTCTCGACCGGTTCTTCCCCGAATCATCCGAACTCTGCAATCCCGAGAGCGATACAGGGGGCCTGGGCCCCGCCGCCGCCCGTTACGCGGCGAACCTGCTCGGAGGCGACCTGGACTGCGAAGCCGACGGGCGTGCAGGGCTCACCTTCCGACTGCAGTTGACCTGAACCTAAGGTTTTCTTGGACTTGCAGACCGAAGCCCACCCGCCTCTACGTTGCGAGCACGATCCTGAAAGGCTGGAGGGGGGCCTCCTGGAAGAGCCTCACGACCTTCTGCTTGGCCAGTTCCAGAACTGCCAGAAAGGTCACGACGATGTGCAGGCGCGTGGTCTGTCCTTCGAAGATTTCGTGAAAGAGGAGCGAACCGTGCCTCTCGAGGAGTTCAAGGACGTCGTTGATCCTGGCCGCCAGGCTGACTTCCGGCGCGAAGACGAGGCGTTCCTTCCGGTCCGCAGCCCGCCTCAAGACCCTCTGGAGGGCCTCGATGAGGTCGTAGAGATCCACGTCGAGTGCAACCGCATCTCCCTCGAGACCGGCGAGGCCTTCGCTTTCTGACCGGGCGAACTGCGCCGTCGACACTTCCTCCCGCTCCATGAGAAGGCGGGCCACGTCTTTGAAACGGCTGTACTCGAGGAGCTGATCCACCAGCGGCTGCCTGGGATCCTCCCAAGCCTGGTCGCCCTCCTGATCCTTCGGAACCGGAAGGAGCATCCTGCTTTTGATATGGATGAGCGTCGCGGCCATGAGGATGAAATCGGCCGCAACATCCAGGTCGAGTTCGCGCATTCTCTCGAGGTGAGCGCCGTACTGCTCGGTGATTTCTACGATGGGGATGTCCGTGATGTCTATCTCGTTCTTCTGGATCAGATACAGGAGGAGATCGAGCGGCCCTTCGAAAACGGGGAGATGGTACCTCGGCGCGTCGCCCGCAACCGCCTCGACCGAGCCCTGTCCCTCAACCTGTCCCAGCTCCTGCATAGGACCCTCCCGAGTTATTTTACCGCAAACCGTGCTCAGTCCATAAGCCCCTTAGACCGGGGCCGGCGGGCCGGAAATCGTTAGCTCGTGGCCGGTGTTACGATGGAGGTCGGGGTACGCGCGACCCGGTACCTGGTTCGCACACTCTGCATGGAGGGTTCATGTCCGCATCACAAAGCCCCGGGCGAGACGGCAGGGCACCCCCGCCCGAAAAGCAGCAGCGGGAGGCCCTGCTCAGGCGGGGCGTACTCCTGGCGGTGCTTAGCGTGTGCTGGGATCTGGTCGAAGGTCTGGTCGCGCTCGCTGCGGGAGCCGCGTCGTCCTCGGTGGCCCTGGTGGGTTTCGGGGTGGATTCCCTCATCGAAACCGCAAGCGCGGTCATCGTCGGGACCCGTTTCGCTTACGAAATGAAGGGCGTTTCCGCCGAGCGGGCAGAGCGCGCGGAGAAAATTGCCTCATGCATCGCGGGAATCCTACTCCTCCTTCTTGCGGTCTATCTCCTCATCGACTCGTCCATTCGCCTTTTCGGCCGCGGCGTCGAACCCCGACCCAGCTTTGCAGGAATCGCCATCTCCGCGCTGGCGCTCGTCGTGATGCCCCTCCTCGGGAGGGCAAAGCTCAAGACTGCAGCCCTGGCCCGAAGCCCCGCCCTCCGCGCCGACGCCTATGAAACCATCACCTGTGCCTGGCTCTCTTTCGCGACGCTGGCCGGGCTGGGTCTGAACGCTGTCCTGGGCTGGTGGTGGGCCGATCCGCTGGCGGCACTCGTTCTCGTGCCGCTCATCGTACGCGAAGGCCTTGAAGGCATCAGAGGAGAGGATGACGAGGAGGAGGAGCCGTAGGGATGAGCCCGTCCCGCCACCGGGCCGCACCGGCCTGGTGAAGGGCCTTCCACAACCCGGCCGGATGCCTCTTCCTGACAATTCTTAAAGGAAGACGTTAGCTATTCGGCCGGACTTAACGTCATGCCTTGCTACGGCTTCGATATCTGACCCGATACGTGAGCTTCCCACATGACATAATCACGCTCCGTCCCGCAGATCGTCAGTCCCGCCATGCCATCGTGGCCTCCGATGACCCGGAGTGCCCAGCCTTCTTGACCGAGCAGTCGGCGCCCCGTACAATCGGCTCGGGAGGTATCTATGGACGCACAGCTCAAAGAACTCCAAAGCAGGGTGGATGCCGAGTCCGCAACCATCGCCCGACTCGTCCAGGAAGTGCGCCAGGTGATCGTCGGGCAGACGACCCTCCTGGAGCGCCTCATCATCTGCCTCCTCGCCAGGGGC
>JBJKRE010000171.1:0-6476 GCA_046704825.1 Acidobacteriota bacterium
AAGGATGCCCAATCGGCCTCTTGTAGTCCGCATTGTCCCTCTCCCTCTTCCAGGTGACTGGAACCGCCGTCGAGATGCCGTCCCGTCTTTACCAACAATAGGGTCCCACTGCGCTTACGGCAAGAAGCTATGCGCCCGGCGCGGCACGGGAGGCTCACGGATGCGGTTATGTGGCCTATCTTACTGAATTTTCGACTCGTTTGTAAGTCCTCCCAACCGGAACAGAACCGAGACAAAAAAGGGGGCGGCCGAAGCCGCCCCCGTGGGGACCTATTCAAGAAAAGTGCTCACGGACAGGTGCTTGCCGGGCTCTTGGCGGTGAAGCCGCACTGGCCGGAGGCGGCGGGGTGGCGTTCGTTGCCGGCCGAGTCCCTGCCCCAGGAGCTTTCGGTCTGAACGCCGTCGGTCCCTGCGATGACCCACCAGATGAAATGCTGGCCGGAAGGAACGGCCGGAAGGGTCACGCCGCTGGCCGTGCCGGAGTTGCCCAGCCCGCAGTCGCTCCCCTGGAGCGTGTAGGTCGAAATGTCGGTGCCGTTGCCGTAGTACAAGTTGTAGTTAGCATCCCGGCAGGTGCCCACGTCCCAGGTCAGGTTGACGGTGCTTCCATCTGCCGCGGCCTTCGTCGCCTGTATGGCCGTGCCGCTGACCCAGTTGCCGTCGGGGACAGGTTTGACCGCGCCGACCGTGGCGCACGAGGCGCCACCCGTGGTCGTAAGAACAACATCGTCTATGTACCATCCGGTCTTGTTCACGGAGACGTCATCAGCCTGGCGGAACCTTATCTGGACCGTTTGGCCCAGGTAGGGCGACAGGTCTACGATTACCTGCGTTTCTGCACCTATCGCGCCACCCGTCCAAGCTTGTCGTCCAGCGATGGGACTGCTGTACGAGGTTGAAATCGTCCCGGTGTACCCCCCCCGGGTTATCTGCGATCCCAGATCGGTCCACGTCGAACCCCCGTCCGTCGAAATCTCAATGACGGCGCCGTCGTAACTCGACTCCAGGTTGTAGGTGTGCCAGAAGCTCAGTTGCGCCGATACATTCCCCAGAGGGATGGCGGGTGTGACGAGATAATCGTCCTTTAAACTCGATGCATCGCTGGAGAAAAACGTGTGGGATCCACTGTGGGGATTACCGCCTGTGCTCTGGGCCCAGTCATCGGTTCCCTGGGCAGCCGAATGCGACCATGTGCCACCACTCGTCGGCTCGCCTCCCGCCTCTTCGAATGTCTCATTTACGGGGGTACTGGTGCTGCTGGGTCCCAGCGGAACGCCGGAGAGGGCGCTGGTGTTCGCGTCTTCCACTCCGGTCGATGCATCCACCGCCCGCACGACGTAGTAATACGTCGAGCCGTTGGACAGAGCGCTCGTGTCGCCGTAGGCCGTGCTCGTAACGCCCGTGGCGATCAGGTTGGAGGCGGAGGGCGTGAAGGAGGAGGACGTGGACCTGTACACGTTGTAGGTGATCGACGTCCCGCAGTTGGGCGTCGCGGCGCTCCACGCCAAGTCCAGTTCACAGGTGGCGTTTCCGGGGTTCGTCACGGACGAAAGGCCCGCGAAAGTCGGCGGCGCGGTACATGCTCCTGTGGCAGCCGCCGAGGCACAGCCCGACAGGGCTGATTCACATCCGCCCGTGGAATCGACTGCGGTCACTTCGTAAGAATACGTTGTGCCCCCGCTGACCGTCGTGTCGTTGTAGGCGGCCGTGGAAAGGCCCGACGCCAGCAGCGAGTACCCGCTTCCGGGGCACGAACCTGTTGTCCGGTAGACGCTATAGGTGTGCCCAGCGGGCGAACCCGCGCTCCAGCTCAGATCGATCTCGTTGTCGCCAGGGACGGTCGCCGTCACGCCCGTTGGGACGCCCGGCGTCGTGCAGGCAGCCCAGTTGTTGGCAAGAGAATACGCATCCACCGACCCCAGCCCGGTGGCTTCGTCGTACCCGACGCTGCAGTCGAACCCTGTCACTCCCGGGACCGTGTTGTTGCCCATCGTCACGTCATGGAAAACAACAGGAGTTCCATTTGTGTACTGCTCGTCGCCCAGCTGGTAAAAACGGGGGTTGGCGTTGCCCTGCCAGGCGCCGCCCATCTTCTGCACGACCAGCGCCATGATTCCTGCAAAAGAAGGCGAGGAAGCCGACGTACCTCCTATCACGGCCAGGGAGCCTTGCGTTTCGACTATGTACCCGTCGTGTCCGCCCGCAGCGGTCAGCGAAACGTCCGGACAATCCCGCATGCCGTCATTGGGCACCCCCGGGCTCACCTGCCAGGCGGGTTTGGTGTATTCGATCGATGTGCCGCCGCCCGTTGCCCAGAGGTCCTGGCACGTATCACCTGAAGGGCAATTGGTAACGGAACCGCTCTCGTTCCACGCCATTTCCGGAATGTAGCCAAGCGCGGAGGTGTAGTAGGAACCGTTGGACGAATTCCAGTACGTGCCGCCGTTCTCGTCGAACTCGTTCCCACCCACGCAGACGTTATAGGGGGTGGACGCGAGCCCCGAAACGGCCCGCCCGCTACCGGTGGTGGAACTGCCGCCATCGCAGCCGGAAGCTCCGCTGTCCCCCGCCGACACAAACGACGTGATACCCTCGGCGGCGGCTTGAGACCAGAGGTTATTGTAGAAGTTGTTCTCGCTCGTCCCCATCGTCGACTCGCACTGTCCGAAGCTGGTGCTCATGACGGGAGCCAGTGTGTTATCGACGATATATTGGGCGGAGAGATCCACACCATCCGTGGTGGCGGTTGATTTGGAGACCACGAAGTCGATGGTGGCGTCTTTGGCAACCGCCCCGGACCACTCCACGTCCAGGTCAGCCTCACCGTCTTCATTTGCGCCCAGATCCCCCGGATCCGTCCCGTTGATGATGACGTTAGGCGGATTGGCGGGCAGTCCCATAGAACTGCGAAAGTTCGTCCAGTCCGAACTTGCCGGATGGGTACGCCCGACGATCGCGATGGTTACTCCGCTACCCGTAATCCCTGCGTTGTAAAGGCTGTTCACGTTGTAGATGATGGCGAAATCCCCGGGAGACATGTAGTGTGTGGTTCCACTGGTGTAGTCGGGCTGGATCCCTGACGTGGGAAGTCTGTGGATACCGGTATGCATCGGTTTCAGCGGGTAGTTGTTCAGCGAGACGACGCCGGCGACGATCGGTGCCAGGTTTGCGGGGATGGCCGGGTTCGTCGCATTCGCGTCGTACATCCTGCCGTTGACCATGTAATTGTGGATCCGGGTGTGAAAGGCCTGTTCAACCTTGGCCACGTTGCCCGAGAAGTTGATCCACAGGCGCCCCTTGGCCACCGAATCGATGCGGAAGCCCTGGGACTTCAGCCACCGTTCCACGGTCCGCAGTTCTTTTTTCGTGGGTCCGAAGCGCTTGCCGAACTGCTCGGGCGTCAACCAGCAATGGTAGTGAGAAGACGACGGATCCTGCTGCTCTTTGAGAAGTTCGTCCAGTTCAGCTTTCTTGGCGGGAGCGATCTTCAGAGCCAGGATGATGCGGTTCATGGCCATTGAGGGGTCTGCAAAGCCGTAGTCCGCCTGCGAAGAAACGAACGACGGAACGTTCCCGTGCAGAACCACAACGCTCTTTGAATTTGCCGCCATGGCCGGCTTCCGGGCCATGGCAGGCAAGGCCAGCAGGACGGCGGCGCACACCAACACTCGCTTCGCCCACATGGTTTTCGCCGAAGAGTAACGGATTCCTGCTCTCATGTGTCCTCCCGACATCGGCACTGGTCCCTGACCGTCGCTTACAAACCACCCCTTCATCGGGGTTCTGCGACGGTCGATGCTGGCTCCTGCGGGACACAGGTCAGGGAATGTGCCTCGGCTCTGACGGCCACGAGGATGGTGCCCAGGGGCCTGGTACACGGAGAAGACGTCCAGTCGGCGATATAATGAGTTGCGACTCCCTGATGGGACGGCCTGGCATTTTTTTCATGAGATCGTTATGGGCTGGACCGGCATGTCGGGAACCCAGGCTGCAGAAATCAGCGGCTAAGTGGGTACTCGGTCCCCCGAATTATATTAGAAGGTGGCTACGTTTTTGTCAATGCTCCGGCCATTACGTATACGCTGTTCACACTAATTTGCTGGCATGAGGGCACCGAACGATCTTTCTGCGCGGCGCTTCACACCCCGAGGAGAAGTCGGCATCGCCCCAGGCCTCTCGCACGCGAAAAGCGGGCCTTGCGGCCCGCTCTCTTTTTTGATTCATTCGAGGATCTTTTAAACAACCTTCAGGTCTTGGCCACCTTACCCTTCGTAGGTGAGGACGGGGCTGCGCGCGGCGGTGACCTCGTCCATGCGGCGGCGGTAGGCGTTGTGGGGCGCGGTCTTGACCGTCTCGGGATCCTCGGCGGCCTCCTTTACCACGGCCTTCACGGCCTCCACGAAGCGGTCGAGCTCCTCGACGGGTTCGGTCTCGGTGGGCTCCACCATGATGGCCCCGTGGACGATCAGCGGGAAGTAGACGGTCGGCGGGTGGAAGCCGTGGTCGATCAGCCGCTTGGCCAGGTCCATGGTGGTGACGTCGTTGGGCAGGCCCTTGTCGCAGAAGACGGTCTCGTGCAGGGTCGGGCCGTCGAATCCGAGGCTGAGCGAGTCCTTCAGGCGCGCCCGCAGGTAGTTCGCGTTCAGCACGGCGAGCTGGCTGGCCATCTTGAGGCCCTCGCCGCCCATGGTCTCGATGTAGCAGAGGGCGCGAACGAGCACGAGGAAGTTGCCGAAGAAGGCGTGCACGCGCCCGATGCTCTTCGGACGGTCCCAGTCCCAGCCGTAGCCTTCGCCCTTCTTGACCACGACGGGCCTGGGCAGGAAGGGCTCCAGGTGCGCCTTGCACACGACGGGGCCGGCGCCGGGGCCGCCTCCGCCGTGAGGCGTGGAAAAGGTCTTGTGCAGGTTGATGTGCATCACGTCGGCGCCCCAGTCGCCCGGGCGCGTGATGCCCATGAGGGCGTTCAGGTTCGCTCCGTCCACGTACACGAGGCTGCCGTTGTCGTGCATGACGGCGCAGATCTCGGCGATGCCCTTCTCGAAGATGCCCAGGGTGTTGGGCACCGTGAGCATGATGGCCGCCACGTCGGGCTTCATCCGCACCTTGAGGGCCTCGATGTCCACGCAGCCGTCCGCCGCGCTCTTGATCTCCTCGATCTCGTAACCGGCGAAGTGCGCGCTCGCGGGATTCGTGCCGTGGGCCGAGTCCGGGATGAGCACGACCTTCCTGGCGTCGCCGCGGTCGGCCAGGCACGCGTGGATCATCTGCATGCCCACGAACTCGCCCTGGGCGCCGGCCGCCGGCTGCATCGTGCACGCGTCCATGCCGCTCACCTCGCACAGCGCCCTCTGGAGGGTGTACATCAGCTCCAGGGCGCCCTGGGTGGTGCTCTCGGGCTGCATGGGGTGGACGTTGGCCAGCCCTTCGAGGCGGGCCACGTCCTCATTGATCTTGGGGTTGTACTTCATGGTGCACGAGCCCAGGGGGTAAAGCCCCAGGTCGATGGCGAAGTTGTAGGTGGACAGGCGTGTGTAGTGGCGGACCACGTCCACCTCGCTCAGCTCGGGGAGCCTGTCCATGGGGGCCGACCGGAGCTGGTCGCCCAGCAGGGCCGCGGCGTCCGCCGTGGGCACGTCCTTGGTGGGAAGGCAGGCGCCCACGCGTCCGGGGTGGTCTTTCTCGAAGATGAGGTTCTCTTCTATGAACCGGGTCATTGCAGGCCTCCAAGGATCTCGGCCATCCGGTCGCACGCCTCCTTCGAGACCTGGTCGGTGGCGCACAGCAGGTAGCCCCGCTTCAGTTCGGGGTACTCCCTGGTCAGGTCGCACCCGCCGATGATGTGCTTCTGGAAGGCCGCCTCGTTGGCGCGCCGGGGCTCGACGGGCAGCGCGACGGCGAACTCGTTGAAGGTGGGTCCCGTAAAGAGCGGCTCCAGGCCCTTCTGCTTGAGCAGCCCCTTGAGGTACTCGGCCTTGCTCAGGTTCCTGAGCGCCAGCTCGCGCAGGTTCTTCCGCCCCATGAGCGAGAGGTAGATGACCGCCGCCAGCATGCACAGGCCTTCGTTGGTGCAGATGTTGGACGTCGCCTTGGCCCGGCGGATGTGCTGTTCCCGGGTGGTCAGCGTCAGTACGAAGCCACGGCGCCCGTCGGCGTCGGTGGTCTGCCCCGCGAGCCGGCCGGGGATCTGGCGCATGTTGGCCTTGCGCGTGGTGAGAAACCCGAGGTTAGGGCCCCCGTACCCGACGGGCAGGCCGAAGGACCGGGCCTCGCCCGCGACGATGTCGGCGCCCTGGGCGCCCGGCGGTTCGAGAAGGGCCAGCGAGAGCGCCTCGGACACGATCACAGCCAGCAGCGGGCGCTTGGGCAGGTCCGCCAGCAGTGCCGATACGGCCCTGACGTCCTCCACCACGCCGAAGAAGTTCGGCTGCCCCAGCATGACGGCGCAGGTGTCGGGCGTGACGGCGGCCTTGAGG
>JBJKRE010000172.1:0-14682 GCA_046704825.1 Acidobacteriota bacterium
GCCTTGTCCTTCCTGCTCTCGGCGATGAGCAGTGCAGTGTAGCCGTCGGGCGACTTCACGTCGAGCTTGGGCTTCTTGGCGAGCAGGGCCTTCACGATGTCGGTGTGGCCGCCGTTGACGGCGAACATGAGGATCGACCAGCCGCTCTTCTTTTCGATGGCGTTGACGTTGGCGCCCCTTGCGATCAGCGCCCTGGCGATCTCGGTGTCGCCGTTCTGTGCCGCGATCATGAGCGGCGTCGCGCCGTTGGAGAGCCCGGCGTTGGGATTGGCACGGTGGTCGATCAGCAGCCTGGCGATCTCCTTGTAGCCCTTCTCGATTGCGACGAGCAGGGGCGTCGCGCCGCTTGAAGCCCGCACGTTCGGGTCGGCCTTGTGGGTGAGGAGCGCCTTGGCGATCCCCGTGTAGCCCTTGTCGACCGCGACCATGAGCGGGGTGGTGCCGTCGCTGAACTTGACGTTCGCGTTCGCGCCGGCGGCCAGCAAGGCCTCCACCGTGGCCGCGTGGTTTCCGTTCATGGCGAACATCAGCGGCGGCGTGCCCTTACCCCTCCTGGTGGCGTTGGGGTTTGCGCCGCCGGCGAGCAGGGCCTTGACCGTGCTCGTGTCGCCGTTCTGGCTGGCGAGCATGAGCGCGTCCACTCCGTACTGCTTGTCCTTGGTCTCCGGGTCTGCCTTCTTGGCCAGGAGAGCCTTCACCACGTCGGTGTGGCCTCCGTAGGCCGCGTACATCAGCGCCGTCCAGCCGGACGAGGTCTTGGTGTTGATGTCGGCTCCGTTCTTCAGGGCCTTCTGGACCTCGGGCAGGTTGCCTTTCTGGGCACCTTCGAGCAGATCGGCATTGGGATTGTCCGCAAACGCGGCGAGGGGGACGACCAGTGCGGCCAGCAGGACAACCAGAAACAACTTGCGCATCATTCTTTCTCCTTCTCAGGGGAACCCGTTGCATATGCATCCGCGGGCCCGGAGCGGTCGGCGCGTTCGCCCGTTCCACCGGTTCTCCGGGGCGCGCTGAAAAGCATACCATAGAAAAAAAGACGGCACTATCGAGCGGCCGAAGAGGCTTGCCGCGCCGGTCGCGGACCCGCTAGAACGCGAGGTCCACTTCGAACCCGGCGTACTGGACCCTCTCCGTGTAGAACTGGCCGTAGGGCGAGAAGCCGTCGTACCCGACCAGGAAAACGCGCAGGTGGCGCTTGCGCGGGTCGGGTGACCCGAACTCCAGGCCCGCCTTGAGGCTCGCGCTGGGATTCCAGCTGTTGGCCTGGTCGTTCTTCACGTCCAGGCCAGCCACAAGCCGGCCCGATTTGAAGAGGGGCTCGAGTCCGCGATACTCCACACCCCACTCCGCCATGCCCGGCCGCAGGGTGGCCGGGTCGCGGTCCAGGCGGTACTCCCCGCCGCCGTAGATGCGGAACCTGCCCAGGTCCCTTGCCAGAAGGAGGCTGAGGGCCTCGTAGCTCAGGTTTATGCGCTTCGGGTGGTAACGCAGCAGGTACTCGTCGCCGAGGTGCGAACTCTGGTGGTAGACCCGGAAGCGCATGGAGAACTGCTCGTAGCGGAAAGTCAGGGGGATGCCCACGGTGTAGTCCGCGTTGATGAGGTCGTGGGAGGGCGCGTCCATGTTGAACTGGGCGAAGAGTGCCCCGTCCATGCCGACCTGGAAGGCACCCTTGCCGTTTCTCGTCGGCACCCTGTACAGGCCGAAGATCCCGCCGTAGCCGACGGAGGCCATGGTGATGGTCCGCGAGGGCGAGTCCAGGACCTGGCTCGAGTGGAAACGCCGGAAGCTCACGAAGGACTGGGGCTGTTTCGGGTCCGCCAGGACCGTTTCGAACACGTCCCCCTCGGGGAAGGTGCGCCCCCGCCTCATCTCAGGAAGGGCGGCCTCGGCCTCGGGATTCAGCGACGGTTTTCCCGCCGTTGGGGCAGCCGGCCGAGGCACTACTTTGACGATGAGGCCGATGAGCCCGTTCGTTTCGTGGAGAGCCTCCCAGACGCGCGTCTGGAGCGCCTGGTCCCCCCCCGGGAGCAGGATCGTGGCCGTGCCGTCCTGCACGGTCAGTTCGTACGCGCCCGGCGGCAGCTTCAGTTCGTGCTGAAGGACGGCAGTGACGTACCCCAGGAGGTAGTCGTCGGTGGGCGGTGTCTGGGCTGCGCGCGGCGCCAGTGCGGCGGCCAGCACGGCCAGGGCCAGGAAGAGGTTTCTGAGTGCTCTCACGGCGCACGCCTCCAGTAAACCGGACGCACGAGGCGTCCGCAGACGGCCATTATGGACCAAAGGCGGGGGATTGCCTATGGGTAAACAGATTTGGGAATTGGGAATTGGGATTTCGGATTTAAGAACGGCAGACGGGAGGCCGTTGTGGCGGCCGGTGACGGCACCGACCGCTTCGAAGGCCCATCCCGGGCCGCTTTCAAATCCCAATTCCCAAATCCAAAATCCCAAATAACAAAGGGCCGCTTCGAAGCTACGTGCTCACTTCCCTGAAGGCCCTCAGCCAGCGGGAGAGGGCGCCGAAGATGAGGGCCGTGCCGATGCCCCAGGCGCCGTTGATCAGGAAGGCGGTGATCAGGAGCTTTGCCCCCCATCCGCCGCCCATGGGCCGGCCCTTGAGGGGCAGGACGAGGCACAGCGCCACGAGGGAGGGAAGGATCGCCCCGAAGAGGAAGGCGGTCACCCAGTACCCCGCCCGGCGGGGGAACCTGCTCTGGACAAAGGCGAACAGCACGCCCCACAGCCCTCCCCAGAACGCCAGCGAGAAGACCGCAGGGATGCCGAAGGGCTTGGTGGCGGCCATGGAGAAGGGGCCGAACGGGGCTACGCCGAGATTCCAGAGCACGGCGAGCGTGATTTGATGGAATATCAATGTGGCGAGGAAGCCGGCCAGGAATCCGAAGGCCGCCCTGGGTGCCCCGCCGATGGCACGTTCTTTCTGCATCATGATGGTCCTCCCGATGAGAGCAGGCCGGGAACCCGCGGCAAAGTCGCCCCTCGGTCCACATCCCCCCTAACAACGCTCAGGGCCTTTCTCTTCGATCCCGCCCCATGTCCACCCGGTGACGGGGGCGGGATCATCTGGAAACCCGCCGGCTCAGCTCCGCGAGACGCCGGTCGACGCTTCGGCGGTGGGCGGGATAGGAGGGCAGGGTTTTGGCCCATTGGAGCCACTGGCGCGCGTCGTCCGTCCGTCCTCCGGACGACAGCAGTTCGGCGAGGCGCAGGACGTGTCCGGCCGCCTCCGGGTCGGTGGGGTTCTTCCGCAGGTGCCACCCGTACAGCCTGCAGGCCCATTCGGTTTGCCCGGCCTTGTCCATGCCGGCGGCGGCTTCGACCCAGAATCGGGCCGGAAGGTCGGAGGCTGCCTGCGGTTCGTCCTGCTGGATGGCGAGGTAGCGTTCGACCAGCGTCGGGATCAGGTTGAAACTCTTGTGTCTCAGATGCAGTTGGAGCAACCTTCCGGCGGCCCTGCCTACCACGGCGGGGCGTCCGGCCTCCAGCGCCGTCTCGAACACGATCTGCCAGGCGTCCACGTTGTCCGGCTCCCTGACGGTAAGCGCCCGGGCCTTGTGGAAGGCCTCCTGCGGCCGGCCGTTCTCGCGGGTGTCCAGAATCTCCTGCATGCGGGGATCCAGGGTCCAGGTGATCCGTGACTCGATGCCGGGGTTGATGAAGCGGGACTCGATGCCGAGTACGGCCACGAACAGCGCGATCCCCGCTCCGAACACGAAGCCCCCGACGTGGGCCCACCATGCCACGCCCTCGCTCCGTCCGACGCTCGCCATGACATACTGCTCCAGGAACCAGAAGGGCAGAACGATGTAGGCGGGGACGGAGAAGCGCCACCGGAACATGGGCAGAAAGAGGATCGGGATGAAGAGAAACAGGATGTGGTTCTTGAAGAGCCGGATGAGAAAGGCGCCCATGACGCCCGCGATGGCCCCCGATGCACCGATGACCACAAGCTCGCCCGGGGAGCCCTTCGCCATCTGGACGATGCCGGCCACGACGCCCGAACTCACGTAGAGGGCCGTGAAGAGCAGCCTTCCGAACACGTCCTCGAGGAATGGCCCCACAAGGAAGAACACCAGCATGTTGCCGAACAGGTGCCAGTAGCCGGCGTGGAGGAAGGTGTAGGTGACGTATCCCCGGAGGGGGCCGTCTCGCCTCAGCCCGTACCGCCAGGCAGCCATCCGGTGCCGGACCGAAGTGATGGCCGAGACGCGCCTGGCCAGTTCCTCGGAAGCCGCCTCCACCGTGAACCGGGGGGGCATTCCGTTGGCCTCGACGTAGGCTGCCCGGACCTGCCGGTACCGGTTCACGAAGGCGTCGGAAAGGATGGCCGAAAGGTCCCTTGGGAGGTCGACGTACGGATGCTTGGAGAGGAAGACGACGGTGTCCTCAACGGACGTGTAGAGGGCCTTCTGGTCGGCCTTCCGGCCGGGCAGTAGGGCGAAGAATACGACGACGTTCAGGACGATGATGGCGTAGGAAACGACGGCGTGGCGCCGGATGACGTTTTCCCGGATTCCGATTGGAATGAGCATGCGCGTCCCCGGGCGCTCAGGTCAGTCCGTGCGGCGGTCCCGAGCCCGTCGTCTCCTCCTCATCCGCGGGCGCGGATCGTCTCCAAATGGGTCTTCGCCTCGGGGGCGAGCTTGAAGAAGGACTCGAGCTTCTCGCAGGCGTAGTCGGGGCAGTGGGCGCAGTTGTCCAGGCCCCTCTCCCCCGCACACTGCCGAACGTCGCAGACCCGGCAGTGCGCGAAGAGCGGCTCCCTGCTGGAGAGGCACCCTGCGCAGTTGATGTCCCCCGGTTCCAGGTCCGAACCGTACATCTTGGACCAGAGGCCGGCGATCTCCTGTCTCCTGGAGTCGTCGTCCTTCAGGGTCGCCTGGTAGGCAACGCACGCGTGGCAGGCGAGTCCGCAGTACGCGATCATTTCCGTCATGATTGCCTCCTCTGCCGTTTCGTCCCGCCCGCATCCCAGTGTGTCGAGCAACCCTGATGACATTGTATCAGGAAAAGCCGGGGACAGGCCAATGGGGCGGAGGGATCGAGTTATAACGTGATCGAGTGATCGAGTGAATAGTGATCGAGGCGCGGGCGGGCCTTCGAAGCCGCCGACCGCCGACCGCCGACTGCCGACCGCCGACCGCCGACTGCCGACTGCCGACTGCCGACTGCCGACCGCCGACCGCCGACCGCCGACCGCCGACAAAAAGGGGACCGCCCCGAAAGACGGTCCCCTGGTGTCAACGCCTGCAGTCCCGCCGCGGATCAGTTGCCCGGCGGGGGCAGCACGGGATGATAGTCGGGGTAGGGCGGCTTCTTGTAGTGCGGCGCGGGATGCGCCTTCAGCTTCTGCATGAGCACCTCCACGGTCTTCTCGAGCTGGGGATCGTGGCCCTCCCGGACCAGCTTGGGATCCTGCCAGACCTCGATGTCGGGCGCGATGCCGTGGTTCTCGACCACCCACTTGCCCTTGAGGCCGTAGATGGCCCAGCGCGGTGCGGTGACCGTACCGCCGTCCATCAGAGGCGGGTAGCCGCCGATGCCGACGAGGCCGCCCCAGGTCCGCGTGCCCACCAGCGGCCCGATGCCCGCCTTGCGGAAGTACCAGGGCATGGCGTCTCCGCCCGAGCCGGAGAACTGGTCGATGATCATGGCCTTGGGGCCGAAGATGGCCTCGGTGGGTTCGGTGTAGTCCTCACCCTGGCGGGTCATGACCCGGCTCATGGGCTTGCGGTTCAGGTAGTCGATGATGTAGTCGGCGAGCTGGCCGCCGTGGTTGTAGCGCTCGTCGATGACCGCGCCCTGCTTGCCCACCTGGGCGAAGTAGTAGCGGTTGAAGCTGGTGAAGCCGCCGCCGCCCGTGTTGGGCAGGTAGACGTAGGCCAGTTTGCCGCCGCTCAGCTCGTCGACCTTCCGGCGGTTGCCTTCGATCCAGTCCTCGTGCCTCAGCCCGAACTCGCTGGGCACGGGCACCACGGTCACGTCGCGCGCACCCGTCCCGTCGGGCTTCGGCCCGACCCGGATCACCACCTGCTTGCCTGCGGTGTTCATGAAGAAGCTGTAGAGGTTGTCCCTGTCCGTCAGGTTGCGACCGTTGACGGCCAGGAGGTAGTCGCCCTGCTTGACGTCCACGCCCGGCTGGGTCAGCGGCGCCTTGAGCCTGGGGTTCCAATTCTCGCCGCTGAAGATCTTGGCGAACCGGTACCGGCCGTGGTCGACCGCGTAGTCCGCGCCCAAAAGGCCCACGTTCACCTTCTTGACGTCCGGCTCGGTGCCTCCCCTGACGAACATGTGGCCCACGGACATGTAGGACAGCATGCGCCGGAAGAGGAAGGTCAGGTCGTTGCGGCTCGCGATGCCGGCCAGGTAGGGCCGGAAGGTCTTTTCGGCGGCTTTGAGGTCGAGGCCGTGGAAGTGGGGATCGTAGAAGAAGTCCCGCTCGATGCGCCAGACCTCGTCGTACATCTGGCCCCACTCCTTGCGCGGCACCACGTAGACCTCCATGCCGGCGGTGTCGATCTTGCCCTGGCCTGGCTTCGCAGGCGAAGCGGTTCCGGCTATGAACCATCCGTCGCCCTGCTGGTAGAGCATCTTGCTGCCGTCGTGTGACAGCACGAAGGCGCTGACGCCGCCCATGAGCGTATCGGTCTTGCGCTTCTTAACGTCGAATTTCATCACCGTGAGCGCACTGGGCTGACCGCTCACGAACACGATGGGCGCCTTGAGGAGGAAGAGCTGTCCCGCCTTTCCGGCCGACAGCCCGGCGTAGTTGGCCGCCTGGATGGGGAGGGCCAGCGTCCTCTGGAGGAGGCCCGAAAAGTCGATCCGCACGTCGGAGGTCTTCTCTGATTCCTTTTTTTCCCCGTTCTTTTCCTCGCTCTTTTTGGCGGCGCCCTTGTCCGTCTTGGCGCCCGCGTCGTCCTTCACCTTCTCGTCGTCGCTCTGCGGGGCCAGCGGCGACGGGAGGTCGGCCCTGAGCACGGCTACGTAGACGCTGCGGGTCACGGGGCGCGCTTCGCTCGTCATGTCCAGCCAGCCGGCCGCGAGGCCCGTGTCCGTGCTGGCCGTGAAGAAGAGGTACTTGCCGCTCCGGTCGAATACGGGGTAGAGGCAGTCGCTCATGCCGTCCGTGACCTGGGTAACCCTGTGGCCCGCCAGCGAGTAGACGAAGACCGCGTGCAGGTGGTTGGGCAGCTGCTTGGTATAGGTGATCCAGCGGCTGTCGGGCGACCACGCCTGATCGAACTCGTGCATGGGCGTGTCGTAGAGGTCCGTGTCGACCTTGACCGGCGTGGGGTGGTCCAGGTCCACGACCCAGAGGTTGAGCCGCTTGTCGCTGTAGGCGATCTTCTTGCTGTCGGGCGACCACACGGGGTTGTAGAAGAAGGACGGGGGATCGCCCAGATCGATCTTGCGCGCCGGCTTCAGGCCGTCCTGCCCCTTGATGTAGAGGGCGTATTCGCCCGAGGCGTCCGAGAAGTAGGCGATCCACTTGCCGTCCGGCGACCAGGAGGGGCTCCGCTCCATGACGCCGGGCGTCGAGGTGATGTCCCGGATGTCGCCCTTCTCGGCCGGCACGGTGAGGATGTCGCCGTGGGCCTCGAACACGGCCCGCACGCCCGTGGGCGAAAGGTCCGCGTTCTGGATCTGCTTGGCCACTTTTTCGAAATGCGGCCTGACCTGGGGCATGTCGCCGGTGACCCGCACGCGGACGGGCGTGACGGCCTTGGTCGACAGGTCATACAGGAAGAGCCTGCCCATCTGCGAGTAGACGATGGCGCCCGGACCCGCCGAGGCCGAGTCGATGTCGTAGCCACGGTTGTCTATCAGCTTCGTCACCGTCCCGCTCTTGACGTCGTAGGCGTAGAGTGTGGCCGGACCGCTGCGGTCGGACAGGAAGTAGACCGTGCCGCTGACCCACATGGGGTCCCGGTCGTTGGCGTTTTCGTGGGGGACCTTGACCACGCTGGAGTCCGACAGCCTGGCGATCCAGATCTGGGTGGTCTGGCCGCCGTGGTAGTCGCGCCAGTCGGGTTCCCACTGGAAGATGGGGTTGTAGGCCAGGTGCGTGCCGTCGGGAGAGAAGGAGCCGCTTTCCGCCATGGACAGGGGCAGCTCGGTGGGGAGGCCGCCCTTGAGCGGCATGAGGAACAGCCGGTCCGAATCGTTCGGGCTGTCCCGGTGTGACCGGATCAGGACTGACTTGCCGTCGCGGCTCCAGCCCACGGCCACGTCGGGCCCGGGGTGCCAGGTCAGGCGGGTGGGTTCGCCGCCCGCGGCGGACACCACGTAGACGTCGTAGTTGCCGTCGTAGTCCCCGGTGTAGGCCACCATGGACCCGTCGGGCGAAAACAGGGGGCGGGCCTCGAGCCCGGTGCCGGTCACCAGGCGGTGGGCGTCGCCCCCGCTGCGGCCGGCGATCCAGATGTCGCCGCCGTAGGAAAAAGCGAGCTGTGTCTTGGAAACGGTGGGTTCGCGCAAGAGCAGGGGCGGTTCGGCGGCCGCCAGGCACACCGAAGCTGCGAGCAGCGCGATCGCGGCCAGCAGGACTCTCCTCATGATTCCTCCTTCTCGGGTTGATGAGATGCAAAGGTCCCAGCTAACTGAAACGCAGCTCGGTGCCGTTGGGTTTCACGGCGGCCGGCGCCCTCAGGCGGGGATCGCCTCCCTGGTGAGAAGCGCGCTCGAGAGCGCCGCCTGGCGCCTGCCTGTGCCCAGGACGAGAAAGAGCGCCAGAAGCGCCGAGACCAGGCTCGCGGTGCAGGAGACCAGCAGGGCGATGGTCGACACGTTGAGCGCCGCAAGGGACCGCTCCGAGAAGGACACGACGATGGACGTCCATCCTGCCAGCCCCCGCGTGAGGAACAGGAGCCACCACGGCAGGAGCATGGCCGTGGTCCTTGCTTCCTCGAAGGGATCGGCGTCCAGCGGCGGATAGGACGGGTCGCTGCCGCGCCAGATCTCCTTCATGATCAGGTAGGGGAGCACCAGGTTCGCCACCGGGATGAAGAACGACCCCGGTGCCATGCCCGGCGAGTGTTCCAGCGCTCCCAGCCGGAAGGCCTTCAGGTTCTTGTAGGCCCGGTAGATCCAGACGCAGAATACGACGACACACGCGAGCGAGAGAGGCAGCATGGCGAGGCTCGTCAGCCTGATGAACGCGTCGCTCGCGACGAGGAGGCTCCGGTCCACGGAGACGTGTTCCATAAGGCTTCGGACGAGGATGAGCCGCGTGGCCAGCCCCACAAAAAGGACGAAGTCCATGAACGCCATGCCACCCAGCAGGAACGCCGATACCAGCGACAACCCCCTCAACGACTGCGGCTTCGGATGCTCTTCTCCTTGATCGACCTGTAGAACGTCCGTCATGTCCCTCCTCCTTGCAAACCCACGGTGTAACGCGTCGGCAACCGGTCTCGCCGGCCGGGCTTCCAGTTTTCGAAAAGTATCTCCGGGGGTCAGTCGGCCATGCCGCCCCGGTCGGTGACGGCGATCATGGTGGATTGCATGACGGCCACCGTTTTCTCGCCGTCCGGTCCGTCCGCGGTGACCTCCCCCCTGCAGACCGTCAGCGTCCGGCCCGCGCGCACCACCCGCCCCGTCGCGCGGAACCGCGTCCCGCCGGCGGGCGCGAGCAGGTTGATCTTGAACTCCACGGCCAGCACGGCCGCGCCCGGCGGCATGAGGGTGAGCGCGGCGTAGCCGCAGGCGCTGTCGGCGATGGACGTGGTGGCGCCCGCGTGCAGGAAGCCGTGCTGCTGGGTCAGGGACGGGTCGAAGGGGAGTTCGATGACGACTTCTCCCGGGGTGACGGATTCTATTTTCGCCCCCAGGGTCTTCATGAAGGCCTGCCGGGCGAAGCTCCTCCGCACGCGACCTTCGTAGTCCGGGTCTTTTGGATGAACGTCCACGATCGAGCCTCCAGGGCGAGGCGGCGCGGCGCGGTGCCGGCCCGCGTGGTGTCAGTCCGGGTCCACGAGCCTCTGAAGAGCCGGCGAGTAGCGCTCGCCGGCGGGCGGGTGGGCCGCGAGGGCCGCCACGATGCGCGAACGGTCCTCGTCAGTCAGTTGGACCTCCGAGGCCGCCGCGTTTTCCTCAACGTACATCGCGCGCTTGGTGCCGGGAATGGGCACGATGTCGTCGCCCTGATCCAGCACCCAGGCCAGCGAGAGCTGGGCCAGCGTGAGGCTCTTCGCCGCGGCGATCGGTTCGAGGGCCTCGACCAGCTTTCGGTTGCGCGCGTAGTTCTCGCCCTCGAACCGGGGTACCTGTTTGCGGAAGTCGTCGTCCGAAAGGCTGTCGGCGGGCCCCACCGTGCCCGTTAGGAAGCCGCGCCCGAGGGGGCTGAAGGGGACGAACCCGACGCCGAGCCTGCGGCACGTCGGAAGGATCCGGGTTTCCGGCTCGCGGAACCACAGGGAGTACTCGGACTGGACGGCGGCGATCGGGTGGACCGCGTGGGCCCGTTCCAGCGTCGTGCCCGAAACCTCCGACAGCCCCAGGTGGCGCACCTTTCCCTCACGAACCAGCTCGGCCATGGCGCCCACCGTCTCTTCGACCGGCGTCCGCGGGTCCACGCGGTGAAGGTAGTACAGGTCTATCGCGTCCACGCCCAGGCGCTTGAGGCTCGCCTCGCAGGCCTTTCTGACGTAGGCCGGGCTTCCGTCCAGGCGGGGCCCGCCCTTCCAACTGGAAAACCCGAACTTGGTGGCGAGGAAGACCTCGTCCCTGCGGCCGCGGATGCCCTGCCCCACCAGGGTCTCGTTGTCCCCTGCGCCGTAGACGTCCGCCGTGTCCAAAAAGGTGACGCCCAGGTCCAGGGCGCGCTGGAGGGCCTTGAGGGATTCGGGGTCGTTGCGGGTGCCGTAGGCGTGGGACATGCTCATGCAGCCCAGGCCAAGGGCCGAGACCTCGGGACCGTTCTTTCCAAGTTTTCGCTTCTTCATGGTCACGTCTCCAGAAGGGAAAGTTTCCGGGTCCGCCCGGAGAGGCGCGTTTGGCACCCCGTCGCGGGTTCTGGGTGGAAGACTACCTTGCCGCTGCGGGCGGCTGGGTGTGTACCCGCTCAGTTTACCACCAGCGCGGAGGATCTATTCCCGGTTGGAGAGGTGCGGCCATGCAGGTCGACGTGCGAGGCCCGCTGCCCGCGGCCGGTCTACCACGTGAAGCCGAGGGCAAGCGTTGTGACGACCGGGTTCATCGAGGCGCCGGTCACGATTTGGGCGGACCGGCCGTAACCCTCCCAGTGTACGGCGTGGATCCCATTCCCTATGTAGCGGGCGTCCAGCGCAAGGAAGAGGCGATTGCCCAGACGGATCTTAACACCGGCGTCGAGCGCGAAGCCGAGTTCGGCGCCCGCTTTGAAGGCGTAGGACTGGCCCCGCCTCCCCGTGTAGAGAAGCACGAAGTCGCCGCCACCCCTGCTGTAGAAGAGGTTGAGACCGAGTCCCAGGTAAGGATCGACTGTCCTTAGTCCCGCGAAATGGTACTGGAATTCCGCAGTCAGGGAATCGACCGTGGTTGCGTAGGATTTGGGTCGATCGAACCACCAGTACGGCGTTCCCGTTATGCGCTGGCGGAAATTGAGGTAGCTCAGTCCGAGCGCCCACCTGTCGCTGAAGTAATGATCGTACTCCAGCGTAGCGCCGGTTTCGTTATCGAACGAAAGGCCGGTCTCGGTCCGGGTGGGGTGGACGAAGGACACGCCCACTCTGATATCGTTCCGCCCCTCGGCCGTCGTTTGGGCGGCGAGACAGACGGTCGTCAGCACGGCCAGCACGGCGGTCATCCCGATCAGGATCTTTCGCATAAGGTTCTCCTCCTCTCGACTGGGCGGGCGCGGCGGGTGGGCCGCGCACGGTCGCCATGAACTATCGTGGCCCCTTCAAGATGAGGTTGAGCTGAAGTTCGGGAGCTTGGTTCGATCGGGGATCAGACCGGGTCGGCGGAACGCGCGCGGTCTTCGCGGCGCATGCCGATGCGGATCAGGAGCCAGGCCAGCAGGAAAGTGGCCAGCACGATGGCATCGACGATCTTCCAGCCGTGCGGGGTGTGCTTGAACAGGCTGCCGAAGACGGCCCATTCCAGCGGCCACAAAAGGGCCATGACGATGACCGCGCGGTAGAAGGCCGAAAACGTCGGCCTGCGCGCGCCGTCACTCTTGGCCATAGTCGTTTGGGCACCGCTTTCGTCCGCCGTCGTCATGGGACCGCGCCTCCCGCTCTCTGCAACAATATAAGGCCGCCGGCACGAGACGCGTCAAGGGCGCGATTTCTCCAGCACGACGATGTCCTGGAACGCCGGGGCGTCCTTCCTTCCGCACCAGCGGCCGTAGCGCACGGGGGGAACGGACCGGAGCCCGCTGCGCTGGAAGAGGGCCGCCGCGTCGTCCTCGTCGTACGCGACGGCCCTCTCGGGGAGGCCGGGATCGAGGACCCGGCAACCGGGGGTAAGGAGGTGCCTGATGTCCAGCCGGCTCCTGCCTTGCCAGATGAGCCTGCGGGACTCGTCGTTGAGGAGAAAGAAGGTCGCGAAGCACCGCCCGCCGGGCTTGAGCACCCTGGCGGTTTCTGAAACGTACCGTTCCATGGCCGCCGGCAGGAGGTGCGTGAAGACGGACGTGCTGATGACGAAATCGAAACTGGCGTCGGGGTAGGGGAAGCGGTAGGATTCGGCCTGCGCGTGCCCTTTGGGGTTGTACTGCTTGTTGTAGACGTCCGCCGTCTGGAATTGGAAGTTCGGATATCTCGGCGTGATGTGCGACCGGCACCAGCGGACGCCTTCCGCCACCGCGTCGAAGCCCTCGTAGGCGCCCTCGCGGCCAAGGTAGCGCGTGAGCGGGATCGCCATGCGACCCACGCCGCAGCCCACGTCCAGAACGCGATGGTCGGGCTGAAGGCCCCCGAACTCGACGAAGAACCCCATAAAGCGCTCACCGATCTTCACGAAGTCGCCGTCGCCCACGAACCATAGCCTCCGCGGAGGCGTCATGGCGTGTCGGCGCCCCGTCACCCTCTCGAATGTGTCGATGGGCAGGTAGTGGAGCCTGTGGGCCAACGGCAGAAGGGCCTTGGGCAGGAATTCCCTCATCGTCTGTTTCATGGAAGCTGCCTCCTGCTTTCCGAAAGGAACGCGCCGGGGTTCACACGATGGACGGATGGGTTGCGCGGGATCTTCCCATGTAGCGGAGGACTGAGAGCGCTTCCCTTCACACGGTGCGCCACGACGTGGTGGAAGAAGAAGTTCTCAATTCCTATGTTCTCCGGAGCCTTCTCGTAGAGTTTCGTGTCTTCCATGGAACCCCCCCATTGTTTCGACCAGCCGGATGCCGTGGCATCCCATCGAACAATCCTCCACAAGCGCCTCACAACGAGAACGCACGAGCGATCTTCGATCCCAGTGTTAGCGAGAAAAGATGAAGTCAAGCTGAAGTTTGGAGGGTTCCGAATGGGGCGGGGAAGGAAAAGGAGGAAGGAAAACCGGACCGGGGGACCGGACGATCCACCCGGCCCGGTTGTGGATCAGGCCCTGGTCTGGGGCGCCTTGGTTATTGAGTTCTTTGGCGATGGCCGGACGGTCCCGCAGTCCGCGCACGTCAAGCCGAACAGCGGGAGTTTCTCGGATGCGATCTTGGCAAGGAGCCGAACGAATGCCGGATCGGTGGACAAGCTTTCGGCGAGGCTCGACCTGAGGTAACGAAGCTTTGCAGGTGAACTGATCGTAGAATCGTAAGCCTTCGTTCCCATGGCTTTTTGCAGGGACGCCTCGGCCTTTTCCATGATGTCGCCGTTATGGCTCACGCACCGATAGGCCGCTTCGACAAGAAGTGGGTCGGCATTCTTCATGCCACGAAGGCCGTTAATCCCGATGCAGACATTCAAGGATACGCCTCCATCCGGACGAATATTCGAGGGCCACAGGAAGGCCAGGGCGTAGGGCATAAGCTCCTTGACGGTGACGGACCTCGGGGAGGGTGGCTGGTGGGGTTCGGGCAGGTCGGGGCAGGTCAGGCCATCCTCGCGCAACATGTTCTCGACCTTCGGCATCAGAGCGCGCCGGATGATCGGGTCTGAAAGCAGATTGTGGCGATAGGCGGCCAGGAGTTCCTGTTCTCGGCCCTTCCCTTTCGGCGCCATGCTGAGCGCCTTGGCATAAAGCGCGTTGGCCCGGAAGATATACAGATGCAGGACGTCGGCCATCGCCCTGGAGAGCCCCGCCTCCAGAGGTGATTTTCTGCCGGCGGGCGGAGTCTTCTCTATGGTCGGCACCGTGAATTTCCGCCCCTGGTATTCCAGGCTCTTGACGCCGACGGCGCTCTCCAGTGCGGGCCGGACCTCCCTGTCGTAGCTCAGGGAATGCCCGGAGGGTCCTCCGCCGCTCGCGCACAGCACCTGGAGTCCCAGAGCCATGGCGACGCTCGCGATGACGATAACTATGCCCTTTTTCATCGGATGATCTCCCCTGTGAATGTCTGCCGGTCGAGGCTCTATAACCGACTCCCCTTCAGGCGAAGCACAGAATCGTGCTAACGTTCCCTTTCGATTACGACCGCCGTGCCGTAGCAGAGCACTTCCGTGGCCGAGCCCTTGCTGACGACTTCCGATGCGTCGTAGCGCAACCCGATGACCGCGTTGGCACCGACTTCCTGCGCGTGCTGCAGCAGGAGGT
>JBJKRE010000173.1:0-4215 GCA_046704825.1 Acidobacteriota bacterium
CGTTGTAGGGGGTGGTGGGGGGTCTTGTTGCGTCAGTTTTCGTCGTGAGAAGTACGTACCCAAGGGCGGACCGGACGGCGGTGACGGCGGCAGGGGCGGTAGCGTCGTCCTGATCGCGAGACCGCAGGTCCGCACTCTCCTTGCTTTCCGCTACAAGAGGATTTTCAAGGCGCCCAAGGGCCAGCACGGTCAGGGTAGCCTCAAGACCGGCAAGAGCGGGAAACACCTTGTGGTGAACGTTCCCGTCGGGACGGTGGTGTACCTCGAGGAGACCGGCGAACAGGTCGCCGATCTCACGGAGGCCCGCCAGAAGTTCGTCGTGGCGAAAGGCGGCCGCGGGGGACGGGGAAACGCCCGGTTCAAGAGCTCGACGCACCAGGCGCCCCGGGAGTTCGAACCCGGGGGCGACAGCGAGGCGCGCTGGGTCCGGCTGGAGCTCAAGCTTCTGGCCGACGTCGGCCTGGTGGGCCTGCCCAACGCCGGCAAATCGACCTTCCTGTCCACGGTGACCAACGCCAAGCCCAAGGTGGCGGCCTACCCCTTCACCACCCTGCGGCCTTACCTCGGCGTCGTGGAGTGGGCGCACCACCAGTCCTTCGTGGTGGCGGACATCCCGGGACTCATCGAAGGGGCCCACCTCGGCCAGGGGCTGGGCGACCAGTTCCTCAAGCACGTGGAGAGGACCCGCGTGCTCATCCACCTCGTGGACCTCTTCGACACGTCCTCGTCGCCGCTCCAGCGGTTCAGGACGGTCGAGCACGAAATCGAGGCCTACGGGTCCGGCCTGGCGGAAAAGCCGGTCATCGTGGCCGGGACCAAGACCGACCTCCCCTTCGATGCGGACGCCGAGCAGGAGCTGAAGGACTACCTCCGCGAAAAGGGCCTCGCCTACCACAGGATCTCCGCTGCGGCCAACAAGGGTCTCAAGGGGCTGCTCGGAGGATGCTGGGACTTCCTCCAGGAGGAGAGCGGGTGATGCGGACCGGGCTGCTCGGCGGGACCTTCGACCCCCCACACAACGGGCACCTGCACATGGCCCGGGCCGCCCAGGACCAGCTCGATCTAGACCGCGTCCTATTCATCCCGTGCCACCATCAGCCGCTGAAGTCGGACGCGCCCGCCGCCTCCCCGTTCCACAGGGCGGCCATGGTGGCCCTCGCGCTT
This sequence comes from Acidobacteriota bacterium, assembly GCA_046704825.1. GTDB lineage: Bacteria > Acidobacteriota > UBA4820 > UBA4820 > DSQY01 > CAVRTJ01. The sequence goes on from JBJKRE010000173.1 coordinate 1,165, forward strand.
TCGGGCCGGGGAGACTGGACGCTCGAGCCCATGGAGCTCGAGCGGGGCGGCGTCTCCTATACCGCCGAGACGGTCGAAGCCCTGTCGCAGGAACGCACCGGCGAGGAGTTCGTCCTCATCCTGGGCGAGGACTCCTTCCGGACGCTCGGGCAGTGGTACCGGTACGAGGCCATCCTGGAAAGGGTCGCGATTGCGGTCGTTCCGAGGGAAGGAGCCGCGGGCGATCCGCCGCCGGGAGCGCGCGCCACGTGGCTCAGGTGTGATACGGTGCCCGTCAGTTCCACCGGGATGAGAGCGCGGATCGCGTCCGGCGGCAGAGTCGACGACCTGACGCCGGCCGCGGTCGCGGACTACATTTTCAAGCAACATCTGTACGCGGGGTGATCCCCCCGGGACATGGAGGAGTTTTCTTTGGACGATCGAGACAGAGAGGTTCTCGCCACGGTCATGGAGGTTCTGGACGACGGGAAGGCGGTCGACCCCGTCATGCTGGACCTGCGGGAGCTGACCGCCATGACGGATTATTTCCTCGTCGCCCACGGCACCAACACGAGGCAGGTGCAGGCCCTCGCCCGCTCCATCGACGAAGCCCTGAAGGAGCGCTTTCAGATCAGGAGCCACCACATCGAGGGCCTCTCCGGAGGTGCCTGGGTGCTCATGGACTACGGCTTTTTCATCGTCCACCTGTTCCTCGAGGAGAAGAGGGGTTACTACAGCCTCGAGCGCATCTGGATGGACGCCCCCCGGGTGGAGATGTGACGATTCCGCGCGCCCTGGGCAGGGACCCGGCCTACAGGGCGGCCCTCCGCCTCGCCGAAAGGGCTGCCCGGGGCCGCAGCCCCGTTCTCCTGGTGGGGCGGACGGGATCCGGCAAAAGCCACCTGGCCCGCTACCTGCACGCGTGCCGGCCCGATCCGCGATCCACCTTCCTGGAGTGGCACGCCGGCGGCGTTCCCGCAGAACTTCTGGAGGCCGAGCTGTTCGGCATGGAACGCGGGACCGCGACGGGCGTTTCGGAGCGGAGGGGAGTCTTCGAGGCCGCGGGCGACGGCACGCTGTGCCTGACCGGTGTCGAACTCCTTCAGCCCTCGCAGCAGGCCGCGCTCCTCAGGGTTCTCGAGGGCGGCGCCCTCCACCGTATAGGCGGCACGAAACCCGTAAAGAACGAGGCGCTCATCGTCGCGTCCTTCTCGGAAGGCCCGGAAGCCCTGGTCGAGAAGGGCCGGCTCCGGCCGGATCTGCTCTACCGGCTCGACGTGATCCGGATCCACCTGCCCGACCTCTCGGAGCGCCAGGGCGATATCCCCGTCTTGGCCCGCCACTTCCTCAGGACCTCCTGCCGCCGCCTGAGGCGGCCGGTCCCCGCCCTGTCGGACGGCCTCCTGGAGGTGCTCTGCACCTACCACTGGCCGGGCAACCTCAGGGAGCTGGCTCAGAGGATGGAGGGCCTGGCCCTCGTGGGCGGCGACCCGCTGACTGCGGAGGACCTCCCGGAACACTTCTGGATGCGAGGGGACGGGGTGGAAGAGGCGCTCAAGAGACGGCTGACGATCGACGAACTCAAGGATGCCTACATCCGTACCGTTCTTGCGCGGGTCGGCGGCAACCGGACGCAGGCCGCACGGTGGCTCGGTATAAGCCGAAAGGCCCTGTGGGCTCATTTGAGGCGCAAGCCGACTTAGGGTATCATTCATGGGTTATCGAGAATGTGGGAGATAGAAGTGCTTCACGTCGGGCGAATCTCGAACAAGGATCTCCAGGCCGGGATCGAACGGTACGCCTCCATGATCGGAGGCGGCTGGAAGGTCACGCTGACGCCCGTCCCGGCGTCGCGCCGGAAAGACCCCGCCGCCGTGCGCTCGGAGGAAGGCGCGGCCCTGGTTAAGCGGGCGCACAGGGACAGCACGCTCGTGGCCCTGGACGCCTCGGGCGAAACCATGGACAGCCCCGACTTCGGCCGGATGCTGGGGGCTTTGAAGGACTCGGGCCGCCGGGTGACGTTCCTCGTGGGCGGCGCGTTCGGGCTCGACGAGGCCGCGCTCTCCCGCTCGGACCGGAGGCTTTCCCTGTCCAGAATGACGTTTCCTCACGAGATGGCGACGCTCATGCTCATGGAGCAGCTCTATCGCGCCCACGCCGCCTATTTGGGTAAGGCATACGCAAAGTAGCACCTCAAGGAGGGGCCATGGATAAGAAGACGCTCAAGAAATTCGAAAAATTGCTCATCGAGAAGAGGAAAGAGTTCGAAACGGCATACCGGGACAAGCTCTCCCGGAGCGGCGACGCCGGCGCGGACGGGGCCCTCGATTCCGTGGACGAAGCGTCCGCCAACTACAACAAGGAGTTCTGGTTCTCCCTCTCGGACTCGGACCGGAAGCTCCTGCGGATCATCGACGAGGCCCTGCGCGAAGTGAACACGGGCGACTACGGGCTGTGTAAGAACTGCGGCAACCCCATCCAGAAGAAACGCCTCGAGGCTGTCCCCTGGGCGAGGCACTGCTTAGAGTGCCAGGAACTCCAGGACAGGGGCGTCATAGAATAGAGTCCTGCCATGCGACTCAAGACCGCGGCGCTGACCGCACTCCTAATTGCTGCCATGGCCTTCATCGTGGGGGTCGCGTCCCTGAACACGGACCTCCTGCGCGAGCCGTTCAACCTCTTCGGCGTAAACCTCCCGCTCGCGTGGGTGCTGGCTCTCTCCCTGATGGCCGGGTTCATCTGCTTCGGCGTCTGGATCGCCGTCACCGGCATCGCCCAGGTGACGCGCCGGTGGATCGCCGACCTGAGGCGGCAGAACGAGCGCGTGGCCGAGTCGTTTTACCTCAAGGGCCTGGACGCCGTGCTGGGCAGCCGGCCGCTGGAGGCCATCAATCATTTCCAGCGGGCCCTGGAGGCGCAGCCGGACTACCTGCCCGCCCTCCTCAAGCTGGGCGACGCCCTCCGGTCCGCCGGTCGCGCCGAGGAGGCCCTGGGCCAGCACCGGTAGGCCCTGAGTGAACACCCGGAGGACATCGCCACGCTCTACGCGCTCACCGAGCACAACCAGAACCT
>JBJKRE010000174.1:0-6347 GCA_046704825.1 Acidobacteriota bacterium
GCACTTCCCCATGCCGCAGTGCATGCGCCGCTCGAGGGAGACGAACATCCTCCGCATGGGGATGCCCTTCTTGCTGAGCATGTTGCACACGAACTTGAACATGACAGGCGGCCCGCAGACGATGGCGTAGGTCCGGTCCGGCTCGATGGGGATTGGATCGAGCAGCTTGGTCACCATGCCCACCTCGCCCGTCCAGCCGTCGCCGCCCTCTTCGACGATGATCGAGAGGTCCACGCCGTCCACGCGCCGCCACTGCTCGTACTGGTAATCGAAGAGGAGCTGGTCGGGCCTCTTCGTGCCGTAGAGGATGTGCACCCTGTCGAAGTCCGACCGGTTCTCGGTCACGTGGTAGATGGCCGCGCGCAGGGGCGCCAGGCCGAGGCCGCCCGCGATGAGCAGGACGTTCTGGTCCTTCATCATGGCCATGGGGAAGAAGGTCCCGAAGGGGCCGCGCAGCCCGACCCTGGCCCCCACCTGCGCCCTGTGGAGCACGCTGGTGACCGTTCCGGCCCGGCGGATGCAGAGTTCCAGGAAGCCGTGGTTCGAGGCGGAACCGGATATGGAGATGGGGATCTCGCCGTAACCGGGCACCTCCACCATGACGAACTGGCCGGGCTGGAAGCTGAACAGCGCCCGTTCCGCCGGGTCCACGATGCGCACGTGGAAGAGCTTCTCCATGTCGGTCAGCTGCGTGATGCTCGTGATCTCCGCCTTGACCACCCGGTCCGTGTTCATGAGGCGGCTTCGCCGGTTGTAGTTCAGCGGCTCCCTGATCTCGGCCTCTTTGGTGACCTCGTAAGGAAGGAGCAGGCTCTTCATGGGCTCTCCTCCTGCAGTTCGCGGATCACGTCCACCGGCGCGATGCCCGCCAGGCATGCGCGGCCGCAGCGGTTGCACCCCACGCACTTGGGCTCCTCGTGCTGCTCCACGAATCCCCTGTGCTGGTGGTAGTAACGGTACTTCAGCCGGCTCTCGGGGGTCGGGCGGAAGTTGTGTCCGCCCGCGACGACGGCGAAGTCCACCAGGTTGCACGAGTGGAGCTGGCGGATCTTGGCGCCCTCCCTGAAGTCCATGGATATGCGCTCGTGGATGCCGTGGCAGTAGCAGGTGGGGCAAACCATGGCGCACGTCCCGCAGCTCAGGCACTTCTTCCCCCACTTTTCCCAGATGTGCGACTCGAACTCTATGTCCAGGAGGTTGGGCAGGTTGTTCACGTTGATGTCGGTCTCCATGAGGCCCGCGATGCGCTTTCGTTCGGCGAGGTACAGGTGGGAGTCCTCCTCGGTGATGGGCCTCGCGTCGAAGCGGTCGATGAGCGAGAGGCCGCGGTCCGAGCCCACGGCCACGAAATAGCTGTCGCCGATGTCCGTGAGGAACAGGTCGAACCCGTGGGTCACCGTGTCCGTGCCGAGCGAGCGGCAGAAGGCGCCCTCGCACGGGTCGTGGTCGATGCCCACGATGAAGGTGTTGCGGCGGCGTGAGATGTAGTAGGGGCTGGGATACCAGTCCTTCGCGAAGACCTTGTCCAGCTTCAGAAGGCCGTTGATGTCGCACGCGTGCAGGCCCACGATGGCCCGCGGCTGGACGCGGTAGCGGATCGTCTGCTCCCAGTCCCCGTTGGTGAAGCGGTAGGCCGAGAGCTGTTCCCGGAAGGGCAGGAAGTAGGTCTTGGCGGAGAACTCGGTGCTCTCGTACCCGAAGTCGATGTCGTCGAAACGCTCGACCGGCAGGAACTGGTGGATGGGCTTGCCGCGCCGGTCCGTCCCCACCTGCCTGGGCCCCACCACCTCGTTGCCCGCCAGGATGGCGTCGACGACCGATCTGAAGGCTTCCTTCTTCAAAGACTTGTACAGCATGGCCCCTCGCTCCCGGGCCCCGCTCCGCCGGGAGGCGTTCGGCGGCCCCTCTGGCGCAAATATATCGACCCGGCACCGGCCGGACCAAGGCGAAACACGGATGGAAAATTTATGGGGTAAATGCCCCCACGGATGTGATCCAGTGACCGGGTGATCAAGGCGGATAAAGGCCTTTGAAGCGGAGGCCACCGACTGCGGCCAACCTGCTTCGAAGGCACGTCCCTTACCGCCGTTCACTTCCGACTCTCTGTTTCCGCCTTTCTCAGACCCCAGTCTTCAATCCGGTCTCACCGTCCTCCCTGTCCATTCGAACTTTGGAGGCGGCCCATCTGCCGCAGCTGAAATCCGCAATCCCAATTCCAAATCCCAAATCGCTTCTTCACGGCCACTGCCATACGACCGTGGTTTCCCCTCCGTCTGGATTCACGAAGCGGAAGGTCGTGTCCGCGTATTTCGGGACCTGTGCCTTGAGTGCAGAGCCCTTCTTGATCACGATGCTCGCCGCGCTCTTCCACTTGACGAGCCCTTTGTTGTTCGAGTCTCCCCATAGCTGGCCGTTGATGTAGACGGCGATGCCCTGCTGCAGGTTGCTGCCCGTCACGTTGATCCGGAAGGGACTGCCCAGCTTCCTCATGGATGTGATGACGGGCGGGCTGACCGCGGTGACCGTCCCGGAGTCGGTTCTGGTTCGCCCCTCGGCCGTCGCCGTCAACGTCCACGTGTACGTCCCCGGAGAGGCGTAGACGTGGCTCGGGCTCGGCTCGCTGGAGTGCGCGGTGCCGTCACCGAAGTCCCAGTCGTAGGTCACGGGGAAACTGCACCCTCCCTGCAAGGCCTCGGCGTCCATGGAGACCGTCAGGGGCACGAAACCCGTGCCGGGCGACGCCGTTCCGTTCACCGAGAACTCGCAGACCGATATGTAGCCGTACTGGCCGGCCTCCGTCTCTCCGTTTGCCGCCGTAAACCGCCACGTGTACGATCCCGCAGAAGCGTAGTCGTGGGTCGTGTTCAGGTTTGATGAATGCGCCGACCCGTCTCCGAAGTCCCAGTCGTAGGTAACCGAACCGACACACCCGATCTGGCCCGCCGAGGCCTCGAAGGTCGCAGTCCCGCCGCGCCACAGTTGCGTCGTCCCGGACGACTGGACCGAGAGACCGCACGAAGCCGTGGCGAGGGCGTGGTTTTCTCCTGCGGCGATCGACATAACTCCCGTCAGGCCCGGGACCTGGACAGGCTCGGTTCTCCTGACCGTGCTGCCGTCCCCCAGCTGCCCGTAACGGTTGTAGCCCCACGCCCAGGCCGTGCCGCCCTGCCTCAATGCGTAACTGCTGCTGCCTCCTCCCTTCACGTCGATGGCGTCGTCGATCGAGAGGACCTGGACGGGCGCCGACTGGGAGGTGCGCGTTCCGTCACCGAGCTGGCCGTTGCTGTTCGAGCCCCACGCCCGGATCGAGCCGCCGGTCGTGAGGGCCAGGCTGTGGTAGTATCCCGCCGAGATGACCGCGACGTCTGAAAGCCCGGGCACGGACACCGGTGAATGGCGATCCTCGGTGGTGCCGTCGCCGAGCTGGCCGTAGCTGTTGTTGCCCCAGGCCCGCACCGTCCCGTCGGACAAGAGCGCCAGGCTGAAGTACCGTCCGGCCGCGACGGCCACGGCGCCGGAGAGGCCGGGGACCTGGACGGGTTCGTGACGCGAGTCCGTCGTCCCGTCTCCTATCTGTCCGTAGTCGTTGTTCCCAAAGGCCCATACCGTACCGTCGCTCCGGGCGCACACGCTGTGGTAGTATCCGCTGGCAATGCTGACGACCGGGCCCCTTACGTTCACGAGCTTTGGGGTGAGCGAATCCCAGCTCGTGCCGTCACCGAGCTGGCCGTAGCCGTTGGCGCCCCAGGCCCATACGTTCCCGTCTACGTCCAGGGCCAGCGCATGGCTTGCGCCCGCCGCAGTCTGGATCGGCTCGGCCGGACCTCCGACGACCTGGACGGGTACGCCGCTGTTGAGCCAGGTCCCGGTTCCGAGCTGACCGCTGCCGTTGTCTCCGGCGCCCCAGAGAGTGCCGTCCTGACGCCTGAAGAAGCTGCACGACGAGCCCGCCCCCGTGTCGACGACGCCGGCCATGCCCGCAACCGGCATGGGGGAAATTCTCTGCATGACGCGACCCGTTCCGCTCTGGCCGTGACTGTCGCTGCCGGTGATCCAGATCGTACCGTCGGATCTCAATATCACGGCGTGATTGTTGTCTGTTCCGATCTGGACGACCTGGCCGACGCCCGGGACAGGTACGGGGGAAAGCCGGGTTTCTGTCGTTCCGTCTCCGAGCTGGCCGTAATAATTCGACCCGAATGCCCGCACCGTCCCGTCGGCCATGATGGCGTAGCTGTGGTAGTCACCCCCTGCCGCTCCCGAGACGCCCGAGAGACCGGGTATCTGAACGGCCACGCTCTGTCTCTGCGTGTTTCCCAATCCGAGCTGTCCGCTGCCGTTGTATCCCCAGACCCACAGCGAACCGTCGGACTTCCTCGCCAGGCTGTGGTACTGTCCCGCGGCCATCCCGGTGATCTGCGAAAGGCCCGTTACCTGGACGGGCGTGTGGCGGTCCTCCTGCGTCCCGTCCCCGAGCTGGCTGTAGTTGTTGCGCCCCCAGCTCCACACCGTGCCGTCGCTCTTGAGGGCGAGGGCGTGGTAAAAGCCCGCCGCCAGTTCCGCGACGCCCGCAAGGCCCGTCACCTGAACGGGTGTGTTGCGATCTGTCGTGGTCCCGTCTCCGAGTTCCCCATGTTGGTTGTATCCCCAGGCCCAGACGCGGCCGTCCTGCGTCAGGGCGTAGCTCGAGTAGCCGCCAGCCGCCACGGCCACAACGTTTGAGAGCCCCTGCACCTTGACCGGTGTCGGTCCTCCGTCGTTCGTGCCGTCCCCGATCTGGCCGTAGTAACCGTAGCCCCACGCCCACACCGTGCCGTCCGTCTTGAGCGCGAGCACGTGATACCTGCCGCTGACCGCGGATACGGCGCCGGCGACGTTGAGAACGCGAACCGGGCTGGAACTGGGATTGTAGTTCCCGGTCCCGAGGTTGCCGTAGCTGTTCTGTCCCCACGTCCAGACCGTCCCGTCGGTCTTCACACCGGCTGTGAACAACGATCCCGCAGAGACCTGCACGAAACCGTCGAGGCCCGGGACCTGGGTCGGGGCGAGATAGCTGAGGACCGCCGAACCGCCCAGCTGTCCGGCGTTGTCGTACCCCCACGCATAGGCCTGCTGCGCGCCGCCGCACGCCGTGACGCAGGCCCGGACGACGCCCATTTTGACGCGGTCCTGTCCCGCGGCCGTTATTCGCACGACCCACGTGTAGCGGCCGGGGAGCGCGTACGTGTGGCTGGGGTTCTGGGCGCTCGAGTGGGCGGACCCGTCTCCGAAGTCCCAATCGTAGACGATCGTCGGAGGACATCCACCGGAGAGCGTGGCCGAGGCCGTGAAGTCGATATCGAGCGGCGCCGCACCTGCCGCGGCCGAGGCGGAGGCCGAATAGTCCAGCGAGCAGGCCGTGATGCTCCCAGACTGTGTGCAGGTCTGCCCGCCCGCCTCGACGGTCAGCGTCCAGCTGTAGCCCCCTGTGGCCGAGTACGTATGCGAGGGATTCTGCTCCGTCGAGTGGGGCGAGCCGTCCCCGAAGTCCCAGTCGTACGTAACCGGCCCCGAACAGCCCTCGGACGCCGAACCTGAGCCCGCGAATGCGACCGTGAGAGGAACCAGGCCGGTGGATACCGACGGAGAGGCCGAGCACGTGACCGTGCAGACCGAGACGGTCCCGGTCTGGGTGCAGACCGATCCGCCCGCCGTCAGCGTCAGGACCCAGGTGAAGGTCCCGTTGTTCACGTAGGTGTGGCTGGGATTGGCCTCGTTGGAGTGGGCCGAGCCATCTCCGAAGTCCCAGTCGTAGCCGACCGTCGCGGCGCACCCTTCCGGGAGAGCGTCCGCGTTCAAGAAGTGGACCGTCAGCGGCGCAGGCCCGGTGGCGGGTTCCGCGCCGGCCGAGCAGACGGGAGCACAGATCTGGATGGTTCCCCTTTCGGTCAGGAGGGCCAGCCCGAGTCTCACTTTGACCGACCACGCGTACAGGCCGGGGCCGGCGTAGACGTGCGTGGGTGACTGGAGGCTGGAGTGGGGCGTGCCGTCGCCGAAGTCCCATTCGTAGGTGCCGCCGCCCGAACAGCCTGTGGCCGAATACTGTGCCCAGAAGGAAACGACTTCGGACTCCCACGCCTGGGCCGGAACGTTGGTCGCACAGGTCAGCCAACAACCCGCGGCGGCGAATGCGTGGTCGTCGGCGCCCGCGCCGATGGCGGTCACGTCGGCAACGCCTTCCACCTGGACCGGCAAGGTCCGGCTGGTGTATGTTCCGTCGCCGAGTTGACCCTGGAAGTTCTGGCCCCACGCGAAGACAGTACCGTTCGCCTGGAGGGCGAAGCTGGAGCTCCCGCATACCGCTACGC
>JBJKRE010000175.1:0-7378 GCA_046704825.1 Acidobacteriota bacterium
GGGCGGGGCGGTGGGGGTCGGGGTCGCACGGAGGGCATGCGAGCTCCACGGGCTCGAAAGCTGGGAACCCTACGCGGAAGCCGCCCGCGGGAAGGGCATCGCGGTGGTGTCGGCGAACATCGAGCGCGACGTTTTCCCTTACGGGGACGGCTTCTTCGACCTGGTGGTCGCCAACCAGGTGATCGAGCACACCAAGGAGATCTTCTGGATATTCTCGGAGATCTCCCGCGTGCTCAAGCCCGGAGGCGCCGCCATCGTCGGCGTGCCGAACCTCGCGTCTCTGCACAACCGCGTCATGCTGATGCTGGGGATGCAGCCCTCGTCGATCGAGATGCTGGGGCCCCACGTCAGGGGCATCACGAAAGGGGGCTTCCGCCGGTTCGTCACCGCCGATGGATACTTCGAACTGGAAGGGGCCCGCGGCTCGAATTTCTATCCTTTTCCGGCCGCTGTGGCAAGGCCTCTGAGCCGTCTGCTGCCCGCCATGTCCGTGAGCCTTTTCTTCCTTTGCCGCAGAACCGAAAAGGCCGGCCGCTTCGCCGACGTCCTGGCCTCCCGATTCTACGAAACGCCCTTTTTCGCCGGCGACTGACGGCGTCCGCCGCCGGCCGGCGGCTTGCCGCTCAGGGCCTCCAGCTTCGAGAGGCGGTCGGCCATCCGGCGGTTCTCCTCGCGGAGCTTCTCCACTTCCGCCTTCACGGCGTTGACGGCGTCCTCGCCCGCCGCGCCCTCTCTCAATTTCTTCGCGATGTCCCGGCACGTCATCCGGATGCGGCCGTCGGCTTCGCGCAGCCCCGTCCGTTCGACCGCCTCCGACGAAGCGGGTTCGCCGAGGACTTCCAGAGCCAGGATGGCGCCGAACTTTACGAAGAAATCGGGGTCGCGGAGGTAGCCCTCTAGGGTCTCGCGAACGTCGTAGCGGTAGGGCTCCCGTCCTTTAGCCATACCGGCCATGGCGCGCAGGGCCGCCACGCGGCCCTGGGGCGCTCCGCCCGGCTTTGCGCAGGCCTCGAGGACCGGCCACGCCCGCTCGTCCCTCAACTGCGCGAGGCCCGAGAGGGCGCCGGCCCTGACCGCGTCCAGGTGGCTGTCCCTGCGGGCGCTCTCCACCAGCACCTCGAAGGCCCGTGGCCGCCGCGTGGCCCCCAGCGAGGCGTTGGCTTCACCCTCCACGAAGTAGGAAGGGTCCTTTTTCGCGATCGGGACGAGGGCGTCGGCGGTCGCGTCGTCCCTGAAGGCGGCCAGCGCAAGGACGATCGCGCGCCTCACCTTGTGGTTCTTCGTGCGCAGGGCGCCGATCAGGGCATCGCGGGCCTGCAGAGACCCGTTTTCTCCCAGGGCTCCGGCCATTTCGGCCTTCGCTCCCCAGAAGGGGTCCTTCTGCAGGGCGTCCCTCACGGCGGCCAGTGCGTCCCGGCTCCCGTTGCGGCAGAGGGCGCGCGCCGCCTCGATCCGGCCGAACCAGTCCGGGTCCTTCTTGAGCTGGGCCTTGAGCATCTCCGCCGGCATGTTGAGGGTCAGGGTCTTCAGGATGTTCGCCCCCGGGTCCACGCTGACGAAGAGAGGCTTTTCCCGGGTGGGGAACGCGAAGACCTGGTGGGCCTCGGAGAGCTGGAGCGTCTCCCCGCGCACGGATCTGCGGCCGTGAAAGCGGACCTCCAGGGGGATCCGGAAGAGCCCGGTGGCGCCCTCGACCTTCTGCTTCTGATCCACGGTGAGGGTGACGGCGCTCTTGCGCTCGTCCCACGCGAAGGTCACGTCGAGTTCGGGGAACCCGGCCCCGTAGACCCACTGGTCGAAGAACCCCTCGAGGTTCCGGCCCGTGACGTCGGCGACCACGGCGATCAGGTCCTCCGTCTGCACGTTGCCCCCCGCGTGGCGCTTGATGTATTCGGCAAGGCAGCGCCTGAACGGCTCCTCACCGAGTGCCCTCCTGAGCATGTGCAGGACGAGTGAACCCTTCTGGTAGATGTGGGCGTCGAAGAGTTCCATGGGGATGCTGTAGCCCTTGGTCACGATCGGGCGGCGCTCGACGCGGTCTCTGGCGAAGTATCCTTTGGCCTGCAGGAGCCGGTGGTATCCGGCGTCCTCTTCGCCGCGCCAGTGCTCCCGGTAAAGGACCTCGCAGTAGCTGGCGAACCCTTCGTTCAGCCAGGCGTGCGACCAGTCCTTGCACGTCAGGAGGTCGCCGAACCACTGGTGGGCCAACTCGTGGCTCACGAGGTCCTGGGGCTCGTAGTCCAGCGCGGCCCGCTCGTCGGGCAGGCACCGGTCGATGAGCGTCGTTGCGCTGATGTTCTCCATCCCTCCGAAGATGAAATCCTCCACCACGACCTGGCTGTACTTCTCGTAGGGATAGTCGCAGCCGAAGTAGTCGGAAAAGAAGGAGAGCATGTCGGGGGTCCGGCCGAAAGCCCGGCGAGCGTGGGCCTCGAAGCCGGGCTTGACGAAGTACTGGACCGGGATGTCGCGCCAGACCTCCTCGATCTTCGCGAACTCCCCACAGGCGATGGAGAGCAGGTAGCTCACGTGGGGCGTGGACTCCCGGTGGTGCCAGGTCCTGGTGCCGTCCTTGCCGTGAGGTACCACCTCCAGGAGGCGGCCGTTTCCGACCACGGTCCAGTTCTCGGGAACGGTGACCAGCGTCTCGGAGGTGGCCTTCTCGTTGGGGTAATCGAAGCAGGGGAACCAGTAGCGGCTGTCCTCGTCCTGCCCCTGGCTCCAGACCTGCCCGGCCTTGCCGGGACAGGCCTCCGTGGGGCCCGTGAAGTAGAGCCCCAGGCGGGGGGACCCGTGGTAGGCCACGGCCACGTCGAGGGCCTCTTCCCGCGACACCGGGTTGTCGAAGTGGATCGCGAGCTTTTCGCCGTCGTGGTCGAACCGCAGCGGGCGGCCCGAGCCGTCCGCGACGCCGTCCACCGTGAGTTCGACGCAGTCCAGCACCAGCCTGTCGAGCCCGTCCTGGATCGGTCGGACCGTGTGCGTCGCGACGCCGGACACGGACCGCTTTGCCGGGTCCACGGTGAGGTCGAGCCGGGTGTGGAGGACGTCCACCAGTTTGTCCGGGGCGTAGGACCTGCCCTGGGGCGGAGCCACGGCCCCCGCCGCGGCTACCGAGCGGCCCCCGCGGCAACCGCCCGTGTACGCTTCATTATAGAGGGAACCTTTCCAGAGTAGAGACACGTCAACCTCCCATACAAGTGGGGAGTGGCCGCCGCCCGGGAGCGTGTGTCCGCTCCCGGGCCGGCGGGCGGCCGGGGGCCGTCTCCCGTTCCGCGATCCTGCGCTATCGGCCCGGGCGGGCCAGGTAGCCGCGGGTAGTCTCGTTCCTGTAAGGGTCCACCGCCTGGATCACGATCCAGTGGGCCCCTTTCACGGGATAGTCGAAGGCGTACGTCCGCCTCCCCGCGCCGGCGGTGCCGCTGGTGGGCTCGAGCACCCGCCAGGGCTCTCCGTCTACGCTCGCCCTCGTGGTCTGGACGGCCGTGTTGTCCGTCACGACGACCTCCAGCCTGCCCGGCGCCTTCTCGGCGACTTTCACGGTCGGCGGGGTGTTGTCGACGACGAAGACGGGGAGGTCCAGGGTCGTGGCGGCGGCGCCGCCCTCCGGGTTGGAGGCCGCGTCGGATGCGATCAGGCGCATCCGGTAGGTGCCGTCCGGAAGCCCCTGAGCATTGAAGACGTAGTAGGGGTCCGAAACGTTCTTCGCCAGGTCGAACCAGGCCGCTTCGTGCGACGGTCTGAACTGGACGGTCACGCGCACGTCGTCCCCGTCGGGGTCCGACACCTTCCACGTCACCATGCGGTAGCCCGCCAGGTAGTAGGTCTGCGGCGGCGACGACGAAGAGGGGGCCTCGGCCAGCGCCGGGAAGGGCGAGTCCTTCTCGTGGATCTCTCGGACCAGGTGGTCGCCGAGCTGGCTGACGGAGCGGACGTACACTTTGCCGGGCGGATCCACCTGGGCGGAGGCGAAGACCGGCGGTCTGTTTTCGGGCCGGTAGGCCACGGACACCAGCGCCGCGCGTCCGCCGTCCGAAAGGACCAGCTTCCACTGGGCGTACTGGGCGGGCGGCAGCGAGGCGGCCTGGGCCGCAGGCTTCCAAGGGCTCCAGAAGTCGCCGGGCTTGGGCGTGTTGCCGCTCCGGAGGAACAGCTGCGCGCCCTTCCCGGTCACCACCGTCCGGCCGAGCTCGGAGGGGGACCCCATGTCGGCGACGAGGGAGACGAAGACGTGGTTGTCCGGGCCGCCGCCCAGGTAGATGGCGGAGGGCGCGCCCGTGAGTACGGCCTCCTTTCCGGAGACACGGGCGAGCGACGTCACCGGCGAGCCGTCCCAGTGGGCCGACAGGAAGACGTCCCTGCCCCGGACCTCGAGCAGGCGTCCGTCTATAAGCCCCACGGTGCAACCCTCCGGGGTGCTCAGGACGCTCGACGCCGCGGCGCCGAAGGACCTCAGGTGCTCCGGCGTCCCGCCTGCCTTCATGATGTAGAGCGCGGAGCTCCCGTCGTTTCCGTCGCCCTGTCCGTTTTTGCCGGAGGGCGCGGCCGAAGCTTTAGCGTTGACGGCCAGCAGGAGGTCATCGCCGTCCGGTCCCATGGCCGCGATCTCCTCGCCGTCCAGTGTGGCGGCACAGACGGCGCCCGCGTCGCCGATGGCGTAGAGGGAGGCCGGGGAACTGCTGCCCGCCCACACCTTGTCCTTCCATTCCACGAGGCTCCGGATGTGGTGCGCATCCGTGTGGAGGACCGTCCGCAACCCTCCGCTCGCGTCGATCCGGAAGACGTCACCGGGGTTGCCCGTGGCCGCGAGCACCGACCCTTTCCTCGCGAGGAGCGCCCAGACGTACTGGGCCTTGAGGGACGCAACCAGGGTGGTCTTCCCGCTGCCCGGCTCGTACCGGAAGACCTTCGCAGGGGTGGAAGTCCCCACCAGAATCGCCCCGTCCTTGAGGACGGCCAGGGCGGTGATCAGGGGTTCATCGAAGTGGTGCGCGACGGTCACCGTTCCGTCGGCGTACTTCAGCAGATCGCCCGAGGGCGCCGTTCCCACGTAGACCGAACCGCCGGCGGACGCGCTGCAGAGGGGCAGGGCACCCAGGCCGGCTCCCTTTGTGAATGCCCCTGAGGGGAGGAATGCGCCGTCCGCGCTCACGCGAATGCCGTCGGGAAAGCCCGCCCAGAGGTCCTGGGACGACGAGAGGAGCGTCTGGATCTGTGTGGCCGACGGGGTGATGCACACGGCGGCCGCCACTAGGACCGCGAGGGACAATGGTACGAAACGGGATCGCCTACCTGGCTTCATCGCCGGTCTCCTTAACGTCGAAATCGAGTTCGATGGCTCCTTCCACGAGCTGGTCCTGGTTCTCGACTCCGGTCCAGACGAGCCCGTAAGGGCCGGCGTCCGTGGCCTCCGCCATGGGCTGTGCGCCCAGGACGGCACCGATAGACGGGGGCAGCCCGCCGATCCGCCGGTTCTTCAGGATGAGGGCCTGGCCCGTGCTCAGCACGGCCGCGACGAGCGCACGGTTCGTGGGAACCTTCTTCAGAAACGCGAGGTAGCCGGCGCCCGTGCTCGGCCGCGACGGGTTCGCGGCGGTGAGCGTCTTGAGCAGCTGAAAGGCGCCCCCCGCCATGAGCGCGTAGTGCCCCGGCTGGAGCCCGTCGGTGGGAACCGAGAGGGACACGGTCCTGGCGGCGCCCTGGTAGTCCTTGAGCCGGACGTGAAGCCGGAGGGGGGCACCCGGCCGCACCGCGGCGCGGTCGAGCCAGGCCGTGTCCACCGAATAGGCGTCCTGTCCGGGGCTGGTGGTGACGGTCAGGCTGATGCGCCGTATGGGCACGGCCTGTTCGGGGTTGTTGAGCAGGAGGTTGACCGCGTCCGAAATGTACTCGGAGGCTGACGAGAGGGCCTGGGCGCCGGTGAAGGCCTGGTCCTGCAGCCGGATTTTCGGGCCGTTCTCCGGGACCAGCGTGAAGTCCGAGAGGAGGACGTTCTTGGCCTCGACCGTATCTTCCAGCGTACTCCACAGGGAGGCCAGGGCCCCGTTCACCAGGAACGGTGTCAGCTGGTTCTGTCTCACCACGCTGAATCGGTAGGTGCGGTCGGCCAGCCCCGGGCCCCTGAAGGTCAGGGCTACGGGCAGCGTGTCGGCTCGCGTACCGAACCGTCCGAACACGCCCGTGCTCCGGTCTTCCACCACCAGGCCTAGGGGCCCCTCCGGGGCGCAGAGCTTGAAACCCCGCTGGTAGCTGGCCACGGGCGTCACGACCCGGGCGCCCACCACGGGCATCTCCACGGACCCTAGGTTGAGGAACGGGTGGCCGAAGGCCAGGAAGCTGCCGCCCTTGACCCAGGAAACCGTGCCAAAAGCGGTGAACTGGACGTCACCGGACACGAGCTGTACACCGATCATGCCGCCGGGGCCCGGCGGCGCCGAGAAGCTTGCCTCCGAGTCCGCGCCTCCGCCGCCCTCAGGGCGCGAGGACCACGCGAATCCGAGGTCGGCCAACCGTCGGGACATGCTCTCGTCGTCGAAGGAAGGGGGCGGCGGGGCGGAGGTCGCGGGGAAGAGGGTGAACGGGGCATGGTCTGCGGTCAGGCCGGTTGCGAAGTCCGACTCCGTGGCGGGCCGGACGCCTTCAGGAATCCCGCGGCTGCCCAGGGCCCGGGTTCGGACGGAGAGAAGGTCCTCGGCGGGCGTGAGCCCGCAGAGAGGCTCCTTCGAGTAGGCCCACGAATAGGCCACCACGCCGAGAAGACGCTTTCCTATGTAGACCGGGCTTCCGCTCATGGCGGCGAGCACGCCGGTCCTGGACACCTGAGGGCCCTTCAGCTCGCAGATGATCATGCGGGGCTGGGCGGCGCCCTGATCGACGGTGCCGAGCACGTCGGCGGTGAAGGTGGTGACGGTGTGGCCGGACATGACCGTGAAGCCGGTGCCGACCATCCCCCTGTGGACCTGGGAAAAGGGGATGGGCACGGGATCGGGCGGGGGCATCTGCGCGGCCGCCGCAGACAGGACGAACAACAGACCCAAGATGACGATCGTGAACCTTCGCATGAAACCTCCCGCGTAATAAAGACCAGTCATCATACCATCCGCCGGACGGCGCCGTGTACCGGACGCGGATGCCCGGGGCCTGCCAGGCTACTCGCGGGAAGGCGGATCACCTGCGCAGAGCGGGACAACAGGGGATCCCCCCGCCTGATTCCCGCATCGGGTGGCAGCGGAGGGGCGGTCGCCGGCGAGCCGGAGAGCCCTGGCCTCCCGGCCCGGCCGGGGGCCGGGCCGAACGCACCACACCCGTCACAATGCGGGAGATATAACAAAAACAGACGGGCCCTTTCGTGGGGGTGAACAATGACGCCCCCGGGCCA